>JBJKQF010000108.1:0-8150 GCA_046705545.1 Terriglobia bacterium
CTTGGTCATGAAAAACATGCTCACAATCATGATTGTGGGCAGAATGGGAATCGGCAGACCCAAGATGTGGGAAGGATCCGGCATCGACAAATCCTTGACCCACAGAATCCACGGTGCGTGCCGCAAAGCAAAGGGCGTTTCCAACGACTCATAAAATCCGTAAAGAATCGGAAGCTGCGGCAACATCGGCAAGCACCCGCCCAGCATGCTGACGTTGTGCTCGCTGTAAAGGGCCATGATTTCCTGGTTCATGCGGGCCTTGCGGGGGTCGTTGAACTTGTACTGCTTGTAGCGGTCCTGGATTGCCTTCACATGTGGCGCGATGCGCTGCATCTCCTGAGCGGAACGGATGCTTTTGAGTTTCAAGGGAAAAAGCGCCATGTTGATGATCAGCGTCAGAATCACAATCGCCCAACCGTAATTGTGAACCCAGTTGTCGTAAATGTACCGCAGCGCGAGAAACAGCGGCTTGGCAATAAAGCCGAACCAGCCAAAATCTACCAACCCTTCAAGCCGGGGGTCCGCCACCTTAAGAGCATTTAACTCCTTCGGCAACACCGTCAACCCAAAGTCGAGCGGCTGCGCCTGCTGGCTTCCCAACTCGCCGAAAATGGCTTTGGGTGCTTCTTTCTCTTTCCAGCCTTCGGGCGTCCAGTCATTCTGGCCCGCCAGGAAACCCTGGTCATGAGAACCCGGGAAAAAGATCGCGGCAAAGTACCGATCTTCAAGCCCCGCAAAATCCAGCGGACCCGCCACGCTGCGATCTTCTTTGATCTTGTGCTGATCGACGGTCTCCAGGCTTCCGTCCGAATCGTACACCAGCTTGCTCTGGGCAATTTGCTCGTCCACAGAAAGGGAGTGGTCGCCAAAGCCTCCCGGCCACGCAACCTTGATGGGAACATAGTGCTGGCCTTCCGCCACGCTGACCTTGGCGTGCAGCTTGTAATCAGAACCGAACGAAAATTTCTTCTGTACCTGGACGTTGCCGTCGCTGTAGGTAAATTCCAGGGTGGCTGGAGCCGCAAGCGTTGTCCCTGAAGGCGTCGCAACGTAGAGGGCTTGGTTGATCTTCTGATTCAAGGAGGAGTCCGCGGTTGTGATGCTCAGAGGGTAGCCAAGCTGCTTGCAGGCGGCGGAATCCACCACATCAAGCGGCTTGCCGTGGGCGTCCTTGTACTCCTTGAGAATCCAGCTTGTCACCACTCCGCCCCGCGAAGAAAACGTCACTCGATAGAGATCGTTCTCCACCGTAATGCTCTGGGCCGTGGTGCCTTCGACCACCGGAATCTTGGGTGGAGGCGGGGTCTTGGGAGCCGCCGGAGATGGGGCAGCTTTGGACGAGCTCTCGGTTTTTACTCCGTGCGCGGCGCTGGAGGATGTAGACGGAGGGGGAGGAGGAACCTCCTTAATGAACAGCGCCCGCCACAACATCAGCAGCGCGAAGGAGAGGGCGAGGGCAATGATCACCCGTTTTTCAGTATTCATTATGGCAAGACTTTCCGTTCGACGCTTGTATCTGAGCCCCGTGCTGAGCTGTTAAGGAACCGGGTCGAACCCTCCGCCACCCCAGGGCCGGCAGCGCAGCAGACGGCGCATCGCAAGTTTCGTTCCCTGCCAAGCGCCCCACTTCTCGACAGCCTCATAAGCGTAAACCGAGCACGAGGGGTAGTATCGGCACGAAGAAGGAATAATCGGCGACAGGCAGGCCTGATAGAAACGAATCAGCCCCAGAGCCAGCAATCTTAACCCACCGTTGAGGATGCACCCGGCGGACGCACGGGAAACAACCGCAGCAGTTGTTTTTCGAGCGCCGGGTAATTGATCGTGGCCGCACTCGGGCGCGGATTCACCACAATATCCCAGCCTTCTGCGAGTGATTCCCGGTTCTGCCGGAAAACCTCCCGCACCCGCCGCTTGATGCGGTTGCGCAACACGGCCTTCCCCACGCGCACCGGCACTGTTATTCCCAGGCGCGTTTCCGTAAGGCCGTTCGGCCGGAAAAAGGCTGTGCATACCGAGGCACTTCGGCGCTCTCCCTCCTCGTAAACTAGCCGGAAATCTACCCGGCGCAGCAATCGGAATTTCTTGGGGAAAGCACCTGAACCTGGATTCATGGAGTCAGGCGGTGGCGACCCTTTTGACGCCGGCGTTTCAACGTCTGACGTCCTCCCGGGGTTCGCATGCGCACGCGGAATCCGTGGGTCTTGGCACGACGACGTCGATTAGGTTGATACGTCCTCTTCAAAGCGCTGGCTCCCTGTTAAGTTGATAACTTTAAGGCCTAACCATCTACGATAACCTGCCGCTTCCTTTCCCGTCAAGCCGAGAACGATGCTCGCCAATCTGCAGCGGAGGCTTCTGGCGCCGCCGGATTTCCGCGGCAAGTCTTTTTTGATGATCTAAAATGACGCAGCCCAGCGTAAACTGGGGGTGCGCCGAAAGGTTTCTGGCTGTGAAGATTTGGGCAGATGCCCCAGCCCTTTTGCCGGCGGGGCCAGCACGGTGCAGTGAAATCGCCGCCGGAACCCGGGGATGACCATGAACAGTGATCGTGCAAACCCATCCAGACCCGCATATGACGAAGGAAAGAATATAGCCCGAGAGATCTTTCATGAAGTCATCACGGCCATTGACCTCCGCCATGCCATGTTCCACAAGTTGCGCAAGGAAGATGAAAACATCTTTGCCGGCGGAGCTCTCCTGCCCCTCTCGCGGCCGCCTCAGGTTGTGGCTTTTGGCAAAGCCGCGGGCCGCATGGCTGCGCTTTTGAATGAAATTCTGGGCGAGCAGTCGGCCCGAGGCATCGTCGTTGCCCCTTCCACTCCAACAAGCAAGCTGGAAGGTTTCCGTTATTTTCTGGGAGGACATCCCTACCCGAACGCCGAGAGTCTGGATGGCGCTCAAGAGGCCCTGGACCTGGTTTCCGGTCTGGGAAGTGACGATTCGGTGATTTTTCTGGTCTCCGGAGGAGGATCCACTCTGTTTGAGAAACCTCTCGCCCCCGGTGTCTCCCTGGATGACTTGATCGAATTTAATCGGGTGCTGGTAACCTGCGGCCTGCCAATCGAGCAGATCAACGTTCTGCGCAAACACGTGTCGGCCGTGAAAGGCGGCCGGCTCGCCAAAGCGGCATACCCTGCCCGCCAGCTCACCGTCTACGTCTCCGATGTTCCGGACAACTTGCCCTCGATGGTAGCTTCAGGACCCACCATGCCCGACGAGTCTACGCTTGAAGAGTGTTACCGGGTGGCGGAAGAAAACAGTCTGGTCCCGAAATTTCCGGCGGCCATCCGGCGGTTGTTTGAAGATCACTCCTTGGAGGAGACCCCCAAGCCGGACGATCCGAGCTTCGAAAACTCGCAGTACCTATGCCTCATATCGAACCAAGAGGCTGTGGCAGCGGCAAAAGACGCTGCGGAGAAGCGAGGCTTCATTTGCGCAATCGATCCGAATGAGTGGGACGCCGATTACCAAGAGGTCGCCGATAGCAATCTGCTTTCGCTCGATAGACTAGCCGCAGAGAACCCGGACCAGCCAGTCGCTCTGATCGTGGGGGGAGAGGTCACCTGCCCCGTCACTGGCTCCGGAGTAGGGGGACGCAACCAAGCGTACGCGCTTTACGTCGCGCAAAAGCTCTCCCACCAAAGCCGGGTGGTGCTGAGCGCCGGGACTGACGGCCGCGACGGCAACAGCCCTTCCAGTGGAGCGGTGGCCGACGGGCAAACGGTCTCCCGCGCACATGCGCTGGGACTCGACCCGGCGCAATTTCTCAGAGATAGCGACTCCTATTCATTCTTCAGGACCCTTGGTGATACACTCGAAACGGGCTTCACTGACAACAACGTCCGGGACATTCGGCTGTGGCTGGACTTCGGATCGTAATAAGGTCTCCAGACGAAGTCCCTGAATACTCACGGCGGCGAATTCCTGCAAGTTGAGTTCTAACTTTATTCGAGGGGCCCGCCCCAAAACATCACGTGGAGGTTTCTTATGGCGCAATCGGTTGGCTTTATCGGGTTAGGAATTATGGGACAGCCTATGGCTTTGAAACTGATAGAGGCCGGCTATGACGTATGCGTGTACAACCGCACGCGCAGCAAGACTGAGCCGCTTGAACGCGCCGGCGCGCGGGTGGCGGCAACCCCCGCAGAGGCCGCGAAAGCCGCAGACTTTATCGTGAGCATCGTCAGCGATTCAGCAGCCTCAGAAGAAGTCATCACCGGAAAAGAAGGAGTCCTGCAAACCATCCGTCCCGGCGCCATTCTGATTGATTCAGCAACCATCAGCCCGGTGGTCAGCCGCAAGCTGGCCTGTCAAACCGCGGGCAAGAAAGCAAGTTTTCTGGATGCTCCGGTCACCGGGAGCAAGCACGGCGCGGAAAAAGGCGAATTGACTTTCATGATCGGCGGCGAGCGCGAGGTTTTCGACCGCGCCATACCGCTGCTAAAAGTCCTGGGCAAGAAGTATATTTACTGTGGTGAGCACGGTGCGGGACTCTCCGCCAAGCTGGCGCAAAACGCCATTCAGTCCACCATGGTTGAGATCTTCTGTGAAGGATTTGTCCTGGCGGTCAAATCCGGCGTTCGGCCGGAAGTGATGATGGACATCGTTCAGAACAGCATGGCGCGCGCCACCCTGACGGACTTCAAGGCGCCGTTCATTTTCAAGGGCGACTTCACTCCCTACTTCCCTCTCTAGTGGATGCACAAGGACGTTACCTTGGCCATGGAAGCGGCTTTTGCGAAGGGCGTGCCGATGCCGGTCGCTTCTGCCGTGAAGGAAGTGTACGCGTCCGCGCGCGCCCAGGGAAAAGGCGACTTGGATTACGCTGCCGTCGTCACTTTTCTCGAAGAGCTTGCGGGCGTCAAAGTCCGCTCCACGGAAGAAAAGAAAGCAGAGAGCGGCAAGCCCTAGCTGCGGCTCAAGGAAGGATATGGAGTCCGCCTTCGTGGACGGTTGTAACGTAAAACGCGTTTCCGCCGGTGCGCAAATCTTTCCCGTAGGTAAAAATAATCGAAACGCCGCCCAGAATGCTCAACTTGGCCTGGGCTCCTGTATCCCAAAGCCACTTTCTGGAGCCGAAGCCGTTGGAGCTCCCGTAAACCCTGCCGGTATCAAGGAACGGCGCGAGGCGCAGTTTGAGCCATCCGTTCTGGTAAGTATTTTTATTAATTTCCCAGTTTGATAGAAGGTAGTTGCGCCCCAGGGGCGCGTTTCCCTTCTCGCCGTCGCGCGTTCCGACGTGCGCCCGGAGGGGAAGATTGTTGTCGCGCTCGAGCCCCAACATAAACAGCTCGTCGAATGGAACTTGGCCAAAGGTCTTCCCAGCGTGAAAATCCTCATCCATCTCGTAATCGTCGCCGCGAGCTTTGGGGAACCAGCGCGCTCGGAGCGATCCCTGCAACTTGGAAAAATCTCCGAAACCCGCTGCATAGAGCTTTCCCAGGCTGAACGTGCCGCTTGAGTTCAAGGTGAACCTCTTTTCCGGAACCCGCAGCAGCGCGTAGTGACCACGAACTCGCGTTTCCAGGGCAAAGCCGTTGGTGAAGAGTGGGTTTGAAAAACCCGCAGGAAGGTTGCGGAATCTCCGGTCCGAGAGCACCAAGTCGGCTGCCCAGCTTGCGCGGCTGTTTACAATGGACCTGACTCCACCGCCCGCCTCGAGCCATTCCATGTTAAAAGCTTTGAGTGATGAACCCAGCAGGCTGAACGTGCGCGAGACGTCCCAGTTTTCATTTCGCGCGTCTGCGTAAACCTCATAGCGGTATTTGGGGTTTCCTGCAAGCGGCGCTGACACGGCGGCAAAGATGCGCCGCTTCTGATCGTCCCATCGCACCAGCGACTGAATATTGAACGCCCCATGGCGCAAATTGAAGTATTCCGGATAGACGGTCTCATACGGCACTCCTCGCAACAAGCCCAGGAGCCCTGAGACCTTGCGCTCTCCCCAGCCGTTTCTCTCCACGGCGCTCAGCTTCAGATCGAAATTGTCCCCGCTGCCGGCTTGGGGCGTAAGGTCCAGTCGAAAAACCGGAAAGATTCCTAACTGTTTCAGGCGCGCTCGCGTCGTCCGGTACTGCTCAAGGCGCAAGACGCTCGCCGGAGAAGCTGTAAAAGCACGGTCGAGAAGCGCCGGGCCGGTGCGCAGATCAAGAGGGGTTCTGATCTCTGCGATCCGCGGCTTCCCAATGCGGTTCCAGTACTTGAGCGCCGCCGGAAGATTGCCATCCAGAAAATAGAGAGTGGCCAAGAAATTCAGCGCGTAGGAATCCTTTGGAGCCAGGCGCAGAGCGCGGCGCAGATGGTTCTTCGCCTCACCGAAGCGTTTTTGCTTGAAGGCAATTCCCGCAAGTTCTAAGGGAAAGCGCTCGTCGCGCGGGTTGCGTTTTTCTCCAGCCTCGAACGCATGCCGGGCTTCCGTCCAGCGCTCCAAGTGCGCGAGAGACATTCCACGCTTGTAATCACGGTCTGCCGCGCTGCTGGGAGAATCCGCAGGCGAATTCTCGGGATGGCCCGGCCGCGTTTGGGCTGGGGTTCTGTCGTGATTGGAACCGTGGATGCTTGGTTTCTGTCCACGAGCCGCGGGGGGAACGGCGAGCAAAACACCGAGGAAAAGAATTTGAACTTTCACCGGCCAGGCTCGGGAAGGGCCAGAAGAGTCCAGTCGCTCGTGGCCTTCCAACGCTTTTCAAATTCGCTGCGTTCCATTTTGAGAAGCTTGCGCCGGGCGGGATCGTTGACCAACACGACGTGTTCCTGCCAGTCAAGCCCCACCACCACAACGTAGTGGAGCGGCTCGTTCCGGCGCCCCTCGCCAAGTGAAACGATGAGCGGCCTCCCCTTGGAGAGGTGGTGCTTCAGGTCTTCCCACTGGCCTTGAAAGGCAAATACTCGAAAACCATTTTGCCGGAAGTATCGCTCCATATCCGCAGCATAGATGCCTTTGGCGCGCCGGTTATAAAGAGCGCGCTGGATGCGGCGGGCGTCGGCCACAGGGACATCTTTCTCGCCACTCCGGCGCCAGTACTGCATCACCATGGCAATGCAGGCTGCTCCGCAACCATTGGTCTGTTGGTGAATGAAAGGTACGTTCAGCCAGATTCCCGGACCGGCTGCCAGAATGGACGCAAGCACTGCGGATAGCAGCGCCGGCGCCCAGCCTTGCAGACACAAACGGCATTGCATGGGATTTAATGCGTGGCGATCAGCACCACGATAGCAGTTCCTAAAGCGATCAGGATGTAGGTGATTTGCTGGTTGGTAAGCGATCCAGCGGCAAAGTCCTTTTGGGCCTTGTCAGCTCTCGCAGCAAGGTGCGCCAGCTCTTGGTTGCTCAGCGACGGGACGGCTTGCTTGATTTGGACGGGGTTCAAGTGCGCGGATTTCAGCGCCTTCTGAGCTTGGGGCGTTGAAAAGAACTTCTCCACCTTGGCAACGTTTGCCTGGCGGGTCCGGGCGGCCGCAACGGTGGCCTGTTGGAGTTCAGCGGGCGAAACAACATGTTCCGGAGCCGCAAAAAGAGACGAAGATTGGAAACCAAACCCCATCACGCAGAACAAAAAGGTGAAGACCATCCAACGAATTGAAGAACGCACAGTACCTCCTTCTTCGCAATTACGCGATTTGCCCCCCGCTAAGATCATTGTACTAAGCCCGGGTGAAGTTCGACAACCCCGTGTCCAGAGTAAGCGGAAAACTCCGTATCCTGGCAGAAAGAAGCGGCCCGAGCTTGGCCGAGATTAGTAGATACCCTTTACAAAACCGCCATCTACCGCAATGGAGACACCGTTGATGTAGCTGGCGCGTTCAGAGGCGAGAAATACCACTGCGTTGGCAAACTCCTCCGGACGGCCCAGCCTCTGCTGAGGAATCTGGCTTGCCCAGCGAGCCTGAACTCGCTGGGGATCGATTCCCTCGCTCGTGGCAAGTTTGGAGGAGAGTTCATCCAAACGGGAGGTCAGGGTGTAGCCAGGACAAACGTTGTTCACCAGGATGTTGTCCTTGGAGTATTCGTTGGAAAGGCTCTTCATCAACCCCGATACAGCGGAGCGGACGGAATTCGACAAAATCAGGTTGTCGATCGGCTGCTTCACGGAAGCGGATGTGATCGTAATCAGCCGGCCCCAGCGCCGCTTTTGCATCAAAGGCAG
>JBJKQF010000109.1:0-8882 GCA_046705545.1 Terriglobia bacterium
CCGTGCCCTTTTCTTTCAGCTCCACCTCAACGATCTTCTTGGCGTTATCCCACGCGCCGCCGGCGTTGGCCATAAAGATGGCCTGATAGAGCCCGAAGATGGCAATCGAGATCAGGTAGCCGACAAAAAAGAACGGGTCGAGGAAGGCAAAGGACAGGGTGACGAAAAAGACAGAGATGAAAATGTTCAACATGCCTTTTTGCGCGTACTGGGTACAGATGGCGACCACTTTTTTGCTGTCGCTCACGGAAGCCTTTTCGACGCCTTCCAATTTGATATTAGCTTTGATGAATTCCACCGCACGGTACGCACCGGTGGTTACGGCTTGGGTAGACGCCCCGGTGAACCAGTAGATGATGGCTCCGCCGGAGACCAAGCCCAGCACAAAGGGAGCGTGCAGCAGAGACAATTTGCTCACGTTGGCCGTCAGACCGTCGGTCAGGGCCATGATGGTGGCAAAGATCATCGTCGTGGCTCCCACCACTGCCGTGCCAATCAGCACCGGCTTGGCGGTCGCCTTGAAAGTATTGCCCGCTCCGTCGTTGGCTTCCAGCATCTCTTTGGCCTGCTCGAAGTTCACATCCAGGTTGAAGTCCCGCTTCACTTCCTGCTCAACGTTGGGGACGTGTTCAATCAGGGAAAGCTCGTAAACGGATTGCGCGTTGTCAGCCACCGGTCCGTAAGAATCCACGGCAATCGTCACCGGGCCCATTCCCAGGAACCCGAAAGCCACCAGGCCAAAAGCAAAGACGGGCGCGGCCAGCATGATATTTCCCAAACCTCGGAGGCTGACCCAGGAGCCGATCGCCATCAGCACCATCATGGTCAGGCCCAGGTAGTAGCTGGAGTAATTGCCGGAAACGAAGCCGGAAAGGATGTCGAGCGACGCTCCGCCTTCCCGAGCCGACCGAACCACCTCTTTCACGTGGCGGGCTTCAGTGGAGGTAAACACTTTAACGAGTTCGGGGATCAGGGCGCCGGCCAGGGTTCCGCAGGAAACGATAGTCGAAAGCTTCCACCAAAGCGACGGGTCGCCGCCGATGTCGGGGATGATGAAGGAGGAACTCAGATAGGTCAGGCCGATGGAGGCGAAGGAAGTGAGCCACACCAGAGAGGTCAGCGGGGACTCGAAATTCATCTTGGCAGCATGCCCGTAGCGGGCTTTGGAAATCGCCTCGTTGATATAGTACGCCGCCGCCGCCGCGATCAGCATGACGACGCGGATCACAAAAATCCACACCAGCAATTGCACCTTAATGATGGGATTCTTGACGCCCAGCAGGATAAAGGCGATCAGCGCCACGCCCGTCACGCCATAGGTTTCAAAACCGTCGGCGCTCGGCCCCACGGAGTCGCCCGCGTTGTCCCCCGTGCAATCCGCGATCACGCCCGGGTTGCGCGCGTCGTCTTCTTTGATCTTGAAGACGATCTTCATCAGGTCAGCCCCGATGTCCGCGATTTTGGTGAAGATTCCGCCCGCAATTCGCAGCGCCGCGGCGCCCAGAGACTCGCCGATGGCAAATCCGATAAAGCAGGGTCCGGCATAATCTCCCGGGACAAAAAGCAGAATGAACAGCATCATCAGCAGCTCAACGCTGATGAGCATCATGCCCACGCTCATTCCAGCGCCCACGGGAATCCGGTAAACGGGATACGGCTTGCCTTCCAGGCTGGCAAACGCCGTCCGGGAATTGGCAAACGTGTTCACCCGGATGCCGAACCACGCCACGCCGTAGCTTCCGCAAATCCCCAGCACGCTGAACGCCAGGATGATGATCACGCGGAGGGCTTCGTATTTGAGGAGCACTCCAAAGTACAAGACAATGATGGCCGCAATGAAGATCCAGAGCAGAAAGAGAAACTTGCCCTGTTGGACCAGGTAGGTCTTGCAGGTCTCCCAGATCAACTGCGAAACCTCAGCCATGGAACGATGCACGGGCAGATTCTTCAGCCGGCTGTACATGCCCAGTCCGAACGCCAGCCCCAAAAAGCAGAAAAGAATGCCGAACAACAGAAGCTCATGCCCGCCGATCCCGAGAAACTTGACGCTCGTAAAATCGGGGAGCTTCAGATTGGCTTCGCCCGTAGCTTGTTCGGAAGCCTGTGCGAAAGCCGAACTCGCGCCCGCCATCATGAGCGCGGCGACTGCCGCTACGGTTCTGGCAGCCCATCGCCATCCCGGCCGGACACCCTGAAGACGCGAACTCACCAGCCGCCACGCAGACTCCAAGACGCCTCCACCAACCGAAGCGCGCATTTCATTGTGCAGGAACTGCCAAATCATCCAACCAGCCACCAGGAACGCAAGCACACCCATCACCAGCCAAACGGGGGAAAGAGTCATATCGGTTTCCTTCGATCCGAGCGCTGAGCCGCGACGCCGGCATCACTCAGACGCTTGTGAATAAATTAGGTTCTTTGGAAGATTTCACCACGGACAAGCCCAACGGCAAGTCTTGAAAATTAGTCGTATAGCATACGCCAAAAATCCTCGCCAAGGAAAGAGGCTTCTTGGGAGGTAGGTCAAATTGGTCCAGTAGGGCAAGTTTACCTCGCCGCAGTGGGGCGCGAAGCCGCCCCACGCTGACCACCCGCCTGCGATTTTCATGTCAACTTGAAGCTGCCGGGCGCTGCCGGAGCGCCTCGTAGAGAACAATGCCGGCCGCCACAGACACGTTCAGCGACTCGGCCGGCCCCTGCAAGGGGATGACGGCAAGTTGATCGCAAGCCTCACGCACCAGCCGGTGCAACCCGCGGCCCTCGCCGCCCAGCACCAGAGCGCAGGGGAGTTTGTAATCCAACTCCAGATAGCTCTTTTCCGCCCGCGGCTCAAACCCATAAACCCAGATTCCCTGCTCCTTCAGTTCAACGAGCGACCGCACCAAATTCTTAACCCGGGCGATCCTGACGTGCTCCAGCGCCCCCGCGGCCGCCCGTGCCACCGCCGGAGAAAGCCCCGCGGCGCGCCGTTCCCCAACCACCACGCCGTTCGCGCCTGCCGCCACGCTGGTACGCACAATGGCTCCCAGGTTGGCAGGGTCTTCCACACCGTCCAGAACCACCAACAGCGCAGGACTTTTCCATCCGGCTACAGCCGCCAGGTCTTCATAAGCCTTTTCCGAACAGACCGCCACTACGTCCTGGTGATGAGCGGTTCCCGCCACCCGGTCGAGGGCAGCGCGAGGGACAAATCGCAACGGAATATCCCGGCTGCGGCATTCGCTCAAGATCTCCTGCAAGCGCCGCCCGCCTGCGCCTTCCCGCGCCAGTACGTGATCCACCGGGCGGGAGCGCACCGCCTCTTTGACGGCGTTAATGCCGTACAGCACGCCTTGCGACGGTGTCGCTCGTGGTTCGGTCATGGAAGTTCAGCGAGGCTCTGTTTTTAGCGAGTGTCTATTGCGCTCAGAGCAGACGCGCCGCCTGCGCAAAGGCGCCCAAACGTTCAGCCACGCTCAGAATCGGCGGAGCCAGTTTCAATTCGGTGCCCGCCTCAAAAATCGGAATTAATTTCTCAAGCTCCGGCCCGGAGTCCCAGCCGGTCATGGCCACCCGCACGGGGTGAAACAGTTCCTTCCCTTTTTTGCCGGTGGCTTTCTGAACTTCCTTCAGGATCTCTCGAAACCGGTGATATGTGAGCTTGGACTCCGCAAGAATTTTGGGGATCACCTGCTTGAGCACTTCGGTTTCCTGGGCACCCAGCGACTCCGCGGCTCTCTTCGCATCGTACTCGAAGATCAGCCGCGCTGATTCCGGAAGTTGGCTGAGGTAATCGATTTTATTGATCACCGCCTCGATGACATGTTCCAGCCAGCCACAAACAGCCGGGCCCGCAGGCGCGGAAAGCAGCCCCGCCTCCAGAAAATAAGGAAGGCTCAACTCCACCACCCGCGCCAAAGGCAACTGCTTCAGGTAATGGCGATTCAGCCAGTTCAACTTCTCCTGGTCAAACACCGCCGGACTCTTGGTAATGTGGTCCAGGGAGAACTGCGCGATCACTTCCGCGTCGCTCAGAATTTCAGTCTTACCGTCAGCGGGAGACCACCCCAGCAGAGTCAAATAATTCCGCAGCGCTTCAGGAAGAATGCCCATAGCCCGGAAGCTCTCAAGAGAAGTGGCGCCGTGGCGCTTGGAGAGCCGGGCTCGGTCAGGCCCGAGAATCGTGGAAAGGTGCGCAAACTGCGGCGCTTCCCATCCCAGGGCGTGATAGAGCGCCAGTTGCCGCGGCGTGTTGGAGATATGATCGTCACCGCGAATCACGTGGGTAATACCCATCAGGTGATCGTCGATTACCACCGCATAGTTGTAAGCGGGAGAGCCATCCGAGCGCACCAGGATCGGGTCGCCGATCACGTCTCCCGGAAAGCTGGTCTCTCCGTGCACCATGTCGTGCCAGCGGAAACCCCATTCGGCGATCTTCAAGCGCAGGGCTGCGGGCTCGCCCGCCTCGGCACGGCGGGTGGCTTCTTCCCGGGCGATCTTACGGCAGTGGCCGGAGTAGCGCGGCTGCAGGCCGGCCTTGAGAGCCTGCTGGCGCTCGTCTTCAAGCTGTTCGGGGGAACAAAAGCAGTAATAAGCGCGCCCTTGCTCAATCAGCGCCGCCGAATATTTCTGGTACATGCCGCGGCGCTCGGACTGCCGGTAAGGGCCGGCCGGACCTCCCTTGTCCGGACCTTCATCCCAGTCCAGGCCGAACCAGCGCAGGTCTTCAAGCAGTTGATCCTCGTAGCGCTGCTCGGAGCGCTCCAGGTCCGTATCCTCGATGCGCAGGATCAATTCCCCGCCGTGATGCCGCGCAAACAGCCAGTTGAACAGTGCTGTGCGGGCGTTTCCCACGTGAACGTAGCCCGTGGGACTGGGCGCAAAACGTACGCGTACTTTTCCCATTCCTTTTAAACCTTCCCACGAAACCTAGCACAGCCCGCACAAAACCCGCAACCGCAGCGCCTTTCTCAAAGCGTTCCGCAAAGGGCCTCTCGTCTTCTGCGCAATCCCTCGCACCGCAGCGCGCGTCCGCGTCCAGAGCATTTCCGGCGGTTGCGTAAGGAGGATTGTTAACACCTGTCAGAAAACTTCTTGCGGAACCGATTCGCCGTCATGTGGAGGCGCGCCGGTCTCAGAATAACCAGGTGAAGAGCCCATAGGGGAACGATTGGGAACCGGCAAAGGTTTCCCGCGGCGGCTTACTTCTCGCCTCCCTGGGAACTTCCGAGCGGGTTCTGGCCGGCGGCCAAGGCATTACTCTTTGCTACCTTCTTGCGGGAAAGATCCGCGAACACGTCGAGTTCGTGCCTGCTTTGGGCCGTCTGGTGCAGCCTTTGGTAAACCTGGGACAGCAGGTAATGGCTGCGCGGCCCCGCAGGGTCAAGGCGGGCGGCGGCAAGCAATTCCGCCTTGGCCTTTTGAAGGTCGTCCAGCTTCATGTAGCATTGCCCAAGAAGAATATGAGTCTGCACATATTTAGGATCGCTGGCCGCTGATTGCTTCAGGTAAGGAAGGGCCTCGCTCACTTTTTGCGCCCTCAGCGCCAGGTCACCCAAATAGAGGTTGGTCAGGGCGTCGGTGGGCGATTCCTTAAGCGCCAGCAGGAATTCCTTTTCCGCCAGGTCCCACTTGTCCTCCAACCAATAGTTTTCGCCCAAGGGGAAGTGGATCCCCGGTGCGTCCGGCTGCTTCTTCAGCGCCGACTGATATTGGAGGATAGCCTCTGGATAACGAGCTTCCTTGGTATAGAGATCGCCCAGCAACATATGGAGCTGGAAGGAATCGGGATGGTTCTTCATCAGGTTTCTGATGGCGACAAAGGAGGCATTCATGTGCAAGCGCGCCAGTTCGTAAAGCACGTTGGGATCGTTCGGACGCTGTACGGCGACTTGGTTGAACTGGTCGATGGCCTCATTCGTTTGACCGTCAGCCTCCAATGCCATCCCAAGATAGTAGTGCGTGGCAGGATGGGCCGTAGGCGTTTTCAGCTCGCGCCGGAAACTCGCAATCGCTTCCTTGGAATCATGCAAGCCATAATAGGAAAGCCCCAGGAAAAAGTTGACCTGCGGATAATCCGGGTGCCGGCTTAAAACACGCTTGAAGTCTTGAATCGACTCATTGAACTTCAGCTCGGTCTGCTCCACAATGCCCAGGCGCTTGAGGGCTTCGGCATTATTGGGATCGGAAGCCAGAATCTTCCGGTAAACGCCCGCCGCCGCGTCGTAGTTCTGCTGGCCTTCGTAAGTGCGCGCCTGGTCAAACAGCGCCTTCTCGCTGCTCTGCTGAGCCCAGCCGGTCGTGGGCGCCACCGCCATACACCCAAGAAAAATGATCATCGCCGTCAGCCGCAAAGCGGACGGCCTAAACTCATGCGAGGTATAATTCATTTCCGTCTCCGATGAAACCGTTTGATAATAGCGCCTTCCGACCTCGTACTTCCTCCTGCTCTCTTTGGTGAATTGATCGTTTGCCACGGGGTTTCTGGCGCCCAATCTCTGGCCTGCGGTGAAAGCACGGGGCAATTTCTCTGCCACACCAACTTGTTGCACCGGAAGAAAGCTGGCATTCATATTTTACTCCCAGGAGGCCGGCCGGCTCCAACCTCCTTCTTAGGGGCGTTTGCCAACCCTGAGTCTATCAAATCCCCGTTCTCCGCGGCGGAAAATGCGCCTGCGCCTCCATCCGCCTCCGTGCGGTAGTCCTTTGGTTGTCATCCTTCAGCGCCGGATGGTAGAATGCGCCTGGTCGCCGGGGCCATCGGGCCCAAAATCGAGGCTTGGAGGCGGCATTTCGTGCGCGTCCGCTGAATTTTGCAGGCTGCCCAAGGTCCGCAGGCTTTGCCCGTCTACCCAGACGGCCCCACGCCCATCACGGCGCCCGAAATTTCGGTAAGACAGAAGGAATACCCATGCACAAGAACCGCAGCCGCTCGACAAATCCATCGCGACGGGGTTTTCTTAAAAGCGGAGTGACAGCAGGCTTGGCGATTGCAACCCGCGGGGTCGCCTCCGCCAGCCAGCCGGGACTCCCTGCGGGTGGAAGAACCACCAGAGTCATGCCTCCTTCGCCCCCTTGGGCCGAGCATCTGATTATTTATGAAATCGCGACAAAGGGTTTTACATCTCCCCACGGCCCGGAGAGCGGAACGTTCAACAGCACCAAGGCACGGCTCGCCTACCTTCAGGATCTGGGAATCAACGGCATCTGGCTCACCGGCCATTCGCTCTCGGACAGCCACTTCTTCTACAACATCTGGACCCAGTACGCGAACATCGAGCCCCAGAAGCTTGACCCATCCCTGGGAACGCCGGAGGATTTCAAGGGGATGATTGCGGAGGCCCATCGTCGCGGCATCCGAATCTTCCTGGATGTTCACACCCACGGCGTTGTGGACTACAGCCCGTTGGTCAAACAGCACCCCCACTGGTTCCGGGGAGTCAGCTGGAAAATGGCCGATTACAACTGGCATGGCGGCCGCACGGATTTGGACGATTGGTGGGTCAACATCTGGACCCATTGCGTCACGGATTTCGGCGTAGATGGATACCGCCTGGATCACCTGATGTATCGGCCTGATCTTTGGGAGAGAGTCCGCCAGAACGCGGCACGGGCCGGCCATGAAATTGTCCTCTTTGAAGAAGACAACGCCGTGGTTCCGGGGGTTACGGACTTCACGCAGCATGACCACAATTTCAGGACCCACAACCGAATCCCCGACAGTCTCAACCAAGTGCTGCTCCGCGACGTGCCAGGCTTCTATGATCGGGACTTCGGCACGGCCGGGAATTACCACGTCACCATCCAATTTGCCGACGATGGAAGCCGGCTTGAAGGGACCAGCGGCGGCAAAGGACCGCTGCGCATCCGGCTGGACGGCCTGGGCCCCGACAAGTGCTGCCGCCGCACCAACGACGATCTCACCGACGGCATTCCAGACGTTCAGCTGACCGTTGAGAACGTCCCTGACAAACCTATTGAGAACATCCTCGTGAAAGACGATATGGAGCGGCATTGGCAATTAACGTTCAAGAGAGTCCCGGGGCTTACGCGGGTTCTCAACATGGAAGGAAAGCCGCCCACCATTCACATCTATGTCGCCACCATGGCGCCCGGCTGGCCTTCCATTCAACTCAGTTGCCACGACTATGGATGGGAAGGGTACCCAGAGAACAGAAGTCCCTACGCGGCGTTAGGCAGCCGCTCCATCTTCGGCTACTCGATCCTCTTCCTCCCCATGATTCCCATCTTCGTTGCCGGAGAGGAATTCAACGCCACGTTCCGGCCCATTCCCTGGCTCTCGCCGCACCTCTGGGGCGGAGGGAAACTGGGCACGGGCCGCTGGCTCTACGGGAATTGGCTGGATTGGGCGGAACTGAAGAAACCTGAGCACGCCGCCATGTTCGACGACGTGAAAAAGATGATCGCCGTGCGCAAGCAGGAAGCGGAAATCCTGGCCCTCAAGCCGGAATACGAGCGGCCCAACCTGATGGCCGTCCCTTGCCAGCATGACATCCCGGCTCCGGTTCCCTATGTCCGCTGGAACCAGCACGCCGCGATCGTGGTGGCGGGGAACCTGGATACCAGCCGGGACGCCCACCTCAAGCTGCAAATTCCTCTCAAAGCCATCGGCCTGGCGGGCCACCCCAGCTACAAAGTCACCAGGCTGTGGCCGGCAGGTGAAAGCAAAACCTGCACCGAGAGGGATCTGGCCGGTTTCGCTTGCACGGTTCGGGCGGACAAAACCCCCGGCGGAGGGCTCTTGGTTCTCAAAATTGAGCCAGCCACTCCAGCCTGACAACGCCGTTCGTTTACCGAATCGGGGTAAAGATCACCGCAGCGCCTCCCCCCTGTGCAAGGTGGAGATCGAGGCTCTCGCCGCTTTTTACAGTCTTTTCGGT
>JBJKQF010000110.1:0-27397 GCA_046705545.1 Terriglobia bacterium
CGCTACGGCCGCATCGTGAACGTCGCTTCCGTGGCGGGCAAAGAAGGCAACCCCACCCTGGTGCCCTATTCCAGCACCAAGGCGGCGGTGATCTGCCTGACCAAAGCCCTGGCCAAGGAAGTGGCCACCAAGGGCGACATCACCGTCAACAGCATCGCTCCCGCGGTGATTCAACCCAAAATCCTCGACACCATCGCCAAGGAAACCGTGGCCTACATGGTCAGCCGCATTCCCATGGGCCGCACCGGCAGGATCGAGGAGGTGGCCAGCCTGATCCATTTCCTGGCCTCCCGCGAGGCATCCTTTACCACGGGCCAGTGCTACGACATTTCAGGCGGCCGCTCAACCTATTGAGGTCGGACGTAACACCGGTTTTCACGCCGGCACGCCCCTGCCGCAGCAACCGACCCAACCCTTGCCAACGGCGCTGAAGAGCTCCTGAAGCTTTTCCAGGTTGATGGCTTCAAAACTGGGAATGGCCAGGTCGGCGAGCGGGCGGAGATTCTCGATGGGGAAAGTTGACGCCACGGCAACGCACTTTATGCCGGCGTTCTTGACCGCGCCGATTCCCGGATATGAATCCTCAAAGGCCACGGCGTCCGCGGGCTTGACGCCCAGGTGCCCGGCGGCCTTCAGGTAAATCTCCGGGTCAGGCTTGGGGTGGGTCACTTCATCTCCGCTGACCACGGTGTGGAAATAACGCCCGTAGCCAAGCGCCTCCAGCACAAATTCCACGTTGTTGCGGATCGCTGAGGACGCCACCGCCAGGGGAACCCTGGCTTGATGGCATTCTTCAATCAGCCGGTCGAGACCCGGCAGGGGCTTGGCATGGGCCTTGAAGACCCTGCGGAAGACCGCTTCAATCTCCTCGCTCAAGCGCTTGCTCTCCTCGTGAGTCAGGTCGGGACCCAGAAAGTGCCGGAAGAGCGTGTCGTTGCGCTGGCCCAGCAGTTGCTCCGGAAGCTTCTCGCGATCAAAGGGAATCTTCCGCTCGTTCAGGAAATCAATCCACTTCTCAAGATGAAAGGGATTGCTGTCCACCAAAACGCCGTCCACGTCAAAAATGATGGCGGCGGGCAATTCGGCTCTGGTCTGCATAAAGCTCCGTCAGAAAAGGATCAATACTTCATTATGAAGGAGGAAGGCAAAAACGGGAAGACGCTTGAACCTTTAGCGATTCCGCTGCGTAGCCCGGCGCAGCCTTACAACCACACGCCTTCTTGCCGGCAGCAATTACCGCACATCAAAACATAATGCGCCCAGCACGCGGTGACATTACTTAAATACAGACAAGTTCCACTGATCGCGCCAGGGAATCTCCAGCTTATCGCCTTGGATGGTGATAGGAAGCCAGATGTACCGGGAATCGGGCAGGTTATCCGGTTTCCAGCGGTCGGCCATGAAGATGAACGCGCCTGGGCGGCCCGCCATGGGCAGAACATACGTTCCCTGCGTATTGTACGTAATATCGGCGCCGGGTCCCACCATGGGATTTCCCATCTCCTTCCAGGGACCTAACATGGACGGCGCCACCGCGTACAGGGCAGCGCTGGGCTTCCAGCCAGCGCAATGGGAAGTGATCAGGAAATAACGGCCCTGGTATTTGAAAACAGCCGGAGCTTCGCGAAATTGATCGATGTAGAGGCCCGTGGCGGGGCCGCTGAACTTCAGGTAATCGTCGGTCAATTCCGCGACGTGCATGGTGCGGTTCTCTTCCGAAGAAAAAACCAGATATGCTTTGCCGTCGGTATCCTGAAAAAGCGTCATGTCGCGGCATTGGGCGCCGTCGGGCAGGCAGCTGCCGAGATAGCGGTAAGGCCCCGTGGGACGGTCGCTGACGGCGACGGCTGCGTGCGCATAATGGTAGTAGTGATCGTCGACGTGAAGCCACATCACAAACTTCTTCGTCCGGTGGTTGTAAATCACTTTTGGCCGTTCGGCATACATGTTGGGACCCAACTCGCCCGAGGAATTGTTGTGCTTCGGAGACAAAGCGATACCTTCGTTCTTCCAATGATAGAGGTCCCGGGACGAATAGCAGGACATGCCCGTTATTCTGACGTTGTGATTTTGAGGAATCACGGCCTTAGCATCCATAATCTCGCCGAACCAGTAGTAGACGCCGTGGTGATAAAGCATTCCGCCGTCATGCGCGTTAATGGGCTGTCCGTCCGTATCCAGCCAGACCCTGCCCGGATAAAACTCATTGCCCTGGCCCTGGCTGGGCGTTTGGGCCCCCAGGCACGCCGCCGTTACGCCCATCCCCAACATCGTCATGAACTCTCGCCGAATCATCGCATCGCTCCTTACAAAGAAAATCCGCAGGTTGTAACTCATTCTAGCAGAGGTGAAGAAAAGCCGGAAAGCCCCGGCTTATAAGGGTCCGTTCGCTGCTTGGACGTGACCAACACCTTGTTAAATGCACGCCACGTGGTCCTGTGTTATTCTCCCGTAGGGATGGAGGCCTGATGGACAAAAACAAACGGTTAACACGCCGCGAAGCATTACGCTTGGCTGCTATGGCAGCAGGGGCAGCTGGAGTCGCCGGCGCCGCACGCCCCGCAACGAAGATTTTGGCATCCTCGATGCCGAAAGAAACCCAACCATCAGCGCGCCGGCTGAAGACTCGCGCGCCGGGAGCGGTTTTTGAGGAGCTCGATTACGGCAGCGTCAAACCCGAAGGCTGGCTGAAGCTGGAGCTTGAAAGACAGCGGGACGGACTCACCAGGAAGATTCGCACGGTCTTCTTCCCCTTCACGGGCGACGCGTGGTGCAAGGACGAGACGAACGAAAAGACACATTGGCCTCCCTGGGAACAAGTGGCGTATTGGTGCGACGGTGCAGTGAGGTGCGCGATCGCGCTGGATGATCATCAACTGCTGGATCAGGCGCTTAAGCTGATCCATTTTACCCTTTCGCATCCGGGCAAGAATGGATACCTCGGCCCGACGTTTCTTCAAAGGCCGGGGAATTATCATCGCTGGCCCCACGTGGTTTTCTTCCGCGCGGTCCTTGCTTGGCAATCCTGGACGGGAGACCAAGCGGCCTTGGACGCCCTCTCGCGGCATTACCTGGAAGGCCACTACAACCATATTGGCTCCCGCGAAGAAGATAACATCGAGCCGATGCTGATCCTTTACAGCCGGACAGGGGACCGGCGCCTGTTGGAAATGGCCGTGACCACCTGGAACGGATTCCAGCAAAAGACCTCTTCAAATCCAAACTTTCCCGCCCTGCTGGAAAAGGCGATGCTGGCTCCGGGACCGGTTGCCTGCCACGGCGTGACCTATGCCGAGCATACAAAGCTGCCGGCGCTCCTCTACGCTTACACCGGCAACCAGCATTACCGGGAGTTGGCAGTCTCCGCCCAGCGCAAAGTCTTTGAGCACCATATGCTGGTGGACGGGACGCCTTCAACCACGGAAGCGCTGACCACCGTCAGCAGCCGAGACGGGCATGAAACGTGCGACATCACGGACTACTCCTGGAACTGGGGCTACCTGTTGATGGCCACGGGTGACGCCGACTATTCGGACCGCATCGAGCGGGCGACGTTTAATGCCGGATTGGGCGCGGTTAAGAGCGACTGGAGCGCCCTGCAATACTACTCATGCCCCAATCAGTTTCTGTGCACGTCGAATAGCGATCACCTGGCGATTACGAAGGGGGTTTCCTCAAAGGCGATCAAGGAATATCGCTATATGCAGCGCATGTCGTACCGGCCTTCCCCGGGATACACGATTGCCTGCTGCCCGGGGAACGTCCATCGTTTTCTGCCGAACTACCTGGGCCGGATGTGGATGAGGGATAGCCGCGACGGCGGACTGGCTGCAACCCTCTACGGACCGTGCCGGCTCAAGACCGTGGCCGGCGAGTCAGCACAGCAAGTTGAAATCATCGAGGAAACGAGCTATCCGTTCTCAAGTCAAATTGATTTCCGCATCGTCGCGCCTCAGCCCGTGGAGTTTGCGCTGCACCTGCGGATTCCCGGATGGTGCGAAGGGGCGCGAATTGAAGTGAACGGCGTGGCCGTGCCTGGCGCGACGGCTTCGCGCAGCTTCGCCACGGTTCGGCGGCGCTTTGCAACGGGGGATCACGTTCGGCTGACGCTGCCCATGAAGGTTACGACAAGCAATTGGCCGGACAATGGCATGGCCGTGGAACGTGGGCCGCTGGTGTACGCATTGCCCATCAAGGAACGCTGGCAGAAGGTGGCGGACCCGCTTTCAGACGCGGAATTTCCCGCGTGGGACCTGTTCACCGACGGTCCCTGGAATTATGCGCTGGAGCTGAGTGATGCGGCGCCGCTTTTGCACGCTGAAGTCAAAGAGGGCAAGGCCGTTCCCCACCCGTGGCTTGAGCCGCCGATCCGGCTGGTGACCCGCGCGCGGCGCGTCCGAGGATGGAAGTTGATGCACATTCAGGATGCTGAGCGCGACTGGACATTTACACCGCCCTTGCCCGATCCTGTTACGCTTCCCGATCAATTGGAAAAAGAAGTCGAGCAGATCACCCTGGTGCCCTACGGGAGCACGAAACTGCGGCTGACGGTCTTCCCCGTCGCGAATTTGAATCCCGTGTATTTCGAGCAGGACACCTAAATTCTCACGGTGAGAAGGAACCGACCGGCGGCTTCTGCGGCATTTGAAACTATTTGGGCAACGGCCGCAGAGCCGCGAGGAGTTTTTCCGGTGGGAGGGTATTGAGCACGTCTCGCTTTTCCAGCCAGCCGCGGCGGGCCGTGAGGACGCCGTAGCGCATCAAGTCAAAGTGGTCAGGATGATGGGCGTCGGTGGAGATGATAACCTTCAATCCGCGCTCTTTGGCCAATCTCACGTGCCGGTCGGAGAGATCAAGGCGTTCAGGGTTGCCGTTCAGCTCCAGGACCACGCCGCGCTTTTTGGCGGCCTCAAAAACCTTCTCCACATCAAACTGGAAGGGATCGCGCTTCAAAATCTGCCGGCCCGTGGGATGTCCAAGAATCCGCACGTAGGGATTCTCCAGTGCCTTTAGCAGCCGCGTTGTCATCTCGTCCGCGGGCATCGTCATGCGCGAATGGACGCTGACCAGCACGATATCAAACTTCTTGAGTAACTCGTCGGGGTAGTCAAGTTTTCCATCGCCCATGATGTCCACTTCCGCGCCCGCCCAGATTTCGATGCCTTTCACTTTGTTCCGGGTCGCGTGGATGCGCTTGATGTTTTCTTCCGCGCGCTTCTCGTCCAGGCCGTTGGCGATGGTCACGGCCTTCGAGTGGTCGGTGATCAGGATGTATTGATAACCGCGTTTCTTGGCCGCCTCCGCCATCTCCTCCACGCTGGTTTTGCCGTCGGAAGCTGTGGTGTGCATCTGCAAGTCGCCCTTGATTTCCTTCAGCTCAACGAGCTTGGGCAATTCTCCTTTTTCCGCGGCCTCGATTTCTCCCTGGTCCTCGCGCAGCTCCGGCGGAATCCAGGCAAGCCCGAACTTTTTGTAAACCTCTTCTTCCGTGCGCCGGGCCAAAACTTTTTCACCTTCAAACAGGCCGTATTCGCTCAGCTTCCAGCCATGCTTCCGAGCCCGCTCACGCAGCGCAATGTTGTGCTCCTTCGATCCGGTAAAGTACATGAGCGCGGCGCCGTAAGATTCGGCCTCGAGCAGCCGGACGTCCACCTGCATGCCATTCTTCAGCTTGACGCTGACTTTGTCTTCTCCCTTGCCCAGGATTTGCTCGACCCCGGAATATTGCGCAAAGTGTTCAGCGATCCTGGCATGATCACGCCCCGTCACCAGCAGATCGAGATCGCCCACCGTCTCCCGGCCCCGGCGCAAGGAACCCGCGGGGGTTACTTCCTGAACTTCCTTCCGTTGTTTCAGGTATTCGGTGAGTTTCTGTGCGGTCTCGTAGGCAGTATCCAGCCGGAAGCGTCCAGCGGCGCGCTGGAAAGTTTCGAGCGCTTTCAGGATGTTCTCTTCTGACTTGGCGCTCATGCCGGGCAGTCCACGCAAGCGGCCTGCCTTTGCCGCTTTTTCGAGGTCTTCGATGGAATTAACGTCCAGCTCTTTGCGGAAGAGGCGGATCTTTTGCGGACCCACTCCCTGCAATCGCAAAAGCTCAAGCAGAGAGCGCGGCACCTTCTTGAGCAGGTCCTGGTGGTACTGAGACTTTCCTGTTTCAACGATTTCCTTGATCTTCGCCGCGAGGTCTGCGCCCACGCCGGGAATTTCCGTCAGCTTACGCCCGGGATCGCGCGCCAAATCCTCCGCGCGTTCGTGGAAGCCCTCAAGGGAGCGCGTCGCGCGATCGTAGGCGGCAGCCTTGAATGTCCATTTGGGATCTTCCTGAAGAATCTTCATCAGGTTGGCGATTTCCTCAAATATCGCCGCAATTTCACGGTTTTCCACGACAACCTCTTTCCGTTAGCATTCCGCGCGCGGGGACCGAAATTCCTTCAGGACTTCTCTGCCGCTGCGGAGCCCAGCTTGCCGGCGCATCGCAAGAATTAAATCCAGGCTGACTCCGTTTCCTATATTATGTCACTAGACTCGTTAGCATGCTGCTTTCCTGCCGGAATGCGGGATGGTAGAATGCAGCGGGCATAATGATATGACGCTCCGCCGCCTGGGACTTCAGGGAAAGATTATCCTGATCATCGCGTTGGCAGTCATTTCCGTTGTCAGCGTCTCCACCTACATCGCCATGCTCCTCACCCGGCAGTTGGTTGAGGAGGACACTTACCACAAGGCGCTGGCGCAGGCCAAGTCGATCGCCCAGCAACTGGTGGATAAGCGCGCTCTGGAAAATCCTCCCGCCCTGATGAATGCGCTGCAGCAAATGGAGCATGACTTCCCCAGCATCACCCAAGCGGACGTTTACGTCCACGTTCCCACCCACAAGCTGGTGGTCTCCACCAACCCCGGCGGGCAAAACCTGGAACTCGATAACATTCCGGATATTCAGAGCTACAACGAGTATGAGCAGGCGGCTCCCGACCAGATTACGATCGAGACTCCGGACGGCAACTACTGGATCATGGGAACCACCATCATGGAAGACGGGCATTCCATCGCCTGCCTCAACCTGAAAGTCTCCAAGCTCCACCTGAGCATCATCACGCAGCGCCTGGTGGGCCGCAATCTGCTGGTGATGCTGGCGGGGCTGGGGTTCCTGATCCTGGTGATCCACATCTTTTTTCTCAAGAGCATCCGGGGCCCGGTGAAAGAAATGATCCGGGTGATGGATTCAGCGGAGGGCGAATCGCTGCAAGTCCGCGCCCGCGTCCGGACGCATGATGAGATCGGCCAGCTTGCCGAGCGCTTGAACCGCATGCTGGCCCGCATTGAAAATTTCAACGCCGAGCTCGGCCGCAAGGTCCGGGACGCGACCTCAGAGCTGGCGCAGCGCAACGAGGACTTGAAGCGCATCAATGAGGAGCTGTTTGAAACGCAGAAGACTCTGGCTCGCTCGGAGCGCCTGGCAATTGCCGGTCAACTGGCGGCGGGGCTGGCGCACGAGATTGGCACTCCGCTAAATTCCATCTCCGGCCACGTGCAGCTGCTGTCACGCCAAAAGGTGGGAGGCGAAGCCGGAGCGCGGCGGCTGGACATCATCGAGCGGCAGATCGACAGTATCGTGCGCACGGTCAAACAGTTGCTTTCCTGGACCCGTAAATTCGACCTGCGGCTCGAGCGCGTCAATATTCCCCTGCTGCTGGATGACACCTTGACGCTTTCCTCGCCCGCTCTCCAACACCGCAATATCCGCATGGTCAGGGAGTGGCGGGCCGATTGCCCCAGCGTGATCGCCGACCCCGGCTATCTGCAACAGGTCTTTTTGAATTTGATCAACAACAGCATGGACGCAATGCCCTCGGGCGGAACGCTGACCACCCGCATTCGGTTTCCCGCTTCAGCCGAGGAGTCTGCCATCGCCGTTGAAGTGGAAGATACCGGCGTGGGCATCGCGCAGGAGACCTTGCTGCGCATCTTTGAGCCCATGTTTACCACCAAGCGGCTGGGAACCGGGGCGGGCCTGGGACTAGCTATTTGCGACCAGATCATCCGGCAGCACCGAGGCAGCATCAAAGTAGAAAGCGAGCGGGGCCGGGGCACGCGCTTCATCGTCATCCTGCCGCTTGATTGCCGCGAAGGTATTGAGGCCACAAGGGCGGGCCAGAAATCCAAGGTGGAATCACCCGCATAGAAAGGGAACGCTTGAAGCTGTCTGCCTGAAAATCGATGACAATCCAAAACGCCCAAATCCTGGTCGTCGATGACGATCCTGACACCCTCGATCTCCTCTCCGAGGTCTTGCAGGAGGGAGGCTATTCCGTAGTGACCGCGGCCGGGGCTCCGGAGGCTCTCGAGGCCGGCAAGGAATCGCACTTTGACGTGATCTTGAGCGATATCCGCCTGGGTCCGGATCTGAACGGCCTCGACGTGCTTCGAGCTTTCAAGTCCATCCAGCCTGATTCTGAGGTGATCCTCATCACCGCCTTCGGGTCCATGGAAACCGCCATCGAAGCGGTCAAAGCCGGTGCCTTCGATTACATCTCCAAACCCTTCAAGATCGATGAGGTCTTGATCCGGGTGCGCCGCGCGCTGGAAAACCGCAATCTGGTCCGGAAAACTCGAAGCCTGTCTCCCCTACCGGCCTGCGAGTCTCCTCTTTCCACGCTGGTTGGACGCAGCCCGGCGATGCTGGAAGTTTACAAGAAGATCGGCATGATCGCGGATTCACGCGCCACCGTGCTGATCACCGGAGAGAGCGGAACCGGGAAGGAACTAGTGGCCCGCGCCATCCATGCCAACGGCCCGCGCGCCCAAGAGCGCTTCTTGGCGGTAAACTGCGGCGCCTTTACGGAATCGCTTCTGGAGTCGGAGCTGTTCGGACACATGAAGGGTTCCTTTACCGGGGCGAGCGTGAACAAGCAGGGCATCTTTGAGGATGCCGACGGCGGCACGGTGTTTCTGGACGAAGTTGCAGAGATGAGCCCGGCGCTCCAGGTCAAGCTCCTCCGTACTCTCGAAGAGCAGGAAGTCCGCCCGGTGGGGAGCAACCAGCCGATTCGCATCGACGTTCGCATGATCGCCGCTTCCAACCAGAACCTGGCGGAGCGCGTGGCGGAAGGGAAATTTCGCGAAGACCTCTTCTACCGCTTGCGGGTCATTGAGATCGATTTGCCGGCTTTACGGGAGCGCTCGGAAGATGTTCCATTGCTGATCGCGCATTTCCTTCAGAAGCTCGGTGCCGAACTTAACCGGACGTTCACACTTTCTCCGGAAGCGCTTTCGGCGTTTGTTACATATGCCTGGCCCGGCAACGTGCGGGAACTGGAGAACACGCTCGAGTCCATTGTGGCGCTCAATCGCTCCGGCATGATCACGCTACAGGAACTGCCGGACAAACTGCGGGCCGCCTCTGCGGAAAACGGCGTTGTGGAAAACCTCTTCAAGGGCCTGCCAACGTTTGATGAACTCAACCAGCGATATCTGAATTACGTCCTAAGGGTCACGAACAATAATAAGTCCCAGGCCGCGGATATCCTGGGGGTCAGCCGCAATACTCTTTATCGAATGGTCCAGGAACTGAAACCTGACCAGGAATCCTCGTGAAGCGCGCCTTCCGGCCGGGCTTCCGCTCCTCCAGCCTAAGGAAGTTCCGCAAATGAAATACGGCTACCTTGCCCAATGCGCGTGGAAACATTTGCGCTCCGGTTTCAAATTGCCTTACATGGCGATGTTTGAAACGACGCTGATGTGCAATATGTTTTGCGAGTATTGCGTCTTCGGGGAGGAAGGCAAGTTCAACGATCTCAGCTCACGGGCTTTGCGCGAGCGGATTTTCCGCCGCTTCGACGAGCTTGCAGAGTTGGGAGTTTACGCGCTGAGCTTTTCAGGCGGGGAGCCGTTGCTGAATCCCCACACGGTGGATTACATCGCCTACGCCGCGGACAAAGGCCTGTGGACTTCCATGCCCACGAACGGATTGCTGGTCCGGAAATACGCGGACGGCGTGGCTCGCCTCGATATGCTGGAGGTCTCGATCGACTCCCTGAACCCGGAACGATTCGGCCGCCGGCGAGGGCTCCATGCCTTACCCCGTGTCCTGGAGAACCTGGATTTCGTGCTGAAGAAACGCAAACCCTTCTCCACCCAGATCAACGCGGTCGTTAACCTGGAGAACCTGGACGATTTGCCGGAGCTGGCAAAGTTCGCGAGCGAGCGGGACCTGGTTCTGGCGCCTGAGGCCGTCCACAACGTGATGCGCGCGGGAGAAGCGCTTCCTGATGCCGAACTGCATGGGGAAGAAATCGACAAAGTTGAGTCTTTTCTACGCGACCTGCGCACCCGTTATCCCAAGAACGTGCGCTTCTATACACATTACTATCAGTTTTACCGCCAGGGCGGATTCGGCCCGCACTTCCCCTGCCGCCATCCTTCCAAACTAATTTCCATCAAGCCCGACGGCTCCGTGCACCTTCCCTGCGCTTTTGTAACTCTTTTCAAGTCGCAGGCGCCGCTGAAGGAAATCTTCGCCCATCCTGACGTGAAGCGCATCATCGCCCAGGAAGCCACCCTCTGGGATTTTTGCAAGGGATGCAAGATCGGATGCCCTTACGAGGTGAGCGCCTATGCGAACAGCCCTTGGCTGGCGTTGGAGTCGGGCTTAAACTTCCTCCGGATCAATCCAGGGAAAAAGACTCATGGCACCTCATAAAGCAGGTCTCTGCGGTAAAAGGGTTGTGACCGCGGAACCGCGGGCTACAAGAAGGGGACGTTAGACGCTGCCGTCCCGCAAAGCCATTTCCCGATTCTTGCGGAGACTGTCGAGCGTGTTGTAGGTGGGGAGATATTCCATGGCCACATAACGGTCATACTTGAGCTGGCCGAGCTTCTTGTAAATGTTCTTGTAATTGATCTCTCCGGTCCCAGGCTCGTGGCGGCCGGGAACGTCGGCGACGTGGATCAAGCCGGTCAGGTCAATGTTCTTCTCCAGCTTTTCGATCAAGTTCCCTGCTGCAATCTGCTCGTGATACAGATCGTACAGTTGCCTGATGCGCGGATGATTGACGGCCCGGATGATCTCAAACCCTACGGCCACCGAGGTCATGTAAAAGCGGGGATTCTCCTCGGGATCGATATTCTCAATCAGCACCCGCACGTTCTTGCCTTCAATCAAATCGGCCACCTTCTTCAAACCGTCCACGCAGCTCTGGTACTGATCCACACGCGACATGCCCGGCACGCAGTCCCCGGGAAGAATGATGAGCGTCGGACATTCCAGCTTGTCGAGAATCGGAAACATGCCCTCAACTTCCGCGAGAAAGGCTTCGCGCTGTTTGGGATCGACAAGGCTTTTGGTGAGGCCCGCGGAAGCGTCGAACCCCAGGCCAAGCTCGTGCTTTTTGCGGAGTACCCGGCGGTAATCCTCCGCGGACCACTGCCGGAACTCGTTCACTAGCTCAACGCTGCGATACCCTGCTTCAGCAGCCTTTTCCAGACGCTCTTCAAACGTCAGGTGCGGAAACACCGTCCAGAGCATCAGAGAAATCTTGTAGGGAGCGGAGGCCTGCCCCTCAGGAGGAGCGGGACGCGCCTGGAGCGGCGACACTCCGGCGACACCGAGCGCGCCCGCTGCGCCAGCAAGATTGCGTACGAAAGAACGACGGTTCATCCTAAACCTCGCAAGGGAAAGTCAGCGAAGGGGTGCCCGGTGAAAGAAGCGCCCTCGCTCGTCATCCAACATTACCGCGATAGGACGGCCAGCAACGTCATATACCCGTCCGTCAGCAGGCCTTCGTAGCCACACGGCTCTCCGTCCCACCTCTTCCAGTCGTACGATCGGCGCCGCCCGTTGACCAGGCAGGACGATTTCCCCTGGAAGCCGCCTTCCTCAAATGCGTTCAGCATGGGAAACAGGATGGCGTCCGCCTCCTGGCGCCGACCCAGCCAATACAAAGCCTTCAGAGTGAAGTAGACATAACTTGCGGTGGCGCCACCGTTTTCATACCACTCGAAGCCCAGCTTGCCGCCTCCTCCCCAAAGTTGCCGGGGATCGATGTAGTCATCGGCGGCAACGGGAATCAGGTTGCCGGGAAGGCCGTACTGGAACTTCGTGTATCCCACTTCCTTCATCTTCGCCAGCATATGGTCCATGATCGCGTTCGCTTCGGGCCGGGGAATCAAACCGTAAGCGATGGCCGCGCCGTTCACAAATGTGAAGTAGTAATCGTGCAGCTCGCCGTCCGAACTCTTCCAGCCCGCCAACACTCCCGTCTTGGGATCATAGAAGGTCTTGTAATAAATAGAACGGAGCTTCCGGGCACGCGCGGTGTAAAGCTCCGCGTCTTTGGGATGCCCCGCGCGCTTGGCCATTTGAGCCATGCCCAGCAGGGCGTGGTAAGCCAGGGCATTGGAGTAGGCGTCTTTATTGCCGAAACCAATGCTGTCCCACCAATTGGCCGCGTGTAACTGGAAGGCTGAGGGATCCAGGTAGTGTCCCCAAATGCCGGAGTTGCCGCTCACCGGGTACTCGAACAACCCGTCTCCGTCTTTGTCCATGGCCAGCAGCTTGCCGGCCCATTTCTTAATCCCCGCATAGTGGGCTTTGAGCCAGGCCTCGTCGTTCGATCCACGGTCGTAATCCCATGCCGCGATCAGCAATGACGGATACGAATCCAAGTAATCGTATTTGAAGCTCGGATTATTCGGAACATATCCCACAAGGCCATAGGCCTTCATGCCGCTCAGGTAGCGGTTCAGCGTCTGCCGGACCAGGTCCAGTGCGGTAAGCCCCGGCGCCAGCGGGGGCGTTTTCGCCGCCACACCCGAGTATTCATAGAGACAGAAGGCGCAAATATCGCTGGTGGCGTTGTTGGCCAGCGCCCGGTGGCGAGGGCTTAGCTGGAAAATGTTCAGCCAGTTGCGGCGGAAGCCGTCAAAGCGCGGGTCGCCCGCAATCCCCGGCACGTGCGGGTAGATGTCCACCACTTCCAGCGTGTAGTCAACGCGCGGCATCGCGGCGGTCGCTGCCGGAAAGGTGACCTTTACATAATCGTTCTTTCGATGCCCCTGGCGATAACGAAACGCGTCATAGGCAAGCGAAAGCCTCTTCTCCTCGTTCGAGGTGATGCGAAACGTTCCCTGGGCCGGCCAGTGCATCAGCGCCGGAAGGCGCACGCTGCCATCAGCATTCATCATGCCCAGAAGCGTTGCCCGCGAGATGTTCACGTTGATGTTCAGCAGCATCGGCGGCGGGGGATTCTTTGCCGAATAGTTGGAGATCAGATGGATCGCTTTCTTTGAAAACTCGAACGTCCATGCAGGAGGCTCGCTTGAGGGCGCCCCAGCAACGCGGTATTCGACCTGCGGGCCCATGCGGGTAATCTGATATTCTTTCGCATCAGCGGCCGGCGGCCGGAGCGGATTCTTGCTCAGCTTGTTCTGGCCCAGCGAATCCACCGCCAGGGCCGTGAAGTTCGGCTCGTGCGCCGCCAGTTCCACGCGCATAAACGCAGATTGGTACTGCGGACCGGACCCCGGCTCCTTCGCCACTCCGCAAGACAGCGCGAAAAACAGCGCAGCCGCCAGGTAGACGCATCGCTTGAGCATCCTTGCCTCCTAACTACGCAATTGACTCCAGAAATGGTTCGCCATTCGGAGCTAAAAGATATCGTCTTGCCCTAAAGGCGTCAAGGGCACGCGCCGCCGGGGCATTGCCGCGCCAGCACTGCCAGCAGCGCCATGTAGTTGTCCACCAGCAAGCCCTCGTAGCCACACGCTTCCCCGTCCCACCTCTTCCAGTCGTACGATCGGTGCCGCCCGTTGACCAGGCACGACGATTTCCCCTGAAAGCCGCCTTCTTCAAATGCGTTCAGCATGGGGAACAGGATGGCGTCCGCCTCCTGGCGCCGCCCGAGCTTATACAGCGCCTTGAGGGTGAAGTAAACAAAGTCTGCTGTGGCGCCACCATTCTCATACCACTGGAAGCCGATCTTGCCACCGGCTCCCCAAAGCTGCCGGGCTTCCATATAATCGCACTGGGGAACGGGTATCAGGTTGCCGGGCAGCCCATACTGGAATTTCGTGTACCCCACTTCCTTCATCTTCGCCATCATATGGTCCATGATCGCGTTCGCCTCAGGCCGGGGAATCAAACCGTAAGCAATGGCCGCGCCGTTCACAAATGTAAAGTAGTAATCGTGCAACTCGCCGTCCGAACTCTTCCAGCCCGCCAGTACTCCCGTCTTGGGATCGTAGAAGGTCTTATAATAGGCGGACCGGAGCTTCCGGGCACGCGCGGTGTAAAGCTCCGCGTCATCGGGGTGCCCCGCCCTCTTGGCCATCTGCGCCATGCCCAGCAGGGCGTGGTAAGCAACAGCGTTCGAGTAAGCATCCTCATTACCGAAACCGATGTCGTCCCACCAGTTAGCTGCATGCTTATGGAACTCAGTCCCCCAGGAGCCCGAGTTGCCGCTCTCCGGATACTGAAACAACCCATCTCCATTCGTATCCATCGCCAGCAGCTTGCTGGCCCAATCCTTGATCTCCGGGTAGTGCGCTTTCAGCCAGGCTTCGTCGTTGCTGCCACGCTCGTAGTCCCACGCGGCCGTGATCAGCGAAGGGAAGGTATCCAAGTAATCGTACTGGAACTTCGTCACCCCCGGGGCATATCCGACGAGGCCGTAACCCTTGGTTCCGCTCATGTAGCGATCCAGCGTTTGACGGATCAGGTCCAGAGCGGTGAGTCCCGGCGCCAGAGGCGGCGTGTGCACCGCCACCGCTGAGTATTCGTAGATCGTAAAGGCGACGGCGTCGCTGGTGGCGTTGTTGGCCAGAACTCCGCGCCGCGGATTCAGCTGGAAAATATTCAGCCAGTTACGGCGGAAACCATCAAAGCGCGCGTCGCCCGCGATCCCCAGCACGTGCGGGTAGATGTCTACCACCTGCAGCGTGTAGTCGATGCGCGGGCGCTCGGCGGTGGCCGCCGGGAAAGTAACCTTCACAAAATCCCTCGAGCGCTGCCCCTCTTTATGCCGGAACGCGTCATAGCCGAGCGAGAGCCCTTTCTCCTCGGGAGACGTAATGCGAAACGTTCCCTGGTCCGGCCAGTGCAGCAGCGCCGGCAAGCGCACGCTGCCATCCTTGTTCATCAGTCCCAGCAAGGTGGCCCGGGTAATGTTGACGTTGATGTTCATCAGCATCGGCGCCGGAGGATTCTGTGCCGAATAGTTGGAGGTCAGATGAATCGTCTTTTGGGAAAACTCGAACGTCCACGCCGCAGGCTCACTCGCGGGAGCCCCGGCAACGCGGTACTCGATCTTCCGGCCAACCCGGGTGATCGCATACTCTTTCCCGTTGGTGGCAGGCGGCCGCAGCGGGTTCTTGCTCAACTTCTTTTGGCCCAGAGAATCCACCGCCAGCGCTGCGAAGTTTGGCACGCGCGCCGCCAGCTCCACGCGCATATAGGCGGATTCATACTGCGGACTGGCCCCTCGCTCTTTCGCCATTCCGTAAGTCAGCGCAAATGGCAGCGCAACTGCCAGAAAAACACTCCTCTTGAGCATGTTTCCCCCTTCTTAGAAATGTCGGTATCGTCGGTTTGCGGTTTCGGCTTGCGCCTAATTACGTCACTCCAGCCCCAGCCGGCTAGAATGGCGAGTAAGCAAGCCCTTTCGATTTCCTGGCCACAACCAAATCCAGAGTCGGGTATTGGTCGTTAATCTGGACCGTGACGATTACGAGATCGCTACCCTTGGATTCCGTGTCGAGAACCTTGAACTGCGTAATCTTGCCGTAATCTCCCTTGGGACCCCAGTCATGCATGAAATCCTCAAAATGATAACTGGGCGCCGGCTTCCAGAGCTTATAGGCCTCCTGGTAGTCTCCCTTTTGGAGCTCGGCAAGAAAATGGTCTACAGCGTACTTTTCGGGGAGATTGTGAAGTTCAAAATAAGCAATCACAATGGCAACCACGATCAGAATGGCAAGGATTGGAAGAGGGATGTACTTGCGGATTCCCGTGGGAGGCTTGGGCGGCTTGGCATCAAACAGCATCACGATCTCCTGATCACTGCTGACCGAAATGGCGTCTTCAAACGTCGGCGGCGAACTTGCGAACCGAAGTTTTATTATAGGGGTTCTTGACGCTAAAGGGTGCGCCGAAATAGTAGAGTCGCCGATCCCATCATGATCACCGTAAAAATGGTGAGGAACACCAAGTCTCCGGCGATTGCGCCGAAACCCGTATTCTTCAGGAAAAGCGACTTGAAAGCGTGGACGGCGTAGGTGAAGGGATCGACCTGGGCGATGATCTTCATCCAGGAGGGGAAAGCGTTTATCGGGTAAACCGCGCCGCTGGGAAAAAACAACAAGGTGTTCAGCACTCCGAATGTGGCGCGAGGCACCAGCGGATCACTAACGCGCACCATCAGCAGGAACATCATGCTGATCAGGGCGAGAGAAGTGATCACAACTACCACAAAGAGCCGGACAATGCGAACCGGATCGACAGGATGAGGAATGCCGGCCAGCAGCGCTCCCAGGATGCTCAGAACCAAACCTGCCAGAATTGCCTTGAGCGCCCCGGAAAGCGTGAAGCCCATAATGAGCTCGAACTTGCTGATGGGAGTGACCAGATAGCCTTCGTGAATTCCCCGGGCTTTATCATCGATGTAAATAATGCCGCCGCCGATCATAGCGGAAACAAAAATGGCCAGCGCCACCGACCCTGCCAGCAGATACTGGATATAGGGTACGTAGGGATAAAGCTCCACGACGGCCAGGGTGGCTTGCTGAGACAATCGAGGCTGGACGCTCGACTGGTTGAAGTTTTGAAGCAATCGGGTCAGGGTTCCCTCCAGCGCGCCGGTTACAAAATTGTCGGTATTGTCCTCAATCAGCGCGATCTGGGGGCCTGCTTGCTCCAGGTCGTCCCGTGAAAAATTGGGAGGGATATTGAGCACCGCATTGATCCGGCCGTTTCGGAGGTCTTGAATCGCCTGATGGGAATCATTGTAATTAATGGTGGTGAACGTCCGCGCATTGGCAGCGACGGCCCCGAACATTTCCCGCAACCTCACCGTTTCCAGGCTGTGGTCCTGATCGACGATTCCCACTTTCAGGTTCTTGATGTTTCCGCCGAAAGCGTACCCCAGCACCACCAATTGGACCAACGGAAAGACCATAGAGACCATCATCAAGGCAGGGCTGCGGAAGAACTTTCGCGCGTCGCGTTCGATAAGGGCTAAGATGCGATACATAGGTTTGATCCCGCTGCGGCAGGTTCAGGCTCTTCAGCCGCGCTGGTACATGAAGCTGATATCCAACTTTCCATCCTGCAACTCGTCCCGCAACTGCCGCCCCGTGTAATGCGTAAACACATCATCCAACGTGGTGCTCTGGACGGAGAGCGAGGAGACTCCAATCCCCGCGCGGCGCGCCGCTTCCACCAGCTCGATGGTGGTGCGGGGCCCATTCTGGGAGGCGATGCGAAAGATATTGTCGTGCTCGTTGACGCTGGATGCGTCAGGGAGCTGCCGCAGAACTTCAGGCCAGCCTTCCGGAACGGAGGAGAAACTGACTTCCAGGAAACTCGCCGCCGGGATAGAAGCCTTCAGCTTCATGGGAGAGTCCAGCGCCACCAGCTTGCCGTGGTCCACAATCGCAATGTGGTCGCAGAGCCTGTCGGCCTCATCCATGTAATGGGTGGTCAACAGGATCGTGAGGTCGCGGTTTTTCTTCAAGTTCATCAGCATTTCCCAGACTGCGATGCGGGAGGTCGGATCAAGTCCGGTCGTCGGCTCATCCAGAAAAAACATTTTGGGCTCGTGAACGAGGCCGCGGGCGATTTCCAGCCGGCGCCGCATTCCACCGGAAAGGTTCTTGACCGGGTGATGAGCCCATTTCTCCAGCTCGACGGCCTCCAGCAATTCCCTGACAATCCGGGCGCGGCGTTCGCGCGGGACTCCGTAGAGCTTGGCAAAAATGTTCAGGTTTTCAACGGCGGTCAGTTCAAGATCGGAGGTCATGGCTTGCGGAATCACGCCGATGCACCGGCGCACTTCATTAGACTGCCGCACCACATCAAAACCGTTCACCAGGGCCACTCCGGCGGTGGGCGGGATAAGCGTGGTGAGCATGCGGATCAGAGTCGATTTACCGGCGCCGTTCGGCCCCAGTAGGCCGAAGATTTCGCTTTCCTCAACCTGGAAGCTCAGCGCGTCCACAGCGGTAAAACCGTTGAAGCGCTTGGTCAATTGTTGGACGTCAATGGCAGCCATCAGCCTGTCTCCCGGCACTCCACCGGCCAGCGGGCACGCGCACAAATCACTGCTAATTCCCTTCGCCGATCGGCACGGTTACAAACGCGGTGAGTCCCGGCGCCAACCTGCGGTCGTGGTTTTCCACATGCAGGCGAATCTGAAAGGTTTTGATATCGCGCTTGGTACGGCTCACATCCCGCTGCGTGGCATACTCGGCGTCAACCCCGCGAAAATAGACCGTGCCGGTTCGCTCGAAGCCGCCCGGAAAGCGCACCGGAAGGTGTTCACCAATTCGAATCAGGTGAATATCCGTCTCCGGCACATCGGCGCGGACCCACAGCTTTTCAGGGTCGTAGAGCACCACGATGGGTTGCGCAGGGTTGACCACTTCCCCTTCGAGCGCCGCCCTCAGCGCCACCAGCCCTGCGATTGGAGAGCGAATCTCCGTATAGCCCAGCCGGACCTTTGCTACCTCATTTTGGGCCTGCGCCGCGGCGAGTTGGCGCCGCGTGGACGCAAGGGCCCGCTCTCGCATGGCGACTTGCTCGGCGTTTGAACGAGCCAGCGCCAGCGCTGCCCGCTGCGCCTGCACCTGTTTTCGGGCTGCGGCCAGCTGGGCTTCGGCCGACTGATAGGTGGTTCGGGCCTGGTCGTCGTCCTGGGCGGAAGCGATGCCTTGCTTGAAAAGCCCATGCGAGCGGTTGAAATTCAGGCGCGCCAGCTCCAGATTGGCGGCGGATTGCTTCTCTTGAGCCTCCGACATCGCCAGGTTCGCTTCTGCCTGGTGAACCTGGTCACGGGTTTGCAGCTCCTGGAATTTAAGAGCTGCCTGCGCCTCTTGAACTTGTTCCGCCGTGCTCTGCTCGGTGTGCTGATAATACTGTTGGGTGGCGCGGAGTTCCTCCGGCTGAACCTCAGCCAGCAGTTGCCCGGCGGAGACACTCTCGCCTTCCTGAACCAAGAGTTTGTTCAGCCGGCCCGCGACCTGGGAGCTCACAATCACTTGGTCCGCGTCCACAATGCCGGTCAGCACCATGCCGGCGCCGCTGGGGCGAGTGAGAAGGTAGACCGCCACGCTTGCCACCACAACCAGAGAGAGAAGTATCAGGAAAAGTTTGCGGCTCATTGCGAACATGCCTCAGGATTTCGAAAAAGTGCGCGGCGAATAAACGCCAGAACTTCTTTCTTCCTTCGCGCCAACTGCACAGGGTCATAGGGATCAACGTGGCTGGCGGCTTTCAGAATGGGAGCTGCTGAAAAATAAAAAACGGTCAGCGCCACCAAGGACACGGCCGTGTGAGAACTGTCGGAAGGCCACAGCTCGCCGCTGCGGACGCCGCGATCGATAACTTTTTGGAATTTGGCGCCGACAGGCAAGAGGTACTTGCGCGCCAGACGCTCAAAGGGCCGGCCGCGCGCCATCATGAATCTTTGCACCAGGCGAGGGTAATCCGGCCGCGCGCTCATAAAATCGAAATGTGTGCTGACATACTCAAGCACCATTTCGCCCGCCGGCCCCTCGGACGCGAGCACTCTGGAAGCCCTCTCGGAAAAGTCTTTCATGTGTCCTTCCAGAATCGCCAGGTAGAGGTCGTCCTTGCTCTTAAAGTAGTAGTAAAGAAGCGCCTTGTTGACGCCGGCGGCCGCCGCAATCTCCTCCGTGCGCGCCCCCTCCAATCCTTTTTCCGCAAAGATGTGCCCGGCGGCGCGCAGGATGGCAGCGCGGGAGCCCCGCGGGCGCGAAGGTGGATTCACGACCACGAGCTTTCTGGAACGAAGCGATTTCATATTTAACTAACCAGATAGTTAAATAACACGCGCCCCGCTTTCTGTCAAGGAGCAGGCTCCGTCCTGCCTCCTCAGAATTCTCGGGGGATCAGGGCTGGACAGGGTTTATTTGGTACAATCCGGCGCCATGAGGAGGGAGTTCAGCGCCAAACTGGCGTCGAAAGATTCCCAGGCTCTTCTTCTCCCAAAGGTCGCGGACAAGGCGCTTTCCGCTCAGGCCCATTTCGTTCCAAGCGACGGCAACCCTTGCAGAAGTCTCTCCCAAATTGAACAAGGCGAGGTATTTCTGATTTGTACCCGGGACGTCTGCCGCCCAGGCGATCTGGGTGCCACGCGCAAAGAGCAGATGGTTGTTGGAACTGTGCTGATCGACCGCGAGGACTCCGCGGTTGGTCAGCAGCGAGAGGGTAAAGGGATCAAGGCTGGGCAGATCTCCGCCCATCATGAGCGGGGATCGGAAGATCGACCATAAGGTCAGCAAAGTGCGCTGTTCGTCGTGAGTAAGGCGGGTGAGGCGCGGTTTGTCCTCGAACCCGCGCAAGCGCAACCGGCCCACCGGAAGCATATCAGCGTCCGGCCAGTGATTCGGGCCGACATAGGGCGCCTACAGGCGGCAATAGCCAAACTGCTCCTTCACCTCCTGCCAGCTATCCCACATGTCAGCTGAGATGCGCCACATTTGCGAATAGCGCCGGGCGTTCGCGGCCTCACAGAGAGGCGTCGGGCCGGGCGAAAGGCTCAAGACCATCGGCCGCCCCGTACGGTTCATCGCCCGGCGCAGGGCCTCAATTTCCGGTGCATGGTAAACTTCCCCGAAGGCGTCCCGGGCGTAACTCATGTCATCCGCTTTAATAAAGTCTACCCCCCACTGCGCATAGAGTTGGGCGAGTGAATTGTAATAAGCCTGCCCGGCGGGCTTGGAAACATCAACCCCATCCATTGCGCCTGACCACCAACAAGAGTTCAGTGGATTGGCAACATCCTGGGCGTGCTGGTGGGTACCGAGAATCGGCAGATTCTCTTTGACCGCCGCCTGTGGGATACCTCGCATGATGTGAATTCCGAACTTGAGACCCAGGGAATGGACGTAGTCGGCCAGTGGCTTGAAACCACGGCCTCCGGCCGCGGAAGGAAAGCGATTGAGCGCAGGCAGAAGCCTGCCGTAGCGGTCCATAACCGGCGTGCCTTTGGCCTCGCCGCCGGGATAATACCAGTAGTAGTCGACCACCACATACTTCCAACCATAGCGCGCCAAGTGCTTGGCAAGGTAATCGGCGTTTGCCCTCACTTGCTGTTCGTTGACGTCCCCGCCGTAACAGTCGTAACTGTTCCATCCCATGGGAGGAGTGGGCGCAAGATCTGCGGGTGCGGCAGCACGGCTTACCCCCTTTGCTTCAGAGGGGTGAAGGCCTTTTGCGGTAACCAAGATTGTGGCGCTGCCGACAATGCTGATTGCGGCCAACACCGCGAGTACTCTCCGCGAACTGCTCATATTTTGCGCTCCCGTGGTGGATTAAGTCGCCAAGTCTACGCCTTATTTGAACTTTAACGCAAGTTTTGGAACCGGAAGAAGTGACCAACCATCCGCCAAGGATTGCGCATCCCGCGGACCACGAGTCGCTGATTCCAAGCTATACTCATAGGAGCAAGTTAACCTTTGGGAGAATTGTTTGTATCCCGCGAGCCGCCGAGTCCGGGCCGCGGCCAGCGTCTGGCAGAGCTTGGAGGTTAATGCCGGCATGAAGCGTTCCTGCCTTGCCTCCCCAAAAGTCAGAGAAAACTGATGAGAATCTTGCTTGAGGACGGTTTCTCGATTGAAAAGGGGACGGGGATTGGACGTTACACTCAGAATCTTGCCAGCGAATTGGCCAGACAGGGCGGACTAGAACTCTTAAAGCCTCCTCCAGGAATCCTTGGAAGGGTCCGTCCAGTCAGCGCCCGCCGCCTTCTCTATACAGGCTGGCTGGAAACAGGATTTCAAAACCTCCTGGCAAATCTCAACCCGGACATCGTCCATTTTACAAATCACTTGGTTCCGCGCGCCCGGAAATCCCAGGCCAAGTACGTGGTGACCATCCACGACTTGACAACCTGGAAACTGCCCGGGGCACTTCCCCCTCTTTATGCCCGGTATATCCGAAGGGCAACCGCGCGGGCCGCCAAGGTCCCGGACCTGATCCTTTGCCCTTCAAACTCGATCCGGCAAGAGGTGCTTGAACACTTCGGCCTGGACCCGGCAACCGTCCGAACCGCCTGGAATATGGATTCAAACCTCCCCAACCTTTCGGTTGAAGAACAAGAAAAGGTATTCCAGCCACTCTCCGAAAGATTGGGGGTGCGGAAGCCGTTTCTCCTCTTCGTTGGAACCCTGGAGCATCGCAAAAACGTTACCACCTTAATTGAGGCGTTTGGGAAAGCCGTGGGCTCCTCCGATCTGCAACTGGTCCTGGCGGGCAGGCCGGGTTACGGATTCCCGGGCATTCAGGCGGCCATCGAGCGCCAAAAGTGCCGGAATCGCTGCATCCTGACGGGTTTTCTGGGCAATCGGGAGTTATCGGTCCTCTATCAGCGGGCTGACCTGTTCGTGTATCCCTCGCGCTATGAGGGATTTGGCATCCCTCTGGTGGAGGCCATGAAATGCGGGCTTCCGATCGTAGCTTCACGCATTCCCTCCACGCTGGAGGTGGCCGGGGAAGCCGCGGCCTATTACGAGGATCCCCTTGACGCTGGAGCCTTAGCCAGAAAAATCGCGGAGGTCTCCGCCCAAACCGGCTTGAAAGCGAAGCTTTCCGGGCGCGGTAGAGCGCGCGCCCTTGACTTCACCGCGGAGAAAATCACAAGGCAATACCTCGAAGCCTATCAGGCAGCGTTGAACTCGGCGTAAGGCGCCACTTCGCCATTCTGCTTCCCAAACTCTGCCGCCAAAGGCCTGGAATTGACAGATAAGCCGCGCTTTGCTAGATTTGGTAGTTGTGCAACTCACGTAGGAATTTCCTGCTGTCAGCCGGACGATGTGTGGTCAATGTAGCCCTTCTTGCTCTGGTCGCAGGGGGTTGGGGTTGCGCTATCAAGCGGACGGTTCACGTTACTCCGCCTCCACAGGCAGGTCCTCCGAAGCAAGCTTCCGTTGCCGAGTTAGTGAAGGACGTGGATGCATGGAGCGAAAGGATCGATACCCTCGAGGCAACGGTGGAGTTTGAACCGACCACCGGTTCAGTCTACTCGGGCGTCATCAAGGAATATCACGACGTCCGGGGATTTATTCTACTGAAGAAGCCTTCCCTGGTTCGGATAATCGGGCAGGCTCCGGTGGTGAGGACGGAAATCTTTGACATGGTTTCCAATGGCCAAGAGTTCCACCTCTATATTCCTCCAAAACACAAATTCATCGTCGGGAAGACCAGTTTTTACGCGCCGGCCAAGAACGCCCTGGAAAATCTGAGGCCGCAGCATATTCTAAGCGCCTTGCTGATTCAGCAGGTCAACCCGTCCGCGGAGAAGTACTTTGCCGAGGAGGTCTCAACACCCTCCCATCGCTATTATGTTTTGACAATTGTTGAACCGACGGCGGTTGGAGAACTGGATCTCAAACGCAAGATATGGTTCGATCGGTCCGATCTCAATATCTCGCGGCTCGATCTCTACGGGCAAGGAGGATCGCTTCTGGAAGAGGTCCGGTATGCAGACTACCACGACTTCCAGCAGGTGAACTATCCTGCCAAAATCACGCTGAGCCGCCCTGCCGACGGGTACACGCTGACGATTAGCATCAAGAAAGCAACGTTCAATCAGCCGATCCCGCCGGAGAAATTCATACTGAACAAGCCCCCCAACGCCACGCTGGTTGAATTGGGCGGAGCCAAGTAGCCGGAGAACACTGTTGGTTTTCAAGATGATTCTCGAAAATATTATGCACCGGCCCATCCGGACCCTGGTCAGCATTCTGGCCGTGGCCATTGAGGTGGGGATGGTCATGCTGGTGGTGGGTATGACCCACGGCATGCAGCACGACAGTGCCAAACGCGTCGAAGGAACTGGTGCAGACATCATGGTACAACCCCCCGGCGCGTCGCTCTTTTTGGGTCTCACCCAGGCGCCGATGCCTGTCAAAATCGGCACCCGCTTGGAAGAAATCCCGCACGTCCTGACGGTTGCCCCGGTCCTCTTGTTTTTGAACACGCAGAAAGGCATCAACCTGATCTATGGCATTGATATCAATAGCTTTAATAGTCTTGGAGGCGGCTTCGTATATCTTCATGGAGGGCCGTTTACGGGGCCCTATAGCATTTTAGTTGACGACTGGTATGCAAAAGCGAACGACGTCAAAGTGGGCGCAACGCTAAATTTCCTCAATCATGACTTCCGCGTCTCAGGCATCGTTGAGCATGGCAAGGGCGCCAGAATATTTATCCCGATCGAGACCGCCCAAGACCTTGCGGGAGCGCGCGACAAGGCGTCCATTTTTTACGTAAAATGCACCGACCCGGCTTACACCCAATCGGTTAAGAAGGCGATTGAGAACTTGCTGCCCAAGTATGATGTCCTTTCGACCAAAGAATATTTGTCCATGATGAGCTCGAATGATCTTCCCGCCTTGACGGCCTTTATTACCGCCATGATTGGAGTCGCCGTAGGCATTGGATTCCTGGTTATTTTTCTCTCGATGTACACCACCATTACCGAACGAACGCGGGAGATCGGCATTTTGAAAGCGCTGGGTGCGGGCAAAGGGTATATCATAAAGGTGATCCTCTCAGAGGCTGGTCTGCTGAGCATTCTGGGAATAATTTCCGGGTATGCAGGGACATGGTTCGCCAAGAAGTTTATTGTCGCTACATTTCCCACCCTGACGGTGGAACTTACCGTACATTGGGCGCTCTGGGCAGGATTGCTGGCCATCGCAGGGTCTTTGATGGGTTCCTTCTACCCGGCAATCCGGGCGGCGCGGCTTGACCCCGTGGACTCGCTCGCATACGAATAACGGAATCTCCGAATGCTTTTGGGATCGATCCTTTTGACCACGGCTGCCGGTGAAGCGCAGCCCCAACATCGAACAGGCAGCATGGAACCGATCATTGCAACGGAAAACCTTAGAAAGACCTACCGGGTTGGCAAGGTGAATGTGCCGGCTTTACGGGGCGTCGATATGTCCGTCCGGGAAGGCGAGTTCTTGGCCGTCGTGGGGCCTTCCGGCTGCGGGAAATCCACTCTGCTCCACATCCTGGGAGGCTTAACCCCGCCCAGCAGCGGCAAAGTCCTGGTGGACGGCAACGATTTTTCCTACATGAAAGACGCTGAGCGGACAAAGTTCCGCCGGCATAAGATCGGCTTTGTCTTCCAGCGCTACAACCTGCTGCCCACGCTAACGGCCGCCGACAACATCGCCATTGCTCAGCACATCCAGGGCGATGGCTTCAATCCCCACCGCTTTGAAGCCGTCACGGAAATGCTGGGCATCAAGGAAAAATTGAAGCATAAACCCTACGCGCTTTCAGGGGGAGAGCAACAACGGGTGGCCATAGCACGGGCCGTGATCTGCGAGCCCAAATTGCTGCTTGCGGACGAGCCCACGGGAAACCTGGATAGCGAGAATTCCCAGGTGGTCCTGAACATGATGCGCGCCCTCAACCGCGATTTCCGCCAGACAATCTTAATGATCACCCATGATTCCGAAGCGGCTTCCGCGGCCGACAGGATAATCCGCATGCGTGACGGGCGCGTCATTTTGGATTGATTCCTGCCCGGTTTCCGGTTATCTTGCTCCCATTCGAAATCTTATGGCTCACAGCCCAGAGTTCAATGATCCGACCGTTCCGCGCCTCGAGCAAAACTCGGGAGGTCCGGGGAAAGCGACGCTCTGGGCAAAGCTAAAGCTGTTGCTGAAAAAAGCCGTTTTCTGGTCCTATGACCGGGGAAGCTGGCAGTATGACGTAATTGTAGTGGTGATCCTGGCCTTCATTTTCCTCACACCCTCCGGCTGGTTTCATGACCGCCCGCAGCTCCAGCTTACCGACTTGCGGCACGTGCAAGGAATTGTCGAGGTGGGGCATAGCAATAAGATCTGGGTCTACCAGTTGGACGCGCGCCTGGTTGATTCTCTCGAGCCGCTATCGCCCCTGGAGGCTGCCCGTCGCCTGCTGCAACAGCGGGTTAACCCTCCTTTCACGGTCAAGTCCATTAAGCCAATTTCAGGGCAGAATGGCGTCATCCTGGGTTACACGGTGGAGGTGGAACGCTGATGATGCATCTTTCCCCGGCGGCGGAGAATCATATTTACGGGAACCAGTCCAAATGAAAAGTCGTTGGGGCAAATCGATGGCAGCGGGCGCAGCGTTGGTGGCCTATCTCTTCTTGCCGGCGCTTCTCTCCGCTCGGGCGCGACACAACAAGGAACGCCTGGACCTTCCGCAGATTCTCTCCCGCATGAATGACAGCGCCAAACACCTGAAGACACTCTCCGCCGATCTCGAACTAACCACAGTGACCGTCCTCGTCAACGATTACTCTACCGAATCGGGAAAGATGTTCCTTCGTAACCCGAAATCTCCAGAAATCCTCATTGACTTCACAAGTCCGGACGAAAAGGTCCTCCTGATCAAAAAGGACAAGGCGGAGTACTATCAACCCAAGATCAATCAGATTCAGGAGTATGACCTGAGCCAGCACGCTTCACTGTTGCAACAATTTCTGCTCCTGGGCTTCGGCACGGAAGTTAAGGAACTCGAAAAGATATATGCCATAAAATACGTCGGGGAAGAGCAGATGGGCGGCAACTCAACGGCCGTCCTAGAATTGACTCCGTTAAAAGAAAGCGTTGCCGCTCAACTCACCAAGGTTCGACTCTGGGTCAGCGAGGAATCCTGGTTGCCCGTGCAGCAGAAATTCTTTAGGGCGGGTGGTGACTATTCGATCGCCCGCTATAGTTCCGTCAAGGTCAACCGTTACATCCCTTCTTCGGTGTTCCAGCTTCACGCCGCGAAGGGCGCCAAGCGACTGAAGATGTAGGCCTTTCTGGCAGGAACGGTGTTTCCGCAACTCTCCTTCCGGCAGCCGCTGCGTGCCGTCACTTAAAAGCCCGATTGTTCCCTTTCAAGGGGCAATTTGCGCCCTTTGGACGGAAATCGTTGCCGGGCGCCGGTGTGGCGTATACGCTATAGTTGTTATAGAATTGGGCGATTTGTTCATCTTAGAGATTGGATCTTAATCAGGGTCGGCACAGCGCGGCGGGCAAGAGAATGCCCGGAGGCGCTGGCGCGCGCGGTAGTTATGAATAACACGGCGACACGGCGTCGAGTCAGGTTTCTTTATACCCGCTTCCGGGAACTACGGATGATTGCCAAGGCCTTGCTTTCATCCAAACATCC
>JBJKQF010000111.1:0-19447 GCA_046705545.1 Terriglobia bacterium
CCAGTTGGCGGCGGGCGTGCCAGACGGCCAGAAATAGACGTGGATGTAGAGCGTGTTGCCCTGGCGCGTGAAATCCGCAAAGGGCATGGCCACGCCCTGGAAGGGCTCGGATTCGTAGATGGTCCGGCCATTCTTGCCCATCCACCGGCCCACGGTTTCGAGCGTGCGAACCTCTTCTTGCGGGACTGAGCCATCCGGCTTCGGACCGATGTTCAACAGATAGTTTCCGCCGCCTTGATGTGCTGTTCAGGAGTTGAAAAATCCCCCGGCAAGCCGTTCCGGTTGGTGACGATGATGTCGGGCTGAAGCCGAAACACCATGTCGTTCATCTTTTTGGATTCCCACTGCTCGGCGGTCAACGGCCAATCTACGTCATACCAGAGGACATCGATCTTGCCGTAGTTGCTCATCAGTTCACGGATCAGCCCGTGCGTGTAAGCGACAAAGCGCTTGCGAGCCGCCTCATCCGTAGCGCAGCGCGCGCCGTCCGGATGATGCCAGTCCATCAGGGAATAGTAGAAGCCCACACGTAACCCTTCGGCGCGCACAGCGTCCACAAATTCCCTCACCAAGTCGCGGCCGCAGGCCTGCCTGGGCGCGCAGTAGTCCGTCAGCTTACTGTCAAACAGGCAAAAACCCTCATGGTGCTTGGTGGTCATCACCATGTACTTCTGCCCGGCCTGCTTGGCCAGCTTGGCCCAGGCGCGCGCCGCGTTCGGCTTGGGAGTGAAGTGTTTAGCCAGGAGTTCATACTGGGAGATGGGGACGCCTTCCAATTCCATGGCCCATTCATGCTGGCCGATCAGGCTGTAAAGCCCCCAGTGGATGAACATGCCAAACTTGGCGGCGTGCCACCACTCCATGCGCCGGGCGCGATCCGCCACCGCGGAGGCCGGCTCTCCAGGACCTTCCGCAGCCTTCTGCGCATGCTGGGGCGTTGCTTTCTGTCCCGGCGTGCAAGCCGTGGCCGCGCCCACTGCAGCCATGGCGCCGCCTGCGCCCAGAAGTTTCAAAGTGTCGCGTCTCGATAGGAAACTTGGTTTCATGCTATTCCTCCCCATGCGGTGATTCCGAGCGCCATCAAATAACTGGCTGCGCCTCACCCGCCGTCGTTGCTCTGCGCGTTGCGCCACCGATCATACTCCATTACCCTGCGGCCCTATCCACAAACAGCGGACTTTTCTTCCGGCCTTCCACAAGCTAAGCTGCATAGTAGATGAACACGACTCGTCACGAAAAAGACCGGCTCGATCGCCTGCTCGTCGAGCGGGGCTTGGCAGACTCCCGCCAAAAGGCTCAGGCGCTGATTATGGCCGGGCAGGTTCTGGTGGACGATCAGAAGGTGGAGAAGTGCGGCGCGACGGTCAGCGCCTCCGCAAGCCTGCGTCTGCTGGCCGGCGCCACAACCAAGTACGTGGGCCGCGGCGGGCTCAAGCTGGAAGCGGCGCTCGACCATTTTGGCGTCGATCCGGGCCGGAAGACATGCCTGGACGTTGGCGCGTCCACGGGAGGGTTTACCGACTGTCTGTTGCAACGGGGCGCGGCCAAGGTCTTCGCTGTGGACGCCGGCACCAATCAACTGGACTGGAAGTTGCGGCAGGATGAGCGCGTGGTGGTCCTGGAGAAAACCAACGGGCGATATTTAACCTTTGAGCGAATCGGAACCCGCGTGGCGCTGGCCACGATGGACGTTTCTTTCATCTCCTCGACGCTGATCCTTCCCCTTCTCCCGCCGCTCTTGGAAACGGGCGGAGAGTTGCTGTCGTTGGTGAAACCGCAATTCGAACTGGGCCCCGCCCAGGTGGGCAAGGGCGGGATCGTCCGCGACGCCCGCCTGCACGAGGAGGCTATCGCAAAAGTGTCACGGACATTGGAAGAGCTCGGGTTCACGGAGATCGGCCGGGTGGAGAGCGCGCTCTTGGGCGCCGAAGGGAACCGGGAATTTTTCCTACATGCTATTTGGCCGAAAAATGTCTAGAATGGTTTTTCCTCAAAGCGTGACGGCCGGACCGGCCCTCTCGCCAATTCTTGATGGCTTCGAGTCAGTATGACGATAAAGAGAATCGGAATTATTTCAAAACCGAAGAAGGCGGAGATTCGCGAGATTGTTCCTCCGCTGGTGGACTGGCTGCACGAGCGCCAGGTGGAAGTCTGCATTGACAAGGAAACGGGCACCATCCTGGAAAGCTCAGAGAAATGCCTGACGCGCAACGAGATGCCCGGCAAAGTCGATCTGGTTGTGGTGTTGGGCGGAGACGGAACCCTGCTGGCCGCGGCACGCTCGATGAGCCGTCACAGCGTCCCGATCTTCGCGGTCAACCTGGGCGGCCTGGGCTTTCTGACCGTCATCACCCGGGAAGAGCTTTACTCTGCGCTGGAAAACGTCCTGGCAGGGAATTTTGTTTCCGAGCGGCGCGTGCAGATTGAAGGAGAACTGATTCGCGCGGACGAGGTGCTCTCAAACTTCCGGGCGCTCAATGACGTGGTGCTGAATAAAGGCGCCATCGCGAGGATTCAGGACTTTGAAGTTTACGTGGACGGCTTGTTCATCTCAAACTACAAGTCCGACGGGCTGATCGTCTGCACCCCCACCGGTTCCACCGCCTATTCCCTGGCCGCCGGCGGTCCGGTGGTAACACCCTGCGTACAAGCTTTTATCGTCACGCCCATCTGCGGGCACACCCTCACCAACCGTCCCTTGGTGGTTCCGGACTCAGCCACGATTGAAATTATTGTGAAGAGCCAGCGCGAAGCGGCTTACCTGACCGTGGACGGCCAGGTGGGAATCGCCACGCATAGCGAAGACATTGTGAAGGTACGGAAGTCTGAATCTTTTATCGAAGTGATCCAATCCCCGCAACTGAACTACTTCGAAATCCTCCGCCAAAAACTCAAGTGGGGAGAGCGGTAGAGCGGGAACTTCTCACCCGTCTAGTTCCCACAAGCTCTTCGAATTACATCCGCTCCCCGGCCATCAAGTCTTCCGGGCGCTCGCGAGGGCGGATCAACTCTGCCTTGTCGCCATCTACCATAACCTCGGCGGGACGGGGACGGGAATTGTAGTTGGAAGAGAGAACGTAACCGTACGCTCCCACGGTCATGACGGCGACCAAATCACCGGGCTTAACGCGCGGCATTTCACGGTCGCGCGCCAGAAAGTCGCCGGTCTCGCAGAGCGGACCGACCACATCGGCCTTGAACGTTTCTTCCGCGGGCTGCTCGACGGGAAGAATCTGGTGCAATGAGCCGTAGAGCGTGGGGCGCATCAGGTCGTTCATGCCGGCGTCCACTACCACAAAATGTTTGCGCCGGTTGTTTTTGACGTAGAGGACCCGCGTCAGCAGAATTCCGGCGTTGCCCACCAGCGATCGTCCAGGTTCAAGCACCAGCCGGTAGGGGGTTCCATCGAGCCGCCGCTTGAGCTCCCGCGCCAGGCGCTCGACTTCCAGCGGGTCTTCATCGATGTAGCGAATGCCGTAGCCACCGCCCAGATCCAAATATTCCAATTGGATGCCCTCGCGCGCCAGCGACTTTGCCAGTTCCAGAATTTCTTCCAGCGCCTGCACGAAAGGATCGACGTCCAGAATTTGCGACCCGATGTGGCAGGCGATGCCGCGGATTCGGAGATCGGGCGACGCCGCGGCACGGTGGAAAAGCTGGATCGCCTCTTTCTTGGGCACGCCGAACTTGTGGATGAATTGCCCCGTGGAAATGTAAGGATGCGTATCCGCCTCGACGTCTGGATTGACCCGAATGGAAATGTTCGCCCGCTTTCCCAGGCGACGGGCGCTGGCGCTGATCGCTTCCAACTCCCCAGCAGACTCCACATTGAACATCAGGATACCGGCCTCAAGCCCTGCTGCGATTTCTTCGGGGCTCTTCCCCACTCCGGAGAAGACGATGGTGTCCGGCTGGGCTCCCGCTTTCAGAACCCGGGACAATTCCCCTCCTGAAACAATGTCAAAACCCGCTCCGGCCTGGCGGAGCAGGCTGAGGATTCTGAGGTGAGAATTGGCTTTGACCGAATAGCAGATCAGGCGGGGAAGGTCCCGCAGTGTTTCGTCAAGCCGGTGAAAGTTGCCTTCGATGGCGGCGCGGCTATAGACGTAAGCCGGCGTGCCAAAACGCTCCGCCAGCTCGGCCAGGCGGACGTTGTCACAATAGAGTTGCTGCGATTCGTATCGGAAATGTTCCATAGCAAATGATCAGCCCGAATTTTCGGCTCAGCTCGCAGCCTTGAAGCTCTAGCGGAGCTGCTGTTCCTTTCCCAGCTTCCGGGGATCGTACCAAAATCTAGAGCACCCGGATCACTACCAGCGTCTGGTCGTCACGGCGCGGCTTCCCTTCCTCAAAGCGCGCGATGTCCTGGAAGACCACTTCCACGATCTCATCGGCGGGCTTGGCAGCGTTTTCGCGCAACAGGTTGGCCAGATGGCGTGAGCCGAATTCCTCGTGCTCACTATTCATGGCCTCGCTCAGACCGTCGGAGAAGATCGCCAGCACGTCCCCTTTTTTGAGCTGGAGAGACACTTCCTGATAGTCAGTGTGCTCAAGCAGCCCCAGGGGGATTCCTTCCGCTTGAATCGAGCGGGTGTGCCCGTCACGCACCAGGATGGACAAAGGCATTCCGGCGTTGGCCAGGTGCAGGGTCTTCGTCTTGGGCTCCCAGATCGCGTACGTCAAGGTGACGAAGTGGCCCTCCACGCGGCGCTCCAGAAGCGTGGCGTTCAGCGTGCGAAGCACGTCCGGGGCAGGAAGCCGCTGCGGGGCCAAGCTACGGAGGATACCGCCAGCCAGCGCTCCGTAAAGGGCCGCGGGAGCTCCTTTGCCGCTCACGTCGCCCACGGTGAGCACGTGGCGGTCTTTGCCGTAGTTCAAAAAGTCGTAAAGATCGCCTCCCAGCTCCCGCGCGGGCTGGAATCGCAGCCCTAACTCCAGGCCGGGAATCGCCACGGAAGTTCCGGGCATCAGGAGCATCTGGATTTCCTTGGCGCGCTGCAAATCGCGCTCCAAGCGCGCCTCGCTTCGTACCACGCGCTCGTAGAGCCGGGCGTTCTCAATGGCGACGGCGATTTGCGGGGCCAAGGTAGAGAAAATGCGGACGTGCTCTTCGGTAAAATAATTGAGCTGCGGGCTCTCCAAGTCCGCCACGCCGATCACGCGCCCCTGGTAGATGAGCGGGACCGCCATTTCCGACTTCGTGTCGGGGTTAATGAGGATGTAGCGCGGGTCGCCGGTCACGTCCGGAACGACCACCGGCTTCAGCGACTCGGCCGCCGCGCCCACTACCCCCTGCCCAAAACGCACAGTAGTTTTGTCCGGCAGGCTTTCATCCTGGCGAAGTGTGAGCACAGCGTTAAAAGTCTGCGCCCGCTCGTCGGCCAGCATAATGCTGAAGCGGTGATAGTCCACCAGGCGCTTGGTCAGGGTACCAACCTTGCGCAGGAGGTCGTTCAGGACCAGCACCGAGCTAAGCTCGCGGCTGATTTCATTGAGGAGTTTCAGGGTGCGCGACTGCCGGAGGCTGCGCCGGTAGAGACGGGCGTTTTCAATGGCCATGGCCATGCGGCCCGCCAGAAGCTCCAGCAGGTTGACGTGCTGGTCCGTAAAGAAATCCGTGGAAGGCGCTTCCAAATCCATCACGCCGATCACGCGGTTCTTCAGGATCAGCGGAACGGCAAGCTCGGATTTGACCGCGGGGACGGATTCGATATAGGCTCTGTCGTTGCGAACGTCGTTCACAATGATCGAACGGCGCTCGCTGGCGGCCCGGCCCACAATCCCCTCGCCCACCTTGATGCGCAGCTTGCGGACCTTTTCCTCCGGGTGCCCGATGCTCAACCGCACCTGCAGCCGTTGCGTCTTCTCGCTCAGCAGGAGGATGGCGAAAACGTCATAATCGATGACGCGCTTCACCAGAGCGGCAATCCGCCCCATCAGCTCGTCGAGGTCGAGCGTGGATGTGATCTGCTCGCTGACTTCCAGAAGCAGAGCCAGCAGCTCCGTGGCGCCCAGGGCGCGAACTTGTGATCTTGCAGCTTGAGCCATAAATCAATTCCCGCGGCGGGAAGCTTCCGCCAGGATCGAAACCGAGGCGCTCGATCCCAGCCGGTTCGCGCCTGCGGCGAGCATGCGAAGGGCGTCGGGCAGCGTTCGGATGCCGCCCGCAGCCTTCACGCCCATCTCCGGCCCTACTGTTTCGCGCATGAGCCGGACGTCGGCTTCGCGAGCCCCGGAAGGGCCAAATCCCGTGGAAGTTTTCACGTAATCCGCACCCGCCTGCTGGGCAATCCGGCAGGCCGTGACCTTTTCAGCATCTGAAAGGTAGGCATTCTCCAGGATCACTTTTAAGATGCAGCCGGAAGCGTGGGAGATTTCTGCCACACCGGCGATGTCATTCTGAACCAGCTTCAGTTGCCCCGATCGCAAAGCGCCGATGTTCATAACCATATCGAGCTCTTGCGCTCCCAATTGGATGGCCGCCTCGGCCTCCGCGCGCTTGGCGGAAGTGAGCGTCGCGCCAAAGGGAAAGCCGATCACCGTACCCACGCTAACCCCGGATCCCCGCAACTGCCCAGCCGCCATCGAAACCCACCAGGGGTTCAAAAAGACGGCGCCGAAACCGTGCGACAACGCCTCCCGGCAAAGTTGTTCGATCTCGCCGCGCGAGGCTTCCGGCCGCAGCAGCGTGTGGTCAAACAGCCGCGCCAGATCGCGGACGTCCGACGGCTTGAAGGAATCATTCTGCTTTTGTTCCACAGCCATGGCAATTCGCGCCGCCAACTGGCGGAATTCCGGCCGGTTTCGGCCGATCAAGCCATCCGCTGGCTACGCAGCATCCACCCACGGGTGGCAGCCCGGTCAAAAATCGAACTAGGGTCGCGATGGCGGCGTCGGGACAGCACAGAATAGACTCCATTCTAGCATAACCGGAAGGGCCGCTTGAGAGCCCGATGAGCCGCGAATTTCGGCGCTTCCGAACTGCCCGCAGAAGGCGTAATCTCGCCCTTTCAGCACGGATACAAAGTTGTTGAAACATTCTTCGCGCGGGGATTCCTGATCCTGCCACCACTGCGCACGAGCACGCTCCGCAATCGCCGGGTCCCGTGTAGAATGGGAGCGTGGAACGAGAGCGCTTCAGAGAGCTGGCCGCCCAGGTACTGGATAGTTTGCCGGAGCCGTTTCGCGCCCGGCTTTCCAACCTGGCAATTATGGTCGAAGATACTCCGCCCGAGGAACCGTACCGGGGAGGGTTGCTCTTGGGCTTGTTTTCAGGAGTTCCCCGAACCCAAAAGAGCGTTTTCGCCGCCACCCCTCCTGACCACATTTACTTGTATCAGAAAAATATCGAAGCCGTCTGCTCGACGGAAGCTGAAGTCGTGCGCCAAATTCGCGATACTCTCCTGCATGAAATCGGACATTATTTTGGCCTCAATGAGGAAGAACTGAGAGACATTTGAGCCGCCAGCCAAGGCTGAAATTTGAGTTAGGACCGCGGTGACTTTTGCCCGAAATTTGCGGGGCGCTCACCGAACACCGCGTATAATGGGAGCCCATGGTTGTTTTGGCCCTTCACACCACGAGCGAAACCGGCGGGGCGGCCGTTTATCGGGGTGATGAATGCCTGGGGATCGCCCTGAACCAGGGACCTGCCGACCGCTATTCAGTAACCCTTTTTGAATTGGTGGAGCGCGCGCTCAGCGATGCAAAGCTCAGCTTCCGCCAGATCGATCTCTTCGCCGTTGTGAAGGGCCCCGGATCTTTTACCGGCATCCGGGTGGGCATGGCGGCTGCAAGGGCGTGGGCCAAGGCTTTCGATAAGCCCCTGCAAGCAGTCACTCTGCTCGAGGCGATGGTCCAGCAAGCTCATCCCTCGACGGATTGGGCGGTGCCGATTCTCGACGCCCGGCGCGGTGAGTTCTTCCTCGGCTTTTTCCGCCGGTCGACAAGCAGCGATCCAAACAGCCCGTATGAGGCAGCGGGTGAAGGCCAGATCGTGCGTCCGGACCACTTGGAGGGTCTCCTGAAAACCCTCGCGCAGGGAGGGCAGTGCAGAACCTTTAGCCACGGCACCATTGCCTGCCTGACCCGCGCCCATGACCTGAAAGCGGGGGCTTTGCGGGAAGGTCTTGGCCAGTCCGTCTCTTGGATAGAACTCCCGGGCGCATTGCTCGAAGCGATTGCCCGTGTGGCCCTACGAGCCCACGAGAGCGGCGAAGCTTCTCCACCGGAAGAGTTGGACGCCTACTACATCCGGCGGTCGGACGCAGAGATGAATTGGCACGCCTGATCTCCCCTGCGGGGCATCAGCCGGCGCGCCCGTTGGGGTCTCGGACAAACGGCCGCCTCTCGTAATCCGGTCAGACTTCACCCGTCATTCGGCTCACATGCAAATCAGGCTTTTTTGCCAAAGCGATCTTGCCGCCATCGTGAAAATCCAGGAGTCCGGCACGCAAGCCGCGGCCTGGAGCGAAGCCGACTATGAGCGATTGGCTGCTAATCCCCAGGGAATGATTCTGGTGGCCGAGCAGGAAGGCGCAGACGCTGGAGAACTCATAGGGTTTGCGGCGTTTCACCGCGTGGGCGAGGAAGCAGAGCTTTGGAACCTTGCGGTCGCTCCGCAGCACCGGCGGCAAGGGGTTGCCAAAGGGCTTTTCCAGGAGGCGGCCAGGCGCTTACGCGAAGCGGGCGCCAGAAGGATTTTCCTGGAAGTCCGGGCCTCCAACACAGCCGCCTTGGGACTCTACGAGGCCGTGGGCTTCAAGAGTTTCATGAGCCGAAAAGACTACTATCAAAACCCACGCGAAGATGCCCTGGTCCTTGCCCTTGACCTGAATTCAAGTTCCCTGAGGTGATCTGAGAAAGGCCCTTCGAACGGCACAGAGCAAGGCCGCACGGAGATTTCTTGGAACGAGAGCGCGCCCACTGCCTTCGTTTCCCATCCCAATTGCCCGATATGGTGCATCGCCCACCCCATATGGTGCAAAGAGCCCGCCGACGCTCCTTTAGCGCCAGCTATCTTGCTTCCATCCATTACCCATAATGTTTTCATAATAAAACGGATGATGAATTTCTATAGTTTTCAATCGGATTTGGCAGCGCGCATGCGGTGGAGAGCGAAAGTAGTTATTTTAATCGGAGGTTGTACAACCAATGAAGAAGTTCTTCACGTTGATCGCGGCGCTCGCGATGGCGACCACGCTGTCCATGCCGGCGTTCGCCAAGAAGCACCACAAGAAGTCGACCACCACGACAACTAGTACGAGCCATAGTAAGAAACACATGAAGCACGCCAAGAAGAAGGGCGCTAAGAAGGGCGCTAAGAAAGGCCAGTAAGCAATCCACTCCAAGGGCAAATATCCTTTTGCTTCTTGGGGCCTTCATTTACTGCATTTGAGTGGCTTGAATTACCACTCGGAAACCCGGCCGTCCTGGCCGGGTTTTCTTTTTTGTCCTCAGTCTCTGAGGCCCTTTGCGGCTTTACCATTCCCCACTTCTTCCCTCTCCGCCCCATTCCGAGCCTCAGTGTGCTTATAGTCAGAGGGAATCTTTCTGGCTTGAACCGAGCATAGTGGTATGCTAGCCTTACTGAGGCAGATCACTCTCTCAGGGAGGTGACACACCCGTGAGCACCCCTACCGAGGCCATCCGGATGAAAATGATGGCCAATAACGAAGAATATCAGAGACTGCAAGAGGCACATAACCAGTACGCTAACGAGTTGGAGCGACTGGAAGCCAAATCCTTCCTTACGGAAGACGAACAGGTTGAAGAAGTCCGCTTAAAGAAGCTTAAATTGCGGTTGAAAGATCAGATGGCCGCTCTGGCAAGGCGCACCGTGACGGCGGCGTAGCGAACGGCGCGAAATACTTACAGAAGACATCTCGTTCGGGCGTTCGTGCAGCGAACGACAGGGGAAGTCGCCACTGCACCCGAAAGCGCGATAGGGCGCTTTTCTCTTTCAAGCCGGCAAGCGCGGATTAGGCCTCTGCGCCGGAAAACTATGGTTAAGGAAGGGTATTGGTACGGCCTGCCCCTGGTACTGGCAGGCGGCGTAGCCTTGGGCTTCGGGCTGTTTTGGCCGGGAAAGTTCTTCCTGTTTGCCGCCGCAGTCATTCTTGGTTTTGCGATATTCGTGCTGAGTTTTTTTCGGGACCCGGACCGGATTATCCCCACAGGTCCAGGAGTTGTTGTTTCTCCCGCCGACGGCCGGGTGGTGGAAGTCCGAGAAGAGAACGAAGGTGGCCGCCCTCGCCAGCGGGTGAGCATTTTCATGTCACCTTTCAATGTGCACGTGAACCGTTCGCCCGTTTCCGGAACCATCCAAAACGTAACCTACCGAAAGGGTTCCTTCCGCATGGCTTCCGAGCCCTTGGCCTCAGTAGAGAACGAGCAAAATGTTTTTACGGTGGGAAGCGGGGATGACGAGGTCATCGTCAAGCAGATTGCCGGAGTGCTGGCGCGGCGGATCGTATTCTGGAAAAAGCCCGGGGACCAAATTGAGCGCGGGCAGCGCGTGGGACTGATCAAGTTCGGCTCGCGCGTGGATATCCTGGTTTCACCGGAAGTGAGTCTCTGTGTGCAGGTTGGGGCTCGCGTTTGGGCAGGGAGCAGCGTTATTGGAATTATACGGTCAAGGACAGTTTAAGGCGGAAGGATTTCCACCGCCCACCAACCACCGGCTGCGGCGTGGCATGTATATCTTGCCGAGCCTGTTCACGGTGGGAACCCTTGTGTGCGGGTATTACGCGATTCTCAAGACCCTGCAAGGGGCGCAGATGATGGCGGCCGTCGCGGGCGCCAGCTATGCAGGCTCATTCTTTGACAGCGCGTCTATGGCCATCGGCTTAGCGATTCTGTTTGACGGCCTGGACGGCCGCATCGCCCGCCTCACCAACGCAGCCTCCAATTTTGGCCGCGAGTTCGACTCGCTGGCGGACGTGATCGCCTTCGGGTTGGCTCCGGGGCTGCTGGTGTATGCATGGGGCGTCCGTTCGGCGATTGACACCGAGACCTGGACCTATCACCTGCGCTCGATCGGCTGGATTGCCGGCTTTGCATTCTTGATTTGCGGCGCGGCGCGGCTGGCCCGTTTTAACATCGACTCGGTCAAGCCCGGCACTGACCGCCGTTTTTTTGTGGGGCTGCCCATTCCTGCCGCGGCGGGAGTGATCGCAGCCCTAGTACATTGGGAAAAGACCCCGCTGACAAACTGGCCATTTACGGTGCTCTGGCTGGCAGCAACCTTAGGGCTTGCCTTCTTGATGGTGAGCAAGGTGCGCTATTACACCTTCAAGACTCTGGACCTGCACCGCCGGCGCCCTTACGTCCTCATCATTCTGATTGGATTGGTTATCTGGCTCATCTTCTTTTATTCGGAGTACGTCCTGCTGATTATTGCGCTGACCTACGCTCTTTCCGGAATCCTGCATGAGATTCCTTTCAAGGGCCGGCCTCGCCCTCCCCTTCCCCCTGAGGTTCACCAATCATGAAAGATTCAGGCGGTTGCCGCGTAGTTGTGATTGGCGGATCTTCTCTGCTAGGCAAGGAACTTGTGGCGGTTCTGGAGGAACGGCGTTTCCCCATCGCCAGTCTGAAGCTGGTGGAAGACGAAAGCTCTCAACCTGAGCTGCCAGTGTTGGACTTGGGCCAGGGCGCGCCAGCGGCCATTGCGCCGGAGGCGGAGATCCCCAGCGACTTCGATTTTGCTTTTGTGGCCGTTCCCGCCGAGAGGCTGGACTATTGGCGCCAGCGGCTGATTGAAGGGTCCGAAGAAGGAGCCGGCCTGCGCACGGTTATTGAACTGGGTTCGACGGCGGCACAGGCACCGGGCACTGCGATTCGAGTTCCTCTCCTGGGCCGTATGGCGGCCACCGCTCCGAATCCTTCCGCGGGCCGTGAGACGCGGGTGCTGGTTTCACCACACGGCGCCACTCTGATGATCAGCGCACTGATGTTACGCTTGGCCGCCCGCTTTCCCTTGCGAAGGGCGGTCGCCCAACTTTTCAGCCCTGCCTCTGAAATTGGGCCACGGGCCATTGAGGAACTGCAAAAGCAGACCGTGAATCTGCTGAACTTCCAGAAACTCCCCCGCGAAGTCTTTGGCGGGCAGATCGCCTTCAACCTATTGCCCCGCCTGGGAAGCCCGGGTGAGAAGCCTGACCCGATCGAAGGCCCCATTCGCAACCAGCTCCAGGCCTGCCTGGGAACCCGCGCACCCATGCCGGCGCTGCGGTTGTTCCAGGTTCCGGTATTCTATTCACTTGCTCTCTCACTCTACGTTGAAACCAAAAAACGGGCGGCTCCAGCCGATCTGGTGGCGGCGCTGGAAGGGACTCCACTCAAGATTCGCCGCGGTTCTCAAAAGCCCCCTTCGCAGGTGGAGGCGGCTGGTTCCAATGAAATTCTGGTGGATGCCATCCAGCTTGACGCCTCCTGCCCGGAGGGAGTGTGGCTTTGGGCTGTGGCGGACAATCTGAGATTGGCGGCGCTCAACGCCGCCCAAACCGCCGAGGGCCTGCTCGACCGCCGCCAACCGCTGAACATTGTCCAATGAGAATGCGCGCATCAGGGATGACGGTTGCGGTCTCGCTGGCTTTGCTGGCGTCTGCTTGCGGCTATCATGTGGCCGGGACGGCCTCCCGGCTGCCTCCCGACGTGAAGGTCATCGCCATCCCTACCTTCATCAACAAGACTCCGCGCTTCAAAATTGAGCAGAGAATGACCGCGGCCGTGGTGCGCGAGTTCATCGAGCGAACCAGCTTCCAGGTAACGTCCAATCCTTCGGGCGCCGACGCTGAACTGAAAGGAACCGTCAACTCCCTCCGCACCGGTGTCCTCACCTTCGACCCCACCACGGGCCGCGCCACCACGTTCCAGATTCAGGTGAACGCCAGCGTTCAGTTGATCGACCTTCGCACCAAGCGGGTGCTGTTCTCCAACCCCAATTATATTTTTCGGGAAGAATATCAGGTAAGTGAGTCCACGCCCGCCTTGTTCGAAGAAGATGTCCCTGCAATGCAACGGCTGTCAAGGGACTTTGCCCACACGTTGGTGACTGATATCCTCGAGAACTTTTGACCTCGCGGAGCGGGCGGGAGCGCGCCTCTTCATTTTTACGCTTACAAAGGCTATTGCCGGGCCGCACCGGTCTCCAGACCCCCGGCGGGGAGACCTTCCGAAGCCAACGCAAACAGCCAACCAAACCAGGCCACGATCAACCAACATGGTAGCGTAGTCTCTGCCAAGCCCTTTCCGCCTAGGGACTTGTCACGCCGGCGCGCGCCCGCTGCTTGAAGCGCCAGGACCTCTGCCAGTGGCGCAGAATCTATTTCCAGCTTCCGGCAGCTGAGGCGGCCTGTTCTGTTATAATGCCTGCGTGCCGGGGAAGAACTAACCACAACCAAACGAGCCGCATGACCTTCGGTAGCTGTCGCCGGTCACGGAAGGCCGAGACGCCAGATTTCCTCCCCAAGGCCACAAGACAAGCCCTCCACTCTCTACTCAACCGGGCTCTGAAACAGCCAGGAGTTTGGCAACCGGGAGGTTTCTCGAAATGAGAATTCGACGATGCGCGCTGGTGGGAATACCGATCTTGGTCCTTTGCCTGCCCATGGGACTTCTTGCGGGGCCCCAGGAGGGCAGGGCCACGTCTTCACACTTAGCGTTTATGGAGGTACGGCTCAACGCTCCCGTAAAATTCTCGCGATTGAAGCCCGGTGACACGCTGAACGGAAGGACGACTCGGGACGTGTTTTCGGGTTATCGTCTGCTGGCGCCGCGCGGCAGCGCCGTCCGCTTGACCGTGTCGAGCATGCAGCGCAGGCGACGGAAATACAGTAATCTCTGGCCCTGGCCGGTCCCGTACTTTCTGCCGAAATACCAACACATTCCCAGCTTCGATTTCGCGGAGGTGTCTTTGCCCAACGGGGGAAGCGCGCGGCTGCCGGTGGCGGCCCTCCCCAACCTGGATAGCATCCACGTGGCCACAAAAACCAAAGCTAGGAAGAAACGGACAAGAAAAGCCACCGCATCTTACCAGCCGGCCAAGCACGCTCAGGCCCACAGCCATTTGTCAGGACCTCTCCTTCAAGTGGTGCTCAATGCTGTCCCGGATGATTCAGAAGGCTCTTTACCGGCGGCATTTCCTGCTTCCACCTCCTGTGCAAAGTGCTCCGGACTCAAGGCGATCTCCGCAGGAACGAAAGCGGAACTAGTTCTGCTGGACGCGCTGAGCGCCTCCAAGAGCCGCGTCGGCGAGCCCTTCAAAGCCCTCCTGATGCAGCCCTTGCGCCTGAATTCGGACCAGATCCTTCCCGAAGGATCGGTGTTTGAAGGACGCGTTACCAAACGTGTTCCTCCCCGCAGGCTCAGCCGGCCGGGCTCTCTTTACGTAACGTTCACGCGGTTGGTCTTGCCCGCCGCGACCAGCCGGGCCATCGCAGCGTCTGTGGCCGGAGTGGATGTCAACCGGCGGTCACGGATCAAAGTGAGCTCGGAGGGCGGATTGAGCGGAGGCAGCCCCGGAAAGGTAGCTCTCTTGAAAGAGCTTGGAGTGGGCGTGGGAATTTCCAAGGTCTCCGACGACGCCTACCAATTAATCGCGGAAGCCTTTGTCTCAACAGCCACCGACGCCTCCACCGCAGGAACGGCCCGATTGATTGGATTGGCCCTATCGGGCATCTATGCGCTCAGCCGTCATGGGCGCGACGTGACCCTGCCTCCCTACACAACCATCACCATCCGCTTTGGCCGCGACCCTTTGCCGCTGTTACCGGAAACGCCCGCGCGCACCGCTTACTGAGGCCGGCCAAACCACGCGCCAATTGACACCCTCCCGCACGTGGTTTACATTGGCAATTCTCGCCGCCGGTGGCTACTAAGGCGCTTAAAGCGCGTCATCCCGGGCAAAGCCAGAGGGTTTGCTTGCTCAATGGAAGGGAACGCAGGTTTCTGTTGCGTTCTATATCCCCATGGCTTCTGGGAGTGGTCCACATGAAGGTTGATCAAGCCGGCGCCGAGGGGGAGACAGAATGCTTGATTTAGGATTTGTCCGCGCCAATCTGGACTTGGTTCGCCAGAAGATGCAGGAGCGCTGCCTGCCGGATATCCTGGCGGATTTTGAAACCTTGGACGCCGAACGGCGCAAGCAGCTTTCCGAGGCGGAAACGCTTAAGGCCCGCCGCAACAAGGTTTCCGATGAGATTGCACGCCTGAAAAAGCAGAAGCAGGATGCATCCGCTCTGATCGCCGAGATGAAGCAGGTGGGGCAGCAGATCGCGCTTCTCGACGAGCAAGCCAAGTCTGCGGACGAAAAGCTGCGCGAACTTCTTAGGAATGTTCCGAACATTCCACATGACACGGTCCCGGTCGGAAAGGGCGCCGAAGACAACCGAGAAGTCCGCCGTTGGGGCGAGCCGCGCAAATTCGACTTTGAACCCAAGGCTCACTGGGATTTGGGTCCGGAGCTGGGCATCCTGGATTTCGAGCGAGCCGCCAAAATTGCCGGAGCGCGCTTTGCAGTCTACTTTGGCGTGGGCGCCAAGATGGAGCGGGCGCTCGCCAACTTCATGCTGGACATCCACACCCGCGAGCACGGATACACCGAGGTGCTGCCTCCTTTTGCCGTGAATTCCGCAAGCCTCTACGGCACCGGGAACCTGCCCAAATTCGCGGCGGACTTGTTCAAGCTGGAAGGCACGGATTACTGGCTGATCCCCACGGCGGAAGTACCGGTCACCAACCTCTACCGCGATGAAGTTCTGGAGGCAGAAAGGCTGCCGGTCAAACATTGCGCCTGGACCGCCTGCTTCCGCAGCGAGGCCGGCTCCTACGGCAAGGACACGCGCGGCATCATCCGCCAGCACCAGTTCCAGAAGGTGGAGTTGGTGAAATTCTCGCTGCCTGAAAATTCCTACGATGAACTCGAATCATTGACTCGAAATGCGGAAACAATCTTGCAGCGTCTGGAGCTGCCTTACCGCGTGGTGGCGCTCTCCACGGGAGACTTGGGCTTCAGCTCCGCCAAGACGTACGACCTGGAAGTCTGGCTACCCTCCAGCAACGAATACAAAGAGATTTCTTCCTGCTCGAATTTTGAGGACTTCCAGGCGCGGAGAGCCAACCTGCGCTTCCGGCGCGGCAAGGCAGGCAAGACGGAATTGCTGCACACGCTGAACGGCAGCGGGCTCGCGGTAGGGAGAACCTGGCTCGCCATCCTGGAAAATTACCAGCAGCAGGACGGCTCGGTGATCGTCCCGGAAGCCCTGCGGCCTTATCTCGACGGGTTAGAACGAATCACTCCCAGGTGATGTATACCAAATGGTCCAGACATTGAGCTCAACGAAGCTCAGCAAAACACCCATGGACCGAAGACACTGTGGTTGTCTACCAAGTTTGTGAAAATATGCAGCAGAGCGAGCTAGGGACCATAATTGCAAGCCGGAAGTACCATGCAGTGGGCGGCAAAGCGCCAGGCTTAGTCGTCGAGGTCCAAATAGGAAAACCCACAAAGGCTCCCCGCGCAGAAGGCGACTTCCTGTGCCGGTTTCGCCTGAGATCGTCAGGGCAGGACTGCATAGAAACCGTCTACGGAGTTGACGAACTCCAGGCCCTCCAACTAGCTCTCGGCTACTTGGAGGCCAAACTTAAAATGCTAGTGAAGTCCTCAGGCGCACAACTCCGGTGGGAAGGCGGCGAGGCGGGGGATTTGGGCATCATAATTCCCAACTTCTATGATTAAGGCGTAACCACGCTCAGTAGGTTGGTAAGGTCATCGCTGTAGGCGCATTGACTTCCAGCTTCTTTTAACCAACAACCAAAGGCCGCATACCTGATGATCCGCGCTTGTGTCTAACCACTACTCGCGGCCCGCGCACGTCCAACAACGATGTTCACACGACTCGATCAGCCCGTCATTCATAATTCATAGTTCAGAACTCATAACTTCTTCCCCGCGGGTTCGGGCATGTACGTATGAAACTCGCCGGATTCGTGCTCGTGCTCGAACTGAATGGTCGTGTGCGTGATCCCGAACTCTCTTTCGATGATTTCCCTCAGTTGGTGGGCAATCCTCTCGCTTTCAGAAGTTGGCATATCCAGGATGTGAACGTGGCAGGAAAGCGCGTGAGATTCCGATCCCAGGCTCCAGCAATGGACGTCGTGAACCTCACGCACGCCTGGAACCTGGAGCATGGCGGTGGCAATGTCTTCCAGGCACATCCCCTTGGGCAGACTCTCCAGCAGAATATTGGCGGAATCCACGATCACTCCAATAGCTCCCCAAAGAATCATGCCGGCAATCAGGAAGGCCAGGAGCGGATCAATAAACTGGCGGCCCGTATAGCCGATCAGCACGGCGCCGGCGATAATCCCGACGTTCGATAGAGTGTCACCCAGGTAATGGACGAAGACCGCGCGCAGATTCAGGTCGCGATGGCCGCTGCTTAATCCCAGCATCACGCTGGCGTTGATGACCAGGGCAATGATTCCCACCACGATCATCGCGTCCGTGGACACCTGCTCCGGCCTCACCATGCGCTGGTAGCCTTCATAACAGATGTAGATCGCCACGCCCACCAGAATCAGGCCGTTCACAAACGCCGCCAGCACTCCGGCGCGCTGATATCCATAAGTCTTTTGATGGTCCGGAGGTTTCTGCTCAAGGTAGAGGGCGAGCCAGGCAAAGATCAGGGTAGGAACGTCCGCCAAATTGTGCCAGCCGTCGCTGACCAGAGCCAGACTGTGGGCCAGAGAGCCCATCACGAATTCCGTGATTACCAGGGCCAGCGTCACAACCACCGCCGCCTTCACCACCCAGCCCCGGGATTCCAAATGCTTCAATCCGTGCATCCAACAGCCTCCTTGGCGATTCTATTCCACAGACCCCGGACCTGCAACGGTTGAAGGACGCATGTGAAGTCCGGAAAGATAGGGACACGCTCCTGCCAGACGGCCGAGACAACCTCTGGGGCATTCCAGTAGTCCAAGCTCCTGTCCGGCGAACGCCAGCCACGGCCGCGGAGGGCAAAAACTCAGCCGCTCGAAGGGTGGCTTTCCCTTGGCTTGCAGTAGAGGTAGAATTAAGGTCTCAGCGGGTGAGTAAGATAATGGACCTGAAGCAAGGGGCCAGAAGGATTCCTGGGATGGGGTTTCTCAGAACAAGCGATCGAAAAGCTGTTTGGAAAGGCGGGCAGGCTTCTAAAGCCATTCTTGCCCCTCTGGCAGCGCTCAGCCTTCTCCTGGTTTGCCTGCCGGGCTCGGCACGGGGCGGTCAAGACCCACCCAAGGTGCCCGTGAAGGCCGCCAGCGCCACCTCAAACATCCATTCCCCGGCTGAGAACACGGCCAATGGCAACCATAGGATCAGCATCCACGTGGAAGTGGTGAACGTGCCGGTGAGCGTCCTCGACAAGCGGGGCTTGCCGATTATCGACCTGACCAAAAGTGACTTCAAGATTTACGAAGACGGGAAACGGCAGACCATCAGTTACTTCAGCAGTGAGCGGGTTCCTCCCCTGCGCATCGGGTTGATTGTTGACACCAGCAATAGCTCCCGCATGGTGCTCAACTTTGAGAAAGAAGCAGCGACAAGCTTTGCCTATAACATGCTTCAGGGGCTTCATAGCAGAAACGCAATTTTCCTGGAAGCCTTCGATGCCAAGCCTTCTATCATCCAGGCCTTCACCGACGATCCCGACGTTCTGAATGAAAAAATCAAATCCCTCAAGGCGGGCGGCGGCAAATCGGTCTATGACGCGGTCTACGAAGCCTGTAAGGAAGAAATCGAGAAAGCAGGACCCCGGGAGACGAACCGGCGAGTGCTGCTGCTGATCAGCGACGGGATGGATGTGGAGAGCAAGCATACCCTGGACGAGGCCATCTCTATGGCGCATAGAGCCGAAACCGCCATCTACACCATTGGAAATACTCCCCATGGCTATGCGAATCCAGGGGATAAAAATTTGGAGAGACTTGCCGAGGAGACAGGCGGGGCGGCTTTCTTCCCCTTGCGCGACACAGTGGGAAGCGATTATATGACCGGTTACCTCTCCCACGGCAAGTTCGACGAACTGGACCAGAACAAGGGGCTGGGCGCTGAGACCGGCATCTATACTGCTGGAAAGATGATCGCGCTGGCCGACTCTCTGGACTTCATTCGGCGCGAGCTGGCCAATCAATATCTGATTGGCTATACACCCACAGACACCAAGCTGGATGGCACCTACCGCACGATCCGCGTGGTGGCTAACCGCAAAGGGGTCGTGGTCCGGAACAAACCCGGTTATTTCGCTCTACCGGGGGAATAATTCCTAGTCTTCCAGCGGCCCCAGCGAGCCCCTGCCGCTTGTCCTCCACGCCCTTAACCCTCATCCACTTGCAACCTTCCAGTCCTCCCCTGAGATCTGCTCATAAGAAATCCTAAGGAAGAAGCTCCGACGCAATTGTT
>JBJKQF010000112.1:0-5019 GCA_046705545.1 Terriglobia bacterium
GCTCTACGCCGATCTCAAGGTCTGGCTCCCCGATAATCTGCTTCTGCGCGGCGACCAAATGACCATGGCCGCCTCGATTGAAGAGCGCGTCCCGTTCCTTGACCACAAGTTGGTAGAGCTTGCCGCCCGCATTCCCGTGAACCTGCTCACCCAGGGGTTTCGAACCAAGGTCCTGCTTCGCCAGGCGCTGCGGCCGTATCTTTCCTCGGAAACGTTGCGCCGGCGGAAGGTGGGCTTTACCGTCCCCGTGGGCCCCTGGTTCCGAAAATCGCTGAATTCGTTTGTGTCTGACTTGCTTCTCTCGCCGGAGGTCCGCTCGCGCGGATACTTCAACACGGGGAACATGGAGAGCCTGATTCGCGAACACTTTGACGGCATTCGCGACCGTCAGAAGCAGCTTTGGGCCCTCATCAATTTCGAGCTCTGGGCGAGGAACCGCAGTCTCTAGCCCTTCAATTCACCATGAACCAGAAGAAAGTTGGAGTTTGTATCCTTGTAGAGAACCTGCCGGTGCCGATCGACCGCCGCATCTGGCAGGAAGCGCGCACCCTTGCGGAAACCGGCTATCGCGTCTCGGTGATTTGCCCCAAAGGAAGCGGCTTCAACGAAAGCTATGAAGTCCGGGAAGGAATTGAAATCTACCGGCACCGCCTGTGGGAAGCCTCCGGACCTTTCGGCTATCTGCTGGAATACTCCTGGGCGCTGCTTTCAGAATTTTGGCTGGCGCTCAAGGCGTACCGGCGGACGCGCTTCCGAATACTGCAATCCGCCAATCCTCCCGACACCATGTTTCTCATCGCTCTCTTCTTCAAACTCTTCGGGGTTCGCTTCATCTTTGACCATCACGACTTGAATCCGGAGCTTTATGAAGCAAAATTCGGAAGACAGGATCTCTTCTACCGCGTCATTTGCCTGGCGGAACGCCTGACTTTTCGCACCGCCTGCGTGTCGATCGCTACAAATGAGTCTTATCGTGAAACCGCCATCCGTCGCGGCGGCATGCCCCCGGAGCGGGTCGTTACGGTTCGGAGCTGCCCGGATCTGCAGAAACTCCGGCCCCAGCAGCCCCAGCCGGGGCTCAAACGGGGCAAGGATTTCCTGGTGGCGTACGTGGGTGTCATGGGACCTCAGGACGGCTTGGATTTGCTGCTGGAATCGATCGGCTTCATCGTCGGGAAAGCCCGGCGCGACGACGTCGTTTTTGTTCTGATCGGCGCAGGGAGTGAAACACCGCGCCTGAAAGGGCTTGCCGCGCAAAAGGGTCTGGAAGCTTACGTCACGTTTCCCGGCCGCATTCCGGACGCCGAGATGGCCGCATATCTCTCCACCGCGGACGTGGGCGTTGCGCCCGACCCCAAGAATCCGATGAACGATAAATCCACGATGAACAAGATCCTGGAGTATATGGCCCATGGAATACCAGTAGTCCTGTACGACCTTACGGAAGGCCGCCGCTCGGCGGAGGATGCCGCGCTCTACGCCCGCCCCAACGATCCCGTGGATTTTGCCAAGAAGATATTGACCTTGCTCGATTCCGAGGAATTGCGCCGCACCCTCGGCGCCCGCGGCCGCAACAGAATTCAAAAGAGCCTGAACTGGGATCACGAAAAGCACGCCCTGCTCGAGGCCTACGAAACCGCGCTAAGCCCGCAGAAGTAAATCAGCAAATCGAAAATAGACGAATCTTCTCTAAGCCCCTCAGATTTATGCCGGACGGGAGCACCCTGGAAAATTTTGACTGCAACCCGGAACCTGAGGTGATATAAGGAAGACTCCATGAGCCGAGAGCAGATCAGGGTGACGCTATGGTTCCTGACGCTTGGAGCCGTCCTGGCCTGGTCGGCGGTCAGTCCGCACGATTACTTGACTTGGTTTTTGGAGGTCCTGCCCGCCTTCCTGGGTATTGGAATTCTCGCCGCCACTTACCATCGCTTCCGTTTTACCGGCCTTGTATACGGCCTCGTCTGGATTCACGCCGCCATCTTGATGATTGGTGGACACTACACCTACGCGCAGATGCCGCTGTTCAACTGGATCCGCGACACCTTTCACCTGATGCGGAACGATTACGACAAAGTCGGCCACTTTGCTCAGGGATTTGTTCCAGCGCTGATCGTCCGCGAATTCCTTTTGCGCCGGTCATCGCTTAAGCGAGGAAAGCTCCTGGCCTTTCTGGTGGTCTCAGTTTGCCTAGCTTTTAGCGCTCTTTACGAACTTTTCGAGTGGCAGATGGCGCTGGCGCTTGGGCCGCACGCCAAGGATTTTCAGGGAACGCAGGGAGACGTGTGGGACACCCAAGAGGATATGGCAACCTGCCTAGTTGGCTCGATCGTGTCACTCCTGCTGATGAGCCGCCTTCACGACCGCGCCCTGCAAAAACTCGGAATTAACCGCTAAGGTCGGGCGACCTTTTGATTGACCTCGAGTTGGTCGTACCCCAAAGACGCGGCCGGCAGAAGGGTGCTTCCTGCGGCCACAAGGTAGGAGCGGCAGAGTCGAGCAGGCCACTTCAGCTTGCGCCGCGGCCCAGCAGGACCACCGGAATGGTTTTTAGCAAGATCTTCAGGTCGAGCGTGGGCGACCAGTTGTCGATGTACTCCAGGTCGAGTTCCATCCAGCGCTGGAAGTTGAGCTGGCTGCGTCCTTCGAGCGCCCACAGGCAGGTGAGGCCGGGCTGCATGCGCAGGCGGCGGCGCTGCCAGCCGGCGTATTTCTCAACCTCCGCGGGGAGAGGCGGGCGCGGGCCCACAAAAGACATGTCGCCCTTCAGGATGTTGACGAGTTGTGGCAGCTCGTCCAGGCTGAATTTGCGCATCCAGCGGCCCACCGGCGTGCAGCGGGGATCGTTCTTAATCTTAAAAACCGGGCCGTCCACTTCGTTGAGGTCTTCGAGTCCCTCACGCTGCACGTCGGCGTCCGCCCGCATGGACCGGAACTTGAGGAGCGTAAACTTCCTTCCTCCCAGTCCGCAGCGGACTTGGCGGTAAAACACCGGCCCACGGGAAGTCAGCATGATCATCAGGCTCAACAGCAAGTAGAACGGAGAGAGAATGATGAGAAGCGCCAGAGCCATCACAAAATCGAGGACGCGCTTGAAGAGCAGCAAGGTCTCGTTTTCAGGAGTCGTGGTGAAGGTCAGCAGCGGCATCTCCTGGAGCCGATCCAGATAAACCTTGGAGATCAACTGCGGAAAGAAGTTCAAAAGAACCCGCGTTTTCACCCCTTCTTCTTCGCAGAGCAGGAAGGCCTCCGTGATCTTTTCCATTTCGTCCTTGGAGACCGCGAAGATGACCTCATCAATCACGTGCCGCCGGACCAGCTCCGGAAGGCGATCGAGCGAGTAAACCGGATAGGAACGGCGCAGCCCGTCAGACTCCTGAAGGTCCGGGGATACCGGCCCTATTCGCGCAAGGGCGAAGATTCGCATTCCGCGGCTCTCATTGGCCTCGATCGCCCGGGCAATCTCGCCGGCCTGGGGCCCGTTGCCCGCCACAAGGAATTCCCGGTACCCGCCAAAGGTGCGCCGGAGAGGGTCGCCGAGACTCCGGGCAGCAAGGCGGAACGCCACCATCACAAAGAAATCGGTAAGTGCATAAAAACCCAGCAACAAGCGGCTGATGTACTCAAGTTTGAAGGCAAAGGTGATGGCAAACAGCAGCGCCGTGCCCAAAAAAGCGACTTTGAGAGGGTCCCAGAGGGTGAGGGAGAGTTTTTCTTCCTGGATTTCGCGGTAGATCCCCGTCATCAAGCCGACGCCGGCCCAAAGCAGAACCACTAACGGGACAATCCAGAGGTAATTCGTTGCCGGATAGAAAGGCCGCGGGGTGATGACCTCGGACCGCAGCCAGTGCGCCAGGGCAAAGCTGCCCAAGGCGAGCGCGGCGTCGGCCGCCAGGTAAAAAACGCCCATCATCCTTTTGTGGCGGGAAAACATTGGAGTTCATCCTGCCCGAACATAAACCAGATTCCTCGCGGAGTTTATCCAAAACCCCTCGGCTCCGCTCGGGGCCGTTCGCAAACGGAAGGGCGAACACGCCGAAGACCCCAAACGCCCTTCTTCAGCAACTTGCTAATCTTACCAGAACATCCGTGCCGGAGAACGGCAAGGCGCGCCGGAACAATTATGACGGAGGCGATTGATATCGGCGCCCTTTCCAACGCACTCCTGGACCGGCAAGATTCGAAAGGGCGGAAGTGACAGAGACGGCGGAGTAGAAAATTGCAGCAAGCGGTAGGCCGAAAGCATACCAGGGGGCAAGTCCCGCAAACGTTATGATCGGGTAATAGATGATGACGCCCATCCCAGCCGCCGCCGAGGCGGCCAGCAAAGCAGAGTCAACCGCAGGGGATGCTCCCGCAAGAAAGTGAACCAGCAAGAGGCTGCCCAGCGCAATCCAAGGCAAAACCATCAGCACGGCGGCCACCACAACGCCTCCCAGAACCTTCCCCAAAGACCGTCCTGAACCCTCCCAGGCGCTGCGCGCAAGCCCTTCAAAGACTTCCCGCCAGTTCTTATACATGCGAGTGCGGAAGACACCCTGAGTCACCGCCAAGTGTATGCGATGGCCGTTGCTCTTGAACATTTCCGCCATGCGCATGTCTTCGATCAAAGTGTCCCGAAGCATTCGATAGCCGCCCAGAGATTCCAGGATTTTGCGGCGCATCAAGAGAAAAGCCCCCGCAGCCAGAGCGCGCCGGGAGCTGGGCCGGTTGACGAGCCGGGGAGGAAACATCAAGAATAGCAAGAGGCCGAACGCCGGCATCACCACTTTCTCCGCCATCGATTGCATCTCCAATTCCGGTGTCAGAGAAAGCAACTGGGCGTTCTCCCGGAGAGCCAAGTTGACGGCCTGGTGCAGGAGACTCGGGTCGAAAACCACGTCTGCATCCGTGGCCAGAACCCACTCTCCGGTGGCCGCCTTCTCCGCCAGGCTCATCGCATGGACCTTGCCCCGCCAGCCCGCAGGCAATTCATGATTGTGGATTACCCGCAGCTTTCCTTGCGCGGCGGGACGCCCC
>JBJKQF010000113.1:0-3721 GCA_046705545.1 Terriglobia bacterium
CGCCCTTGCATTTTGGGCAGCCTTCAAAGCGCATTCGAAATACTTCGTAGTTGTTGAGCATGCTTCCGCAATTAGGGCAGACATCGGTGGTACTCCCTTCCTCGTGGGCGCCCGCAATCGGCATCACTTCCCAGTGGAAATCGGTTTCATCACTCTTTTTCCTGATCCGCTTGTACCAATAAGGAACATGGACATTGTTCACGAAGTCGGAAAATCCCTTGCCGGTGACAGGCATGATCTTCGTGAGCTTTTCGTCGATAATGTTCAATTCCCCGCCATCCAGCCAAAATCCCCCGCAGTTCTTGCAATGGTGCAGGATAATATCCGGGTATCCTAAGAATTGTACCCGCTCCAGGGTTGAATCATCGCAGCGCGGGCATTTCAGCGGCCGCGGATCAGGTTTGCCGTCCCTTTCTTCCGGGTCTTCGGAACTAGCCTCAATGCTTCCGGCCACCTGAAAGGCCATCTTGTCGAGTTCGCCGGCATCCAGCCACAAGCTTCCACACTTTTCGCAAATATCGTAGGAAATCGTAATATTTTCCATCCGGCCAATCAGACCACCTTCTCCTATGGACGATCCTTTAGTGGTCACTTCGTTGGTCATCATTTCAGTCCCGCAATTTAAGCAAATCACTCCGCGTAACCTCCCCAGCCTAGTTTTCCTCGCAAAGGGCCGTCAGATCTCTTTGAGCGTTCCCACGCCAAGTCTTATGAAACAAACTGAACCGTTGATGCAAGATTCTAACAGATTGACTGACTGAAAGGCGCAGAAATGGATGTGTTCAGTGGGTTGAAGCGGCAAACCTATGGAGAGGTCACTTCACGACGATGTTGATGAGCTTTTGCGGGACCAGGATGACCTTGACGATCTTCCGGCCGTTCAAGTGCTGAGCAACTTTTTCATCCGCCTGCGCCAGCCGCCGGATTTCCTCTTCGCCGGTACCAACGGCCACTCGAATTTTGCCACGCAGTTTGCCGTTCACCTGCACGGGAAGTTCAAGTTCTTCTTCAGCAGCCAACTCAGGATCATAGGCCGGCCAGGAGACCCGGAGCGTGGGCTCGGAGTGCCCTAAACTTTCCCAAAGCTCGTCGGCAATGTGAGGCGTGAAAAGAGCCAGGACTAGCGTCAATACCTCAAGTGACGCTTTAACTATTTCCGGCCGTACTTCCCGCTCTTCATCGGAGGAATCGAGTTCGCTCAGTTCGTTAACCAGCTCCATGGACATGGCAACGTCGGTGTTAAAGTGCCAGCGCTCTTCCATGTCCTCGGTCACGTGCCGCAGCACCTGGTGCGCCTTGCGAAGCAGGCGGCGCTCTCCAACCGCGAGTTCAGCCGCCGCATAAGCTGCGCTTCCCTTCCCAAGTTGTGAGTCAACCGGCCGGATCTCGTCGGCGTATTTTGCCACCAGGCGATAGACCTTGTTGAGGAAGCGCCAAGCACCCTCGATGCCCGAGTCGCTCCAGTCCAAATCCTTCTCCGGTGGAGCGGCAAAGAGCATGTAGAGCCGCACGGTATCCGCACCGTACTTCTCAAACATCAGCGTGGGATCCACCACGTTGCCCTTCGATTTGGACATCTTGGACCCGTCTTTGATCACCATGCCCTGCGTGAAGAGCCTCGCCACGGGCTCGGAGAAATTGACCACGCCGATATCCTTCATCACCTTCGTGAAGAACCGCATGTAGATCAGGTGCAGGATCGCGTGCTCAATGCCGCCGATGTACTGGTCCACCGGGAACCAATAATCCACCGCTTCCTTACTCACGGGCGCGGTGGAAATCTTGGGATCGGTGTAGCGGTAGAAGTACCAGGAGGAATCAACAAACGTGTCCATCGTATCTGTCTCCCGCCGTGCCGCGCCGCCGCACTTGGGGCACTTGACGGAGACAAATTCAGGAACATTAGCTAGCGGCGATTGCCCCTGGCCCGTCAGCCTGACGTCCGCCGGCAGCACCACGGGCAAATCCTTCTCCGGGACCGGTACCACGCCGCAGGCGTCACAGTAAATCATCGGAATGGGCGTGCCCCAATAGCGCTGCCGCGAGATCCCCCAATCCTTAATGCGATACTGCACCGTTCCCTTACCAAACCCTTGAGCCTCCGCGTCCTCAGTCATGCGCTCTCTTGCTTCCTCGGAGGTCAGCCCGGAGTACGCGCCGGAGTCCTGCAGCTTGCCGTAGTCGACAAATGCAGCTTCAAGTTTTACTTGAGGTTCCGCATCTAGCGGCATGACCACCTGGCGAATGGGCAGGTCGTAGCGGGTGCTGAATTCAAAGTCCCGTTGGTCGTGGGCTGGCACGGCCATCACGGCGCCCGTGCCGTATTCCATCAGCACAAAATTGGCCAGCCAGACCGGAACCATCTCTCCGTTATACGGGTTGCGCGCGCTGAAGCCGGTAGGAACACCGTCCTTCTCCAAATTGACTTCCGCCCGGGCGCGAACGGCCGAAGCTTTAATGCGCTCCGCTTCAGCTCGAAGCTTGTCAGGAGCCTTCGACGCAGCAATCATCTTCTCCACCAGCGGATGCTCGGGCGCCAGAAAGACCGCCGTGCAACCGAAGATAGTATCCACGCGCGTGGTGAAAACACGCAGCGGCAGGTTCAGTTCGGAAACTTGGAAATCCACCTCCGTGCCGCGCGATTTCCCAATCCAGTTCTGCTGCATGGTCAGGACGCGCTCCGGCCAGCGAACCAGTTCCTTCATGTCGTCCAGCAAGCGCTCGGCGTAGTCGGTAATCTTCAAGAACCACTGCTCAAGATCTTTTTCAATGACTGGGGTTTCCTCGTGGCGCCAGCAGCAGCCGTCCACTACCTGCTCGTTGGCCAGAACGGTTTGGCATTCCGGGCACCAGTTGACGCGGCTGTGCTTGCGGTAAGCCAAGCCGCGCTCGTACATCTTGAGGAAGAACCACTGGTTCCAGCGGTAATACTCCGGCACGCAGGTGGCGATTTCACGCCGCCAGTCATAGCTGACGCCCAGGCGCTTCAACTGCTTCCGCATGCGCTCGATGTAGGCAAAGGTAAATTCTGCGGGCGGACGCTGGTGCTTGATCGCAGCGTTTTCCGCCGGCAGTCCGAAGGCGTCCCAGCCGATGGGATGCAGCACGTTGAAACCCTTCATCGACATGTAGCGCGCCAGCGCATCGCCGATCGAGTAATTCCGGACGTGCCCCATATGGATGTCGCCGGAGGGATAAGGCAGCATCTCCAGCACGTAATACTTCTTGCGGCCCGGGGCTACGTCTGCGTCAAAGAGTTTCTGCTTTTCCCAGCGCTCTTGCCACTTGGCTTCGATTTTCTGAGGATCGTAGTTGGAATCCATGCTTTCAATCCCAAAGCTGATTTATGACTATAAGAAACGCAACGGCAGCTCCTTGCCAGGGGCAAAGCGCCGGCCTGTTACCAAACGTATCCTTAAACTATTCCTTTAGGTTTCAAAATACCAGTCGCCCAGCGGAAACACGCCTTCCACGCCGCATCGAACTACGTCACTGGCTACTTGGAAACTCCTGCCAGTTTCCTCATCATTTCAACATTCCGCTTGTCGTCGTTCGCCTTATCCACCGGAGTTTCACAGATGAAGGGAATGTTGCGCAGTTGCGGGTGGCGGACGATGCGCTTGAAAGCTTCTGCTCCAATCTGCCCTTTTCCGATGTGCTCGTGGCGATCAGAATGAGAATCTAAGGCGACTCAAAGACCGCCTTAGATTCTCATTCTGAT
>JBJKQF010000114.1:0-9802 GCA_046705545.1 Terriglobia bacterium
CTCTGGGCGCTTCGGCTTTTATCAACGCCAGTCAAACCGACCCGGTAGAATCGATCAAGGACTTAACTGACGGCCTGGGCGCCGATGTGGCTTTTGAATGCGTGGGTGTAGCCGGCTCGATGGCAACGGCCGCGGCGGTGACCCGCGGCGCAGGCACCACCTGCGTTCTCGGGATATTTCCCGGCAACTTTGAGTTTGACTTCAATACCTTCCTGAGCCGCGAAAAGCGCATGGTTACATCACTCGCCTACAGCAACGAATTTCCAACGGTCATCAAAATGCTGGGGGATGGAAGGCTTAAGGCCGAGCCTTTAATCACGCGCTCGATTCCGCTGGAGAAAGCGCTCGGTGAAGGTCTGCAACAATATGAGGCTCTGGCCGCCACCAACGTGCGGATGCTGATTAATATGGAGACATAGCCAGCGGGACGGAGGGGTTGGGTCCCGGCAGAGCGGCACGACCTCGGAAGACTAATTTGCCTTAGTTAATCTCGCCAGTTGCGCAGCACAATTCTAATCATATTCAATCAGCGCCATTGCAATGCGTGAAAACGGCTTGAGTGTGAACTTGATATAGGGACCGCTCTTTTCGAAAGCGACCGTCTCGCCCTTTGGCAGCAACCGGACGCGCGTGGCGCGTCGTCCCTCGGGCAGGCGCACGCGGGCTGTGGCTCCGACGGGAGCCGGATCGTTCGCCTCCATATTCAAGAGGCCTGCCAGATATCGCTTGTGCTCCTTCTGGTGGAAAAGCGTCATCTCCACTGAAGGGTGTGTGTCGGCCTCGAAATAATACGGGCCGGAAAGCGCCTCCCGAAGAGCAGCTAAGACAAACTTTGCTTTCTCTTTGTGCTTGGCCCCTAGCTCCAGCGGTGCCGCCAGCCACACGGTCTTTCCTTTTCCGTAGGAGTGAAGGACGATAGCTGGATTGGTGCCGGGCTCCTGGGCCGGATGGCTGCTGTGGATGTCCACAAAGTGGCTGCCAATCACGTGCCGAGATTCGGGAGGAACATAAGGCAAGGTTGCCCTCGCCAGGACCTCCGCTCCCGGCATTGCCTCGACTTTCATCATCGGGCCCTGGTAGTAGAGATAGTTTTGCGGCCAGGCTGTCCTCTTTAGGCTTTCGCTGGTGGGATAAAAGTAGGTGAGTTCGGTGCCGAGCGTCCCCAAATAATGGATTCCGAGGACGTCGCTGAGCAGCAACCGGGGTCCATTCGGCGCCATACGGTCGAGCGAGGTCGGCGCACTCGCGTAGAGCACTCCTCCAGCTTTTACAAATTCACGGAATTTTGCCGCTTGCTCTTCAGTTAATTCCAGAACACTCGGCAGGATGACGGCTCGATAACGCTTCAACTGTTCGAGGTTGGCATTGGTCACCACGCTATATGGGACGTGCGCCGCCCGCAGAGCCTCCGCGACGCCGACCACGGCGTCGAGATGGGGAATGGGTCCTTCCAGCGCCGCAGGGAATGCTTCCTCGAAGTCGCCGATCCTCTTGCCGTCGATGTCCGGGTTGTACATGGACGCTTTGTCGATGTAAATGGCCACGTCGGCTAACAGCTCACCGCCCATATAGGGCTCATAAGGCGCGTGCAGAGCGTTGATCTTGGCCAGGTTTTTATAGAGCGGCTTGTGCAAAGTTCCATCCGGATTGATGCCGTCGATCAAGCGCACGGCGGCGCAATGGACCGTGGGGATAAACGAATCGCGCACAAGCTCATCAAAAGGCTTATAGGAAATGCGGCTGAGAAGATTATACGGAACGGAAGTCATAAACTCGAAAGGATGCGTTCGAGTCAGGCCGTCGAAGGCCTTGCAGACAATCGAGAACTGAGTGGGACCGCCGTAAAAATCGCCGGCGGCAAAGTCGCAGGCCTTGTTGATTTGGATGGGAGCCGCCGAGTGCCAGTTGTGGAAGGCCACGGAGAGGTTGTGCATGACGGGAATCGGCCGTGCTCCTTTGATGGCTTTGGTGACTTCTTCGGCGAATTCCAGCATCCACTGCTCGCGGGCTTGCTGGAAGAGCCTCCACTTGGGATCGTTCCAATCGGCGACACGCGGCGGCTCGGCGTGATGTTCCTTCCAGTAACGAGCGGTGCAATGAGGGCAATAGCAGACGGAAGGCCAGAAGGTCATATCGAGGAAAAGGCCGGAAATATCGTAGTTTCCAGCGATTTCTTTCAGGCAGGCCTTGGCGTAGTTGCGATAAGGTGAATTGGGACAGACGGTCCCATAACGTCCTTGAAGGGTGAGGTCGTAGCCTGCGTCCGGCAACATGCGCCAGTCCGGATGGTTCTGGTAATGCCAGTTGTCAAAGATCAGGCTGAAATACCCTACGACGTCGATCCGCTGCTTGTGGCACTGTTCAACAACTTCGCCAAACCAGTCGTGGCCTTTCATGTTGCCGTGCACGTGACCTATTTGCGTCTGCCACAGGGCGAGCCCCACGTGGGAGTTGGCGAACATCACCATGGATTCGAAGCCCGCCTCGACGACGACGACCGTTCGCACAAAATCCTCAGGGTCGAAGCGGGACATGAGCACGGGACTCCAGTCGGGGACGTGCATGTCAGCGAGGAACCTTCGATACGCCTTGCTGGGCCACGGCACAGGATTATCGGAGAGCGCTTTTACGGACTGCGCGGCGGCCGCTGAACCAAGTCCCATGGGACTTAAGCTTGCCAGGGTCCCATATCCCGCCAGCTTGTTAAAGGTCCTTCGGTCCATCGTTTCTCCCTTGTTCTTCCTAAATTTGCAGGGTAGATCCCAGAACACTTCTATCGACGGCACGACACAATGTATAGTATGTCTGGCCAAACGTAACGCGGGAGATTGGTTCATGGCAGTCTCCTCTTCGAGGCCGTCTAGGGCTCGGCGGTTTTCAATCTGCCTGGCCGCTCAAAGCGTGAGCTGCAACCTTATAAAGGAGTCAATCCTTCATGAAGATTACGAAGGTTGAAACGGTGGAGTTGCTGAAGAGCACGGCGATTCATCAGGGCATGATCAGCTGGTTGTGGGTGAGAATCCACACGGATGAAGGGCTGATCGGATTGGGAGAAACCTTTCCGAGCTCCGCGAGCGAGAAACCGGTGATCTTGAACGATTTTGCGCCGCTGCTCTTGGGGAGGGACGCCACGGAGATCGAGGCGCTCTGGCACGATCTGTTTGTGAGCGTGCAATACCGCGGCTGGGCGGGGGCGGAGATTCGGGCGCTGAGCGCTGTGGACGTGGCGTTGTGGGACTTGCTGGGCAAGAAGGCAAACCTGCCTGTCTATGTGCTGTTGGGCGGGAAGTGCCGTGATGAAGTGCCTGTCTACAACACTTGCTACGACGACAAATTCGACTTCAACACGCAGCCCGAGGAATTGGCGCGCGACCTGTTGAGCTTGGGGATTCGGGCCATGAAGGTCTGGCCCTTCGACCACGTAGCAAGGAGAAACCGTGGGCAGACGATTTCTGTGGAGGAAATGCTCGAGTGCCTGGAACCGATCCGCAAGATTCGCGAGGCGGCAGGCGAAAAGATGGAGATCGCGGTGGAGTTCCACGGGTTTTGGAACCTGCCCTGCGCGGTGAAGATCGCGCATGAGCTTGAGCCTTACAAGCCGATGTGGATTGAGGAGATCCTGCCCCAGGACAACCTTGCCGCTTACAAAACGCTGGCTGAACGCACCTCGATTCCGTTGTGCGTGAGCGAGCGGCTGGCGACGCGCTGGGGCTTTCGCGAGTTGATCGAGAACCGGGCGGCCAGCGTGATTATGCCGGACATCGTTTGGACCGGCGGCATCTCTGAGGCGCGAAAGATCGCGAGCTGGGCGGAGACTTATTACCTGCCGATTGCGCCGCACAATTGCGGTGGGCCGGTGACGCACTTTGCTTCCTGGCACGTGGCCACGGCCACTCCCAATCTGAAGATTCTGGAGACGGTGCGGCGGCACTACGAGGACCGCTACCTTCCGTTGGTGACCAATACGGGGGCGGTGAGGGACGGTAAACTGGGATTGCCTCCGGGTCCCGGCCTGGGCGTGGAATTGAAGCCGGAACTCCTGACGAGCGACCTTGTGAGAATTGAAACGGCGTCTTAATGGGTTCCAATGGCCCTGGAATATGGGCCGCGTTTTATGAATAATGACAGCCGGAACATTAGGTTTCAACGCGTGCAGACAAGGAGATCCGAGTGAGCAAGATCGATCGGCGAAGCTTCATGGAAGCAAGCGCTTTGGGTCTTGCCGGGCTGGCGCTTAGCCCGGGCTGGACACTCGGCGGAGGACCGGGCAATTCCGGCAACACGCTCAACGCCCTCTACGAGAAGTTCAAGAATCCCGACCGCCGTTACAGTATCCGGCCGTTCTGGTTCTGGAACGGGAAGCTGGAGGGCGGGGAACTGCGCCGCCAGATCAAGCAGATGGTTGATCACGGCGTGTACGGCGCCTACGCGCATAACCGGGACGGGCTGGAGACTCCCTACCTCTCCGAAGCATGGTGGGAGGTTGTTGGGGAAGCCCTGAAGGCCGCGCGTGAAAATGGTTTTTCCTTGTGCATGGTGGATGAATTCGAGTGGCCCAGTGGGGAGGCCCGCGATTACTGGCTTAAGGGAATCAATAAGAGCCGCGTGGTTGCTGCCAACCCGGGTTTTCACATGCACCGCTTGCATCCGGAGGCGACAGCGGTTCATGGCCCACGCCGCGTCCAGATTCCCTTACCCTCCAAGCCCGTTGCAGTGGTGGTTGGAAAGCAAATCGGTTTAGAGTCGCTCGATGGCGACAGCCTAAAGGCCATTCCGTTTGAGAGCGGTGCGAAGGAAGTTGAGTGGGAAGCCCCTGAAGGTGACTGGCTGGTGTTGACTTACGGAATTGAGCGGGCCATCGGCAATCCGGATCAGGGGACCGTTGATTTGATGAGCCGAGAGGCTATCGCAGAGTTCATCGAGATCTATTACGAGGAATTTCATCGCCGGCACGGGGAATACTTTGGCAACGCGATGCCAGCGACGTTTGCCGACCATGAGGGCGACTACGGCGCCAAGCTGCCCTGGACTCCCGCGCTGTTCGAGACCTTTCGCCGCAAGGCGGGTTACTCGCTGGAAGCATACCTGCCTGCCCTGACTTATGACATCGGCCCGAAAACCGAGAAAGTACGCTGTGACCTGCTGGATACGGTCAGCGAGCTTTACTCGGAGAACTTCTTCAAGCAGGTGACGGATTGGTGCCATCAGCACGGCCTTGAGCACTCGGGCCACGTCTGGGAGGAATCTCTATATTTTGGGCCTGCGTATCAGGGTGATTTCTTTCGCATCCTGCGCTCTTTGAGCAACCCTGGCTGCGACACTCTGGGGGAATGGGGGCGGCAGTCGGTGTGGCTTAAGGAGAATGCCTCCGTTGCGGATTTCGAAGGACGGCACGTGGTCTGCGAAAACCAGGGTGTGCAAGGAAATGATTCCTATTTATCTCCGGAAGCAATGAGGCGGGTTTCAAACTGCCTGGGTGCTTGGAACGTTGGGGAATTTATTCCTCACGCTTTTGATTATGACCTGTCGCGAATCAATTTCCCGCCGGACTGGTTCCGCAGCCAGCCCTATTTGCCCTGGTTTCAGGCTTACGCGGACCTGATGCGGCGAATCAGCTTTATCAACCAAGAGAGCCAGCACGTGGCCGATATCCTTCTCCTCTACCCTCAGATCTCGATTTGGGGGCAATCGTCAACGGCTTTCCAGGGTGTGGGGTGGCCGGACATTATGAAGGATTCCTCCTGGAGCGAAGATGCGGCGGACACCAACCACCATTACGCCCAACTCAAATTGCAACTGACCGAGGAACGCCTCGACTTTAAGGTGGCCGACGACTACTACATCAGCCAGGCGCAGATGGATGGCAACTTACTGCGCATCTCTGATTCGAAATTCAAGGTGCTGATCCTCCCTCCCATGTCAACGACACGGCGCTCCACGGCGGAGCGGGTGCGTGACTTTTATAGGGCGGGCGGAACGGTAATCGCTCTTCGGCGACTTCCCACGACTTCTGCGGAATCGGGCCGTGACGACCGTGCCCTAGAGGCCATCTGGAAGGAAATGTTCGATACGCGTCCCACGCCGGCGGCATACCGGCTGAAACGAGGGAAGGGCGGAGGTCACGGCTATTTTGTTCCGGGATCTGTTCCGAACCTTGTGGCGGTTCTTCAAGAAGTGATTGATCCGGATGTCCGCGTAACGGAAGGTCCTACCGATCATCTTTATGTCCTGCACAAAATCAAGGAAGGGGTTGATCTGTTCTGGGTGGTGAACGATACGGCGGAAACTCGCACGAATATGCTGCGGCTCCGTGCCAAAGGGCGTCCCGAGCGCTGGAATGCCCACACGGCGGAAAGAACTCCGCTTTTTTACCAGTCGCTCGGCGACAAAACAGAGGTGCGGTTGTCATTGGGACCATGGGACGCCGCCTACGTAGCATTTGACTCCGCAGGGCCACGGCAACCGTTGGGGTTGGAGGCTACAAGCTTTGACGAAGTTTACGTTGCAGGTGTGAGCAAAGATGTAGTGAAGATTCAGGGCCGGGCCGTCGTTGCCGGCAACGGACCTTTGGCGGTCACGCTGCGCCATGGGCGGCGGCAGTTTCACGGCTCCTATACCCCGCGTGACCTGAAGCCGTTGGAAGTGACAGGCAACTGGGATGTCCGGGTGGAAGGCTCTGCCGTACCGTTGCCGTACGCTCTGGCGGTGGACGATTTGCGCGGCGTGGGGCTTCGCGAGCGATGGTACGCGCAGAAATCCGACCAACTGCAATGGAACGCTTTGTGGCTGTCGCCGATCAACCGTTCCATTCGCAGCTGGAACCTGATCGGCCCGTTTCCTAATCCGGAGGACAAAGGATTGGACGAGTCGTATCCTCCCGAGGAGACGATCGACTACCGCGCGGTTTACCCGGGTAGGGAGAACCAACGGCTTCGCTGGCGCCAAGTGAACGCGGACGACTATCGCATTGGCCCACCGGGAAGTATGGGCACAGTGGTTGTGGAGGGCGGGCCCTACGCGTCTGAGAGCTTTGTTGTTGATTACGGGCGACAGCTACGCCTCTCGCCGCCACGTGGAACTATCTTTGCACAAACCAATCTTTACAGTCCACGAGAAACGGATGCTGTGATGGTGCTGAATACTTCCAGTCCGAGGGCGGCGTTCGTAAACGGAGTAAAGGTCTATTCGCGCTGGCTTCGGCCGCTCTACAACGGCTGGTCAGGTGGCTTTGCCGTCCAGATTCCACTTCGTTTGCGTTCCGGGTGGAACAGTCTGCTGCTAAAATTCCTCCACAATACGGATGACCCCAAGTCGCCAAGCTTCACCTGCCGGGTGGACACCCAGAGCGGAAGCCCCATTGAAGGCGTGCTGGCGTCATCGCGAGTTTTTGACGATGCTCAAGCCCAGGGGCCGTCGGGGTTCCGTTGGCTCCGGTTTCCAGTGCCGGCGCTGGCGAACGCTTTGAGAGTTCCGCCGATGAAGGATCCGTGGCTGGCTTTTGTTGACGCGAAGCAAGTCAACGCCGGACCTGAAATTGCCCTCCCCAAAGGGGCTAAGGCGGTGACGCTGCGCGTTTCGGCGAGTGAACCGCTGGAGTCTCCTTTTAAGTTTTCAACTGCGACGGCTTCAATGCCGCTCGGGACATGGAAAGTGCTCGGACTGGAGTACTTTTCAGGAAGCATGGTCTATGAAAAGGATGTTTCCGTTCCCGCGAGCTTGCTCGCTGAGCGAGTCCTGCTCGAGTGCGGGGAGGTGGGGGTGGTGGCGGAAGCCTGGATCAACGGTCGCGCCGTGGGGGCGCGTCCCTGGGCGCCTTATGTCTTTGAAGCGACGGGGCAGCTTCACGCCGGAGTTAATCACATCAAAATCCGGATTGCCAATGTGGCGGGAAACGCCCGCGCCGTGGGATCCTATCACCGTATTTTGAAGAATATCGACCGTGACGGCTGGTCTGGTCCGGTGCGTCTGGTCCCGTACGTTGACCGGGAAATCGTGTGCCACAGCGTTTAACTTTTTAGCTAGTCTGTGGCTGTGGCTCCGCGCAACCGCTCGAACAATCCTCAAGGCGAATTCACGCAACTTTCCGTTGACACGAAGGCTCGTGAGGGTTAGGCTTCCGGGCGATAAGAAAGCCCCAGGCGAAAACATCAGCTTAGGAGTGCAGCTAGCTTATCAGTGCTGGCGGAGAGCAGACAATGAACAGAAGAGATTTCCTAGGGAGTCTGGCCGCCACGGCTGCGGCAAAGAGAATCCTGAGTGGCTCCGCCGTGGCAGCGCCTGCCGGCAGTAATCTCAAGGTCCCCCCGCAGATCAAGATGTTCAACATCGATTTCAACTGGTCGGGCGGCGGCTTCGCTCCGCCCGGTCAATGGGCGGACACGGTGCCGAGAGACTACGTCCAATGGTGTGCGGATCTTGGCGTCAATGTGATTCACTCATTCTCCGTCTCCTGCAACGGGTACGCCTGGTATAAGGGAGGTTTTGTTCCTCCGCAGCCGGGACTCACGCATGACTTTTTCCCCGAGGTGCTTCGGCTTGCCCATAAGAAGAACATGCTGGCGACGGGCTATTTTTGCGTCGGCGCCAACACGAAGTGGGGGCTGGAGCACCCCGATTTGAGCTATGGAACTCCGGCAACCATCCATATCCCGCTCACTGACCGGTATCTCGATTACCTGACGCGATCCATTGCTGACGCGATTGAGAAAACTGAAATGGACATCTGCACGATCGACTGGCTCTGGAATCCTGGAGCGCACGGGGCCGTTTACAATCCCGACGGACAGCCTCGGCAAAAGGAATGGCTCAAGGCCGAAAAGAAGCTTTTCACGGAATTGACGGGCCTGCGCTTCCCGGCCACCGGCCTTCCCGATCAAGCTGACATCCTTGCCTATGAGCGCCTGGCCATCGACCGTTGCTGGGAGCGGATTCGCGAGGCCCGCGACCGGACAAACCGGGACTGCATTCTCTGCATCTGGATGAACCACGATGACGACCCTACCGTTACTGGGTCGAAGATCTTCAAGGAAGTGGATTGGTTCATCAACGAGAACCCTAATCCCAAGCTCCTGGAGTTGGCCCGGGGGAGGGTGGGCAAGAAAACGCGCCTGATTCAGAACTTGTGCGGATGGGCAAATCACGATGCCAAGGCCTATCTTGCCGATCCAAAGCACTGGAGCTTTGACCTCTGCGGATTTGCCGAGCCCCGCGCGAACGGATTGCCGATGCCGGTTGCGGAGTTGATGAGCAAACCGGTTGATGCTTTCAAAGGCAAAGACCGTCTCGCTGCTAATAATTACAACATGGCGGCGCTGGCCCGCTGCTATCGCGGTTTACCACTGGATACGGTCACCCCGCTCAAGTCGTAGCGTCCAGGGATAGACACAAGGCTGGAGCGCTACTTGGCACACTCACCGTAGCGTGCCGAGAGTGATAAGATATCCCGCATGAAAAGAAGAGACTTCCTAAAGTGTTCCGGTCTGGCTGCCGGAATAATGGCCGGCCATTCGAATCTTCTGGGCTCAACGTCCGCGACGGCAGAAATGAGCCCCACGGCTGGCAAGCAATACGGCCTGCTGGATTGCGCCGACCCGCGCATCACTTCGATTTTTGCTAAAGCACGGGCGGGAATTCTGGCTTGTACTGTTAATGACCAGACTCACTGTTGCGACGCCGGGCGCCGCTGGGGCACCAGCGATACGATGAACGATCTGTACTTCGGGCTTTACGGCGGCCTTTTCATCGGAGATGAGTACCAACACCGGGTCTTTCGCAATGAGCTGAGAAAGATCGCCCAGTACAT
>JBJKQF010000115.1:0-16513 GCA_046705545.1 Terriglobia bacterium
AGCAAGTATCTCTTCCCCGGCATCAGTGGAGGAGAAATTATTGACAAGACGCACTGGGCGGGCGCTCTGATCACCAACATGAAAACCATCGGGACAGGATACACGCCCATCCGCGCCATGATCGACCGCGCCGTCCGACTGATCCAGCCTCCTATCGCCTGCTTCGCTCTGGTGGTTACGCACGAAGGCGTGTCCGGACTCTACTTTGGTTCTCCGCACGAGGCGTGGGAATCCGCCTCCGCGCTCTCCGCGCAAAAGCACATCATCTATGTCAAAAAGCCCTTCCGGCGTGTTCTCTCGGTGATGCCGAGACTTTACGATGATTTCTGGACGGGCGGCAAAGGCGTTTACAAGCTGGAACCCGCCGTGGCGGACGGGGGTGAAATCGTCATCTACGCGCCGCACATTGACGAGGTCAGCTACACGCACGGCAGGATACTGGATGAAATCGGCTATCACTGCCGCGACTATTTTGTGGCGCAATGGGACAGGTTCAAAAAGTATCCGGGAGGAGTACTGGCCCACTCGACTTACGTGAAGGGAGCGGGCACCTACGATGCCGCATCCCGAAAAGAATCGCCCCGGATTCAAGTGACCGTGGCCACGCGCATTCCGCCGGAGCGCTGCCGGCGCGTCAACCTGAACTATCTCGATCCGGCAAGCGTTCATTTCGAGGAGTGGCAAGGCCGCGAGGACGAAGGCATTCTTTTTGTGCCGCGCGCCGGCGAAATGCTCTATCGAGTTCAGTAGACTGCGTTCGCGCGTGCTGCTTCACGGTTCAGGGTGTTCGGTCCGACCTTGAATCTGGTCAATGGCGTGGGGAAGAATGTTGATGATGCTTTCCAGCGATTCGCGCGCCCCGCGCGGGCTGCCCGGAAGGTTGACAATCAGCTTGCCCTGGCGCGTTCCCGCCACGGCCCGCGAGAGCGCCGCCATAGGCGTGCTTTTCGTTCCGCGATAGCGCATCAGCTCGGCGAGGCCGGGGATTTCTTTGTCGATCACAGTGCGGGTGGCCTCCGGCGCAACATCGCGCGGCCCAACGCCGGTCCCGCCGCTGGTAAAAATCGCGTCGCAGTCATCAGTCTCGGTCCACGTTTTCAGCAGCGCGCGGATTCGCGGCTCATCGTCGGGAAGCACCTCGACGGCCACCGCCTCCCAGCCATGAGCTTCCAGCACTTCGCGCACGGCCGCGCCCGAGCGGTCCTCGCGCTGCCCTGCGGCCACCCGATCGCTCAAGACAAGAACTTTTGCGCGCAAACGATGACCCATTAGAAGAGTTTTCCTCCCAACCGAAACTTCTTCCGAGCCTGTGACGCTTCCCGGCTTACGGCTTCAATGCGAGGCCCGAAAATCTCCTGACTTGCCGCCGCTCTTGTGCAGGAGCCGCAAACGCCTGATTTCGATGCCGTGGTCAAGGGCTTTGCACATGTCATAGAGAGTTAGGGCGGCAACGGCGGCAGCGGTCAGGGCTTCCATTTCCACACCGGTTGGCGCAAGGCAGCGCACCGTGGCGGAAATCATGACGCCGCTTTTGCAGAATTCCGTCTGAACGTCAATGTGGTTCAGCAGGAGCGGATGGCAGAGTGGAATCAAATCGGCGGTGCGCTTGGCGGCGGCGATGCCCGCCACGCGGGAAATCTCCAGCGGGTCTCCCTTGGGATTTTTCTTCATGGCCCGCAAGGTTTGCGGCTTCATTTTAACCAGAACTTCGGCAACCGCCTGGCGATGGGTCATCGACTTTTCGGACACGTCCACCATGCGCGCGCGTCCCGCGCGGTCGTAATGGCTCAGTTCCTTGGGCGCGGCTTTCATTTTCTTTGATGGCATCAGTTTCCTTTTCTCTGGGCAAAATGTTTCGGAACTTCAAGAAGACCTTGGCAGCACGTCCACCCAATCGCCAATTTGCAGCGAGTTCTGCTCGGGACGCACGACCAGGAAGCAATTGGCTTCCGCCGTGCCTACCAGATCACCCGAGCCCTGCCAGCCCACCAGCCGGACCACCGGCTCCGAATCGTCCGCCTCCACTCGCGCCGGCATAAACATAGTCAAGCCGGTTCTCTGCCGGACTTCCTGCCCCAGCCGGGCGCGAAAGAATCCCGGGCGCTCGAAGCTTCCTCCGCTCAAAACTCGGATTGCGGGACGCGCAAAGAGCTCAAAGGTCACAAAGCTTGAGACGGGATTGCCGGGCAGGCCGAAGAAGAATGCATCCCGGATGCGCCCGAAGACCAGCGGTTTGCCGGGACGAATCGCCACGCTTTGGAAATAGAATTCCGCCCCCAACTCGGCTAGGACCTCCTCAACGTAATCGTATTTGCCCATTGAGACTCCGCCGCTGAGCAGGAGAAGATTGGCTTTCAAGCCTTCTTGTATCAGATTTCGCAGTGGTTCTTTGGCGTCCGGACCGACCGGCATCTGGCGGGGGACACCCCCTGCAGAAGCCACCTGCGCGGCGAGCATTGCGGAGTTGCTGTTGCGAATCTGGAACCATTCCGGCTGTTGATCGACCGCGACAATCTCGTCGCCCGTCGCCAGGATCGCCACGCTTGGCCTCTCAAAGATGCGGACGGACGCCTTGCCCACCGATGCCAGCAAGCCGATCTCGCCGGCTCCCAAGCGCCTGCCGGAGGCCAGAATTTGGCTGCCTTTCACCGCCTCGTTGCCCTGCCGAACGACGTTCTCAAACGGTTCGAGCGTGCGCTGCGCTTCGACTTCTGCCCCGCGAACGCGCGTGTGCTCCACCATGATCACTGCGTCGGCGCCTGCGGGCAGCGGCGCCCCAGTCATGATTTGCACGCACTGGCCGGCTGCTAACGGCGCCGGGAAGTGTTCCCCGGCGCGCACTTCTCCAGCCATTTTCAGAAGGATTCCGGCCCGGCTCACATCGCGCGTTCGCACGGCGAATCCGTCTCGCGTGGCGCGATGGAAGGGAGGATAGTCTCGATCCGCCGCGACGGCCTCGGCCAGGATTCTCCCCCAGGCTTGATCGAGAGGCGTGGCTTTGATTTTGGGGGATATCTTGGCGGCGGCGAGTTTTGCCTCAACCGCGGAAAGGGCTTGTTCGTAGCTAAGGCTAACCATGGTGGCGGTCGGCTGGCTGCCGCTCCTCAGCGTCTGGAATGCATCGCCCCGCACCGAACCCCGGCAGGAAGGGTAACTACTTTGCAGAAATCAAATTCGCGACACGGCTCTCGCCGCACCAGATGGTCTGTTCGCGTTCAGGCCCCGTTGAGACCATGGCGATCTCCACTTCAACTTGATCCGAAAGAAAATGCAAATAGTCCTGAGCTTTTTGGGGAAGCTTGGAAAATTCCTGGATGCCGTAGGTGGGCTGCTTCCAGCCGGGCAGGGTGCGGTAAATCACTTTGAGATTGTCGAGGATGTCCACGTCGGCGGGAAAACTCTTGAACCGCTTTCCCTGATATTCATATTCCATGCCGACGGGGATCTCTTCCAGGTTGTCCAGGATGTCCAGCTTGGTAATGACCATGGCGCTCAGGCCGTTGATCCGCGCGCCGTAGCGCGCCGCGGGAACGTCAAACCATCCGCACCGCCGCGGCCGTCCGGTCACGGCGCCGAATTCGCTTCCCCGCGTCCGTAGTTCCTCGCCTTCACTGCCCTCAATTTCGGTGGGGAAAGGCCCGCTGCCCACCCGTGTGGTGTAAGCCTTGGAGATGCCGATCACGCCGCCGATGCGGGTAGGGCCGACTCCCGTGCCCGTCGCGGCTCCGCCGGCTGAGGCGTTCGAAGAGGTCACGAAGGGATAGGTCCCGTGGTCGATGTCGAGCAAGGTTCCCTGGGCTCCTTCAAAGAGGACTCTCTTTCCGGCGTCGATTTCCGTATTGAGGTATTCCGAAACGTCGATCAGGTTGGGAACGAGCTGGCGGGCCGTTTCCAGATACTCGGCGATCCATTCTTCCCCGCCAAAGGGAGTTCCTTCAAACAACGCAGAGGCGATTCGATCTTTTTCGGCCAACACTTCCTTGCACTTGCGCAGAAAAGCCTCAGGATTGCGCAGGTCGCCGGTGCGGAGGCCGCGCCGGCCGGCCTTGTCTTCATAGGTGGGGCCAATGCCTTTGGCGGTGGTTCCGATCTTTCCTCCGCCGCGAGCCTGCTCAGAGGCCACTTCATGGCTCCGGTGGTACGGCATAATCAGGTGGGCGCGGTCGCTGACCAGGAGCCGGTTGCCCACTTTAACCCCGCTGGTTTCAATGGCTTCAAGTTCGCGGGCCAAGGCTTCCGGGTTGACCACAACTCCCGCCCCAATCACCCCGACCTTGCCTTCTCGCAGGATCCCTGTGGGAACCATCTGCAAAATATACTTCTTGCCGTCGGCAACCACGGTGTGGCCCGCGTTGGCGCCCCCCTGATAACGGGCGACAATGTCAAAGTGCTCCGAGAGGGCGTCGACAACCTTCCCTTTGCCTTCGTCACCCCATTGAAGGCCGATGACGGCAATGTTTGTGGTTCCTTCGGTCTTATTCATATCTTTAGACATCGGTGTCGTTCCATTCTAACCTGACAAGCGGGAGACTCGGCGGGTTAATTGATGAGGATGGACGGGTCGCCTTCAGGGCGCCGGCAGGGCGAGGCCGCGCCCGTCTCATCGGTCCGGTCGGGACGCGGCATCCCGGACAAGTTAAATGTGCTTGTCGAGCAGCTTGGCGATGATATCTTTGGGCTTGGCGCCGACCAACTGGTCCTGGATCTGGCCGTTCTTGAAAAGCAAGAGCGTCGGAATGCTACGAATGTTGTAGCGGCCCGCGACCGATTGGTTCTCATCCACGTTCAGTTTCCCGACCTTGGCGCGGCCTGCATAGTCAGTGGCCAGCGATTCGACGGCCGGTGACATCATCCGGCAAGGCCCGCACCATTCCGCCCAGAAATCCACCAACACGGGCTTTTCCGACTTCAGTACTTCCTGCTCAAAGTTTTGATCCGTGAACTCCAGAGTGTCCTGACCAGCCATTTCCACAATCCTCCTGCCTCATTGCGAATTTTGTATTATCCCGCAGCCGCAGCGGCTTTTGCGCTCGATTTCTCCTCGTAGAGTCTTTGATAAAGGGTCTCGTATTTCTTTGCGGACTGCGCCCAGGAAAAATCCTGGTCCATGCAGTTTTGCTGCAACTTTGACCACGCAACCTTATCCTGAAACGTTTCCAGCGCCTGCTCGATGCATTCGAGCAGCGCCTGGGGTGAATACTTGTCGAACCGGAAACCCGTTCCTGTTTCCCCGTCGAAGGGTGCGATCGTATCCGCCAAGCCCCCGGTCGCCCTCACCACTGGGATCGTTCCATATTTCAAGCTGTAGATTTGATTGAGCCCGCAAGGCTCGTAGCGCGAAGGCATGAGGAACATGTCCGCACCGGCCTCAATTTGGTGCGCCAGCGCATTGTCATAGGAGACACGCACCAGAAATTTCTCCGGATATTGCCTGCCGAGGGTGCGGAACAGCTCTTCGTACTCGGGCTCGCCTGTCCCGAGCGCCGTAACGTAAAGGTCCTTGCGCATCAATTCATCCGCGATCACGGCGATCAGGTCGAACCCTTTTTGCCTCACAAAGCGCGAAACGATCCCCAAGACGGGGCGCTCCAGCAGCGGCTGCCGGGCTCCCATCTTCTCGAGCAGAGCCTTTTTGCAGAGTGCCTTCCCTTGCAGGTCTTGGGGGGTATAATTCGCCGGAATCAATTTATCCGTGGCGGGGTTCCACTCGCTGTAATCCACGCCGTTCAGGATACCTTGCAGGCGGCCGGCGCGGCTCCGCAGGACGCCCTCCAACCCGTAGCCGAATTCTTCCGTTTGGATTTCCTGGGAGTACTTTTGGCTGACCGTCGAGACGCCGTCTGAAAAAACGATGCCGCCCTTGAGGAAATTGACGTTGCCGTAATATTCCAAGCCTTCAATTTTGAACAAGCTCTTGTCCAGCGAAACCTGGGACATGACATCGGGAGGGAACAGGCCCTGATAGGCGATGTTGTGGATGGTAAACAACACGGCCGTGTTCTCAAAAAACGGGTCGTCGGCGTAGTGGCTGCGCAGATAGGCCGGAACCAGGGCGGACTGCCAGTCGTGGCAGTGAATGATCTCCGGCGGATTGGGGCTTCGCTTCATAAATTCCAGCGCACCCAGCGAAAAGGCCGCAAAGCGCACCGCGTTGTCGGGATAGTCCTTGCCGCCAGCCATGTAGAGCCCGTCGCGGTCAAAGAACTCCGGGCAATCCATCAGGTAGGTCCGGACGCCCCCCTCGTCTTCTACCTCCTGGATGGAGGCAAATCTAAAGCCGGAGGAAAGCGGCACAGTAAGGCTGTGAACGCTCGTCGTGACCCGTCCTGTTTTGGTGCTCCGGTAGCGCGGCAGAAAGACCTCCACCTCGTGGCCGAGGGATGCCAGCGCTTTGGGAACCGCACCGACCACATCAGCCAGGCCCCCAGTCTTCGAATACGGAACACCTTCTGATGCGACAAAAGCAATTTTCACGCGGAACGACCTCCGAATTTATTCAATTCGGCAAATAAGCTAAATTAGAGGATGGAGTCGGTAAAGTCAAGGTTCTGAAGTGCTGGGAGTTGGGCTGGCAACGTTTCTGCCGATGTAGTCTTTTGCTTCTTTTCTTTCTGTGGATTTGAAATCCCAGGTATCCTGAATTTCCATGCCTGAACGCCGCCGTCCGAAGCTTGGCCAGCATTTTCTTGCGGACCCGCATTACCGCATCCGCATCGTCAACGCCCTCGGCCTGCGCGCGGACGATCTGGTGGTGGAAGTCGGGCCGGGGCGCGGCGCCATGACGCCCCTGCTGGCTGCGCAAGCCCGCGCGGTGGTTGCCGTGGAAGTGGATCCGGCCTTGGCGCGCGAACTCGCGGGGAGCTTTCAGCAAGAGCCCAAGGTGGAAATCGTCCAGGCTGATATTCTGGCCACGGATCTTGCCGCGATCTGCAGGCGTTTCCGCACCGAGCGGTGCTTTGTTTTTGGCAATCTTCCTTATTACATTACTTCGCCGATCATTCACCACTTGCTGGAATTTACTGGAGAGATCCGGGCCATGGGCTTGCTGATTCAGCGGGAGGTGGCGGACCGCCTGGCTGCCCGCCCTGGCACGCGGGATTATGGCTATTTGACGGTTTCGACCCTCCTCGACGCTTCTCCCCAATTGCTTTTCCAGGTGCCGCCGGGAGCGTTTTCTCCCCCGCCTAAAGTCCAGTCGGCTTTGGTGCGTTTGGAGATGCACGCCCTTGACGCCAGGATTGGCTCCTCCCAAAAGAAGCGGTTTCAGGTTTTCCTGAAGCAGGCTTTCACGCACAAAAGGAAGAAACTCCTCAATTGTCTGGCGGAGGCCTATCCTCGCCAGAGTGTTGAAAGGGAGCTTGGCCGGCTTGGCTTGTCCTTAAACGTCCGTGCAGAAGCGCTTTCCTTGGAGGAGTTTATCGCCCTGTTCGCCGCCCTCGCCCTTTCCCCGCGCCCGCCCCAGCTGTGATATGATGCGGTTTGAAGCATTTAGGAGGCATCAGCATCTCGGCATCCACCCATAAGTTACGCGTCATACCGCTCGGAGGCCTGGGCGAATTCGGAATGAACATGATGGTCTTCGAGTATGGCGACCACGCCATCGTCGTCGACTGCGGCATCATGTTCCCGGACACTGAGCTGCCCGGCGTTGACATCATCATTCCGGACATCAGTTATCTCCGCCAGAACCAGGACCGGATCGCGGCCATCATTCTTACGCACGGGCACGAAGATCACATCGGAGCGCTGCCTTACGTGCTTGATGAAATCGACGCGCCGGTTTATGGCTCAGCCTTCACCCTGGCGCTGGTGCGTCCCAAACTTTTCGAGCACGGGATGGAAGAAGGCATCACTCTTCGCGAGATGAAGCCGGGAGCGCCTTTTGACGTCGGCCCCTTCCACATTGAATTTATCCATCTGACCCACAGCATCATTGACTCCGGGGCTCTGGCCATTACCACGCCGGTTGGAACCGTCATTCATACGGGGGACTTCAAGTTCGATCCCACGCCCATGGACCAGAAGCAGAGCGACTTGCACACGCTGGCTGACTATGGCCGCAAAGGCGTTCTGGCGTTGTTTTCGGATTCAACCAATGTGGACCGCCCCGGCATCACGCCTTCCGAGCGCGGCGTTCGTGAAGGGCTTTCGGAAATCATAGCGGGAGCGAAGGGCCGCGTCCTGATCTCCTGTTTCTCGACCTCCGTGCACCGTCTGCAAATCGTTGCTGACCTTGCCCACGAGCACGGGCGCCGCCTGGGCTTTCTGGGCCGAAGTATGTCGCAGGTTTCTGAGATCGCCTTGGAGATGGGAAAACTTCAGGCGCCGCCGGGCTTGCTTGCTGAACCCCAGGAACTTCGCAAGCTGCCGCGGTCGAAGGTGGTCCTGGTGCTGACGGGAAGCCAGGGCGAGCCAATGGCGGCCCTGCCGCGCGTCGCCGTGAACCGGCACCGGGCGATGACCCTCGATCCGGGCGATGACGTGGTGATTTCCGCCCGGGTGATTCCAGGCAACGAAAAATCCATTTTCCGCATGATCGATCACCTATACCGGCGCGGCGCTCACATTCATTATCAGGATGGCCGCCAGCCGCCCGTCCACGTTTCCGGGCACGGAGCGGTGGAAGAACTGAAGCTGATGTTGAACCTCGTTCGGCCGCGTTATTTTGTGCCCATTCACGGCGAGTATCGCCAGCTTTTCCGCCATATGGAGATCGCCCAGCAGGTTGGGCCCGGCGCCGAAGAGGTCTTTCTGTTGGAAAGCGGAGACGTGCTGGAGTTTGACTCGGAAGGGGCGCGGCGGGGCGAGCGCGTTTCCGTAGGCCGCGTGTGCATCGACGTCGGCACGTTTGACGAAGTGGGCGACATCATCTTGAAAGAGCGCCGCCATATTTCCGCAGATGGCATCGTCATTCCCATTCTGGTGATCAATGAGCACACCGGCCGGCTGGAAGTCCCTCCGGAAATTGTTTCGCGCGGCTTTGTGGCCATGGATGAGGCCCAGGACTTGATGGAAAGCGCGCGGCAGGTCATCTTCAAGACGATCGAAGTTTCCAACGCGGAGGAAGTGGCCGACTGGGGTGTGATCAAAGAAAAGATTCGTACCGCCATGCGCCGCCACTTCGATCAGGAGACCGGAAAAAGGCCGATGGTATTGCCGGTCGTGCTGGAAGTCTAAACAATAGGAATTAGGTGGGTTAACGGCCTTTCTGTTGCAGCTCCGCCCCTAAACATATTCATTGTTTACCCTCTTTCTGCAACCGTGGTAGTATGAGGTGGGGATTGCGCCACCACCTCGGCGGGGACGCCGAAAGACGACAGTGTCGTGTTGAGTTTTATAGGCAGCGAGTCCATAGGCAAAAGGCCCCGGACACGTTCGCCCGTCTGAGAGATTGCGGCGCATGCCAACACCCTCAAGTGGCAGAAAAGGTAATTCCGGCGGCACTTCCGGCTGGCTAGGCGGCGAAGAACGTCGGCGCGAGTTGGTGGGTTTTCTGCTAGTTGTTTCGGGCATCCTGATCCTTTTTAGCCTGCTCTCCTATTTTCCCCGCGATCCTTCTTTTGATACCAGCGGCGCTGCCGCGAACATCCACAACTTGATAGGAATCGCCGGGGCGTACACGGCCGATGCCGTGGATCAGTTGTTTGGTTGGGTCGCCTACCTGATTCCGGCGGGACTCATTTTCCTCGGCGTGGGCTTTATCCGGACGAGGCCTTTTGAGGCTCCGCGCGTCAAGGTGTTGGGTCTGATCTTGATGATCCTGTCGCTCGGCGCTCTGCTCGAGCTGTTTCCTTACACGCCGCGCATGGATGGAGTGGTTGGCGGGAGTGGCTTGGCCGGATATCTGGTGGCGGCAGGGCTTGTCTACGCTTTCAACCGCCTGGGAGCCGCGATTGTCGCCGGCACGGTCTTCTTGACCTCGCTATTTCTAGTCACCAAGTTTTCTTTCTCCTGGGGCGTTGCCTTTTTCCGGAAGCATTTTGGCTTTATCCTGGCGATTGTGGCTCGCTGGCAGGATTGGCGCGAACGGCGCCGCGAAGAGCGGCTGCGGCGCCAGTTGGAGCTTAAGAAGTCTTCGGGTAAACAGACTGTGGTGATGCAGCAGGCCCGTGAGCTTTCTCCGCGATTTGAGCCCAAGGACGAAACCCCGCAAATCAATAGTCGCCAGCCCGCCGTGGTTCGGACGGGCGCCGCCGTTCAGTCCTTGGATCCGCTCGATTCGGATGAGAGCGCTGCCTCGGTCGAGGTGGCGAGCAGGCCCGCAGCGCAGCAGGAAGTTGTGCCCAAGCCTCCCAAAGTCGGCCGCCGCGGCCAGCGCGGCTACAGGCTCCCGAGCCACAGCCTGCTTCTGCCCGCGGAAATAGAGCAGGGCGTTGACGAGGAGGATTTGAAGCAGCGCGCGGTCCGGTTGACCGAAAAGTTCAGTGAGTTCGGAGTGATGGGTGCGGTTACGCAGATTCATCCCGGTCCCGTGGTAACCACATACGAGTTCAAGCCGGAAGCGGGCATCAAATACAGCCGCATCGTCAATCTGGCGGATGACTTGTGCCTTGCCTTAAAGGCTGAATCGATCCTGATCGAGCGCATTCCCGGCAAGTCCACGGTGGGAATTGAAGTGCCGAATCCTCATCGCGAGACCATCCACCTGCGCGAGCCACTCGAGTCCAGCGAATTCAACGGCCCCAAGTCCAAGCTGGTGCTTTGCCTGGGAAAAGACATTACCGGGAAAATCCGCGTGGCTGACCTGACGCAAATGCCCCACCTGCTGATCGCCGGCTCCACGGGAACCGGCAAGAGCGTCTCCATCAATTCCTTTATCGTCTCCATTCTTTATAAGTCTAAGCCCGACGAAGTTAAGCTGATTTTGATTGATCCCAAGCGGCTGGAGCTGAATCTTTATGACGGCATTCCGCACCTGTTCACTCCCATTGTGACGGAGCCCAAGCAGGCGGCCAACGTCCTGCGCCGCGCCACCATGGAGATGGAGCAACGCCTCAAGAAGCTGGCCGAGCACGGCGTGCGAAATATCGAGCAATACAACAAACTTTTTGAGGATAGTTCCACGCTGGATCTTTTTGACACCGATCCTGACCGCAACCGTCCGCTGCCTTACATTGTGATTGTTATTGACGAGCTTGCGGACTTGATGATGGTTGAGCCTCAGGGTGTTGAGGAGGCCATCACGCGCCTGGCGCAGATGGCCCGCGCGGTGGGCATCCACTTGATTCTTTCCACGCAACGGCCTTCCGTGGACGTGATCACCGGGCTGATCAAGGCAAACCTTCCTTCCCGCATCGCTTTCCGCGTGGCGTCTAAGGTGGATTCCAGAACCATTCTGGACTCGAACGGAGCGGAAGCTCTCCTGGGCCGCGGTGATATGCTCTTCCTGCCGCCCGGAACCTCTCGGCTCTCCCGCTTGCACGGCGCGCTGGTGACCGAAAAAGAGATCGACAAGGTCGTCGAGTGGTGCAAGGCGCAGTGCGAGCCGGAGTACAACGAGGAGTTCCTCAAGCCCGTCCGCGATAAGGACGACCGCGGCGCCGAACTCGACGAAGACGTGGACAGCTCGGATGTGGATGAAGCTTACGATGACGCCGTCCGCGTGGTGGTGGAATCCGGCAAGGCTTCCACCTCGCTGCTGCAGCGCCGCCTGCGGCTAGGGTATGGCCGCGCCGCTCGCCTCCTTGACCTGATGGAGCGGGACGGCATCATCAGCGCCCCGGAAGGTTCCAAGCCCCGCGAGGTCCTCAAGCGGCCCGACTGGCTGCACGAGATCGATAACTCCCTCCGTTAGCTCCGGACTGCAAAGCCCACAGCGCCTCTTATATCCGCCTCATTTTGCCCGCTTCTCAAGCAAACGACTCAACCCTGCCTGGAGATTAAAGAATGTGGTCTGCCATGTCCATGCCCTGGCAAGGGGTGTGGCGCGGAGCAGCTTGACTCAAGAAGGCAGAGGGGGTAAGTTGCTGGGCAGGCCTTCAAGCCCGGGCGCTCTGTGGGGAGGGAGCGTTGCCTTGAAGCGGGTCAGGAGGTTTTTACCTGCACAATCAGGAAAGAGGTGAAGCATGAAGCGCTTTGGTTACCTGGCGTTCGTGATCGTCATCGCACTTGCTTTCGTGGCCGGATACTGGCCGCAACACAAGAAGTTGCTTCAGACGCAAGGCGAATTGATCGATACCTCAGCGAGTTTGACCAAGTCGGAAGCCAAATTCCGCCTTTGCCGCCTGCAAAGCCAGTTGGTTTCTCTCTTCCAGGAAGCCGAAAACAAGAACTACGCGGATGCTTCGGCGCTCTCCACAAAGTTTTTCGACGGCGTGCGCCATGAAGCTGATAGCGCACCCTCCTCCGGCCTGAAGTCCGCGCTTGAGTCCGTGCTCAATCAGCGCGACGCCGTCACGGCAGCCCTTGCCAAGGCAGACCCGAAGGCCAGCGATCTTTTGTCGCAATTGCTGGTGGACTTTAACCAAAACATTACCAAGAAGATTTTGAATCCCCAATCGAAGCCTTAGAGGCTTGCCGAAAAATATTTCTGGTGGGGCCCGCTGAGCCCGCTCGCTCCTCTGCTCGCGAACGGTCCTGAGCGAGCCGAAGACGCCTGGGACAAGCTTTGCGAGGCATCCCGGCAGCCGGGAAGCCTGTCCATGGCTGAAAATTGTTTGCGTCTTTGGCTCTCCTGTTAACGTCACAATGCACCGCACATATCAAGGTCTTCCTTGATGAAATGACCTAGTTGTCATGCTGGAGAGCTTTGAGATTCCTGGGTCGGTTGAGTCTCTTCCCATCCGAGACGGCTTTGACTGCTGATTGCGCCTCGATATAATGGGGCGCGAGTTGCCATGGCGCGTCGACGCGATCCCGAATATTTTCGTAACCTCCAAAGCGACGTTGGTGCCTTTCTCCAGTTACTTTCACACCCGACACTCCTTGAGGATGGGGCGGAGCTGTTCGATCTTGCCTCAGCCGAGTGGAGGTTGCGGCTTGAATTCGACAAGCTGCTACTCGAAGTCTGGAACTCGAACCGTTCGCTCGTGCGGCGTGTGGAAGAGTTGGCCTATCGCGACAGAGGAAGACTTGGCCTCTATGTGCGTCGGCCGCATTCGAAAGAAACCAGCGTGCTCGAGTTTCGCGAGTTGCGCCTCGCGGAGCGGCGCGGCAGAGAGGGGGCCCGGTCGGCTTTCCGTCGGGAGTTCGTGGCCATGCTCGGACGCGAGTCACCGGTGCGAAAGTTGGAATACGTCAGCCACCGCTCCGACCGCGAGCATTCCTTTTCCACCTGGTATACGCGCGGGCAATCGAGGCGGGGGACAACGGCTTGGGCTTTTATCGGACTCGGCAAGGATGAACCTCCGGCGGCCGCTGACGCGGCGCTGGCGTTCGGGTTGATCTGGCTCGAATGGCTCCGCAATCGGGCAGCCAAAACGGTGGTGCCCAAACTGCAAGTTTACTTGCCCCCCGCCGCGGTGGATCTGAATGTGCAGCGGGCGCGAAGCCTCAATCGTCGAGCGGTGCAGTTGGAACTTTACGAATGGAGCCAGGGCGAGCCGCAGGCGCGGCTGTTGGATCTCGACGCGAGCGGCCAACTGCAAGCGCGCCTTGTGCCGCGAAAATCCCGCGAATCACTGGTCCGCCGGCAGCACGAGATGCTGCGTGGCCTGCTGGGGGATGCGGTGGACCGCCTTACAATTTCGGCCGACGCTGCCGGAGATTTTGTTTCCGTGCGCGTCGAAGGGCTTGAGGTGGCTCGCGTAGAAGGCGACCTCTCGGCACGGATTTATTTTGGGCTTGAAGGGAGCGTGCGCCGCGCGGATGAAGCCGGCCCGGAGGAATTTCAGGAGTTCATCTTGCAAGCGCTCGCGCGGCGTAACGCGCATTCCCGGGACGCCGCCGACGAATTCTACCGGCTGCAGTCTGAGAGCTGGCTTGAAAGTATGTTGGTGCGGGACATCACCAAGATCGATCCTGCGCTTTGCCAGGACTTTGTGTATCCGCAGGTGCCGGCGTTCTCCCGCGCGGACCGAGGCGTGATTGACATCCTGAGCGTGACGCGCGCCGGGCGATTGGCGGTTATTGAGCTAAAGCTGGAGGAGGAAATCAATCTGCCCTTCCAGGCGCTTGATTACTGGTTGCGCGTGGAGTCGCTGCGGCGGCAGGGAACGTTTCGGGACTTCGGTTACTTTCCGGGCGTTTCTCTGGCCGACGCGCCGCCGTTGCTGTACCTGGTGGCTCCTGCTTTCCGGTTTCACTCCACCACGGCCCGGCTGCTCCGCTATCTGGACCCCTCGATTGCCGTGATCCAAGTGGGCATCAACGATCAATGGCGCCGCGGCATCAAGGTTCTTTTCCGGCGTGAGAAGGGAATGGCCGGGGACTCCCCATCACCGCGGAGGCTTTAGAAGGTTCGGTCGGAGTCGAGCAGCAGCGTGACCGGGCCGTCGTTCACCAGTTCAACGTCCATCATGGCCTGGAACTCTCCCGTTTCAACCTTCACGCCTAGCATCTTCAACGACTCAACAAAGGCCAGGTAGAGTGGGCGCGCGTCCTCAGGGCGGGCCGCCTGAATATAGCTTGGGCGGCGGCCCTTGCGGCAATCTCCGTAGAGGGTAAACTCCGACACCACCAGGGCTGCGCCGCCTGCTTCCTGAAGGGCTAGGTTCATGCGACCCTCGCCGTCATTGAAGATCCTGAGCCCGGCGATCTTTTCCGCTAAGGCCCTGCCGGTCTCCGGCGTATCTTCCCTGGCGATGCCCACCAGCACCAGCACGCCCGGACCGATTTGGCCAACGGTCCGGCCCTCAACTCTAACCTCGGCGCGCTTCACGCGCTGGATCACGGCTCGCATCGGCATCCCTTCCCGGCTCGATTTGGCTCCGTTGCGGAGCGATGGGTAAATTTTACCCGCTGTACCATTTTTGAACAATGTTTCGCTTTGCATTCGCCTTTGGCAGGTATGACCTGCCCGGCATTTTTGGTACCATCGATAAGGACGAAGGCAATGTCAAGAGCACACTTCACAGGGGAGCTGCCTTGAGCAGCTCTGCAGGGCCAAGGGTTTGGAAACCGAAGCTCTTCGCAGGGCATCTTTGAATCATCCTGGTGGAGGATCTTCCACCAACCATCGATTCGGCCAGCCACGTCGGCCATGATTCTTCTATTCGGACACCCAGCCAGTGCCGGGTGCGAGAGTGCCTATTCAGATGAACGGTCTGGTTTGGCCCACCATGGTACCAATCAGGCTCCTCTCGATGTGAAAACATCCGGGTACGGCCTCTGCGTGCGTAACATCCAAAAGAGCCGTACCGCCAGCTTGCGTGCTACAGCAACCTTCGCCACGGCCCGGTGCTTCTGGTGGCAGCGGTGCTGATACTCTCTGCGGAATCCAGGATCAAAGCGCACGAGCGACTGTGCCGCCTCCACTAACAGGGTCCGCAGGAGTCGGTTTCCCTGCTTGCTGATCGAGCCCATCCTTTGCTTGCCGCCCGAGGAATGTTCCCGCGGAATCAGACCCAGGTAGCTGCTGATCTGCTTGCTGCGTGAGAACCTCCTCACGTCACCGATCGTCAGGACGAAGGCCAAGGCAGTTACAGGGCCTACTCCCGGCTGGGTCATCAGCAGACCTGCCGACGGGTAGGTTTCGGCTACCTCAGCCACCGCTTCATTCAGCAACTCGATCTGTTCCTCCAACGTGGCTAACAACAGCAGCAGATCTTGCCGCCGCCGTGCCGTCCACCTCTCCAGTGGGAGTGTTTCAAGCTTGGCTCGACCTTCTGTGGTCCATAATTTCCTCTTCCATTGCAAGCCTTGATTCAACGCCAGGTGCTGGAGTTCGTTCTTGACCCGCGTGCGCAACTGAACCAGCCGATGCCGATGAATCAGCAACTGCCGGTGATCGCGCATTTCGATCGTGGGTATCCAGATGCGAGGGAAGCGTCCCTCAATGAGCAATTTGAGGATATGTCCCGCATCCGGACGGTCGGTCTTCTGCTGTCGAACATAGCTGGCCCGGATCTGCGCCGCATCACCGATCCAAACTTCATGTCCCAAACGTTCCAGTAATCCCACAAACCACTGCGAGTTGCCGACCGCTTCCATGCCGACCAGTGCAGGTCCGGCCAATCCCCTATAGAACTGTTCGGCCTCCGCACCAGAATGGGTCAAACTCCTTTCCTCGACCTCCCCGCATTCCGTATCGACAAACGCAATCTGTTGATAGCTGGGATGAAAATCGCAGCCTACAATAATCATCACGGCTCCTTCCTCCCGCGAACTTCGGTCTCCAAACCAACCGAAGTGTACCCGGGATGCATAGGAGCCATCGTCCTTATTCAATCAGGTGAAATGAGAGAGAATTCACCTGTGAAGGTGGACCGGACATGTCGACGAAGAAGAACAAGCCGGAGCAGGTTGTGAATGTGCTCCGCCAGATTGAGGTTGAGATTGCGAACGGAAAGACCACGCCGCAAGCCTGCCGGGAGGTGGGGATTCACACTCAAACGTATTATCGTTGGCGAAAAGA
>JBJKQF010000116.1:0-2665 GCA_046705545.1 Terriglobia bacterium
ACTCGCCCGGTCAACAAGCAAGTCGTCATTCTTGGTTTTGACGGCATGTCTCCAATCCTGGCCGACAAGTGGATCCAGGAAGGCAAACTGCCAAATTTTGCGCGTTTGGCTCAAACGGGAACATTCACCAAGTTAGCAACCACGAACCCTCCCGAGTCGCCCGTGGCCTGGGCGGCCTTTGCCACCGGCCTGAATCCGGGGGGAACGGGAATCTATGATTTCCTGGCTCGCAATCCCCAAACGTATCTTCCCCGCATTGCGCTGGTGGCCAAGCAAAAGCCCAAGTTCCTTTTCGGCCTGATCCCCATCCGGGGCGCGAAAGTCACCAATGAGCGGCACGGAACGCCTTTTTACGAAGCCGTCGCAGACGCCGGATACAAGACCACCGTGCTCCGCATGCCGCTGGAGTTCCCTCCCAGCCCGGTGCCGGGCGGCAAACTCCTGGCGGGTCTGGGCGTTCCTGACATTCGCGGGACGTGGGGAACCTTCTTTTACTTCGCCAGCAACCTGGCGCAGGAGCAGGCCGGCAACACCACGTTCGGCGGCAAACTAGTGCGTCTCAACATGGAAGGCCGCAGCGCCAAGTCTGAAATCTCCGGCCCCGTTGATCCCACCGCGGATCAATACCGGCGCATCTCCATCCCGGTCAGCTTCCAGGTGACGCCTGACGGCAACAGCGTCACCATCACCCTGGACGGCCAGACCGAAACGGTCGGCAACCGCCACTGGAGCAAATGGTTCAACGAAAAGTTTCCCATCAACACCTTCATTTCCGTCCACGCCATCAGCCGCTTTTTTGTTCTTGAAACCTCGCCCGCTCTGCGAATTTACATGTGCCCGCTGAACATCGATCCGAAGGATCCCGCCCTTCCGGTCACTTATCCCGCCGGCTGGAGCAAGTCGCTGGAGAAACGCTGGGGAGACTTCAAAACGCTGGGCTGGTGGCATGACACCTGGGCCCTTAACGAGGAAAGGATCGGCGAAGGAGTGTTCCTGCAGGATACGTATCAGACCATGAATTCGCTGACCAAGATGGTGCTTAACCAGCTTCAGAACCATCCCCCCAGCTTGATGGTGGCCATTTACACCAGCACGGACAGCGTCCAGCACATGTTCTGGCGGCTGACTGATCCCCAGAGTCCGCGTTATGACCCGGTGCTCGCCAAGAAATACGGCGATGCCATCCTCCAGATCTATCAGGCGGCAGACAAAGTGGTGGGCGAGGTCGAGCAGAAGATGAAGCCAGGGGCGACCTTGATCATCGTCTCAGACCACGGCTTCCACGCATTCAACTATGGTTTCAACACTAACACTTGGCTGGTCAAGAACGGTTACATGGTGCTGAAAAATCCTGAGGCGACGGCGAAGGAATACAAGCTGGAGAACCTCTACGCCCAGGGCAACTTCTTCCCCAACGTTGACTGGAGCCGCACGCGCGCCTACGCGCTGGGCCTGGGGCAGATCTACCTGAACATGTACGGCCGCGAGAAGTACGGCATCGTGGAGCCCGGCGAACAGGCCCATCAGTTGGAAGAAGAGATTCGGTCCAAGCTCCTGGCCTTCCGCGATCCCAAAACCCACAAGCCGGTCCTTGAAGACGTCTTTCTAGGGCACGAAATCGATCACGGCCCGTACGCCAAGGAAGCGCCTGACCTTCAACTCAACTTCGAGCCCGGCTACCGCACTTCCTGGGAGACTTCCCTGGGGGCCATTCCGCCCGGCATCGTGGTTCCGAACACGCGCAAGTGGAGCGGCGACCATTGCGCCTCCGACCCCAAGAACACCCACGCCATCCTCTTTATCAACCGCAAACTCGATACCGCCGATCCCAGCATCATGGACGTTTCGGCCACCGTCATGAAACTCCTCAACGTCAACCCTCCCGACCGGCTCGACGGCAAGCCTTGGACGCTTTCTCCCTTAACTCCCCTGCAATCCGAACGCTAGCTACCGGTCTTTCATCGCTCTGCGCAGGACGCTCGCAGCGGCGTTCGATCAACTCAGTCCGCCAGGCGAACGACCTTTCCGGTGCGGAGACGATAGAGGGCTTTGATCAGCGTCAAGTTGCCGGCCGCCACTTTCCGCCGGAGCAATGAGCTGTGGCGCAGAATGTCGCGCCCGCTCTGGTGAACATTGGCTCGCTCCGCAAGCCGGAGCCAGCGGGCGCTGCCCTGAGGGCCTTGAACATTTTTCAGGGCGGGATGAATCTTGCGGACAATCGATTCCAGGTTCGGCGTGAGCATCTTGCTTCCAGTGGCCGCTGCGCCCACCGCTCCGCACTGCTCGTGACCCAGAATTACCAAGACGGCGGATTGAAGGTACTCCGCAGCGTATTCAATGCTGCCCAATGCCACGCGGTCCGCCAGGTTTCCGGCCGTCTTGACCACGAAGAGCTCTCCAAGGGTCTTGTCAAAAATCAGGGTGGGAGAAACGCGGCTGTCCGAGCAGGATAGCACAACCACTTTCGGACGCTGCCCTCTGCAAAGCTCGATACGCTTGCGGGTAAATTCCCGGAAGGCCGGCGTGCCGGCCTGGAACCGCTTGTTCCCTTCCATGAGGTCAGCCCAGATTTGTTCCGCGGCGGTCAAACCCTTTCGCACTCAAAACTTCCTTTCCCGGCCGCCGAAGGCTTCCCGCAGCAACGCCGTCAGGACCGACTCACGTG
>JBJKQF010000117.1:0-3051 GCA_046705545.1 Terriglobia bacterium
CACCGATTCCGCCGCGTGCTCTTCAATCATCCGCCGCACTTTGAAGGTTTGGATCAGCAAGATGACGACTGCGGCCAGGCTGACCAAGATGCTAAGACCGCCAACTGACGTGATGCCGGCGCGCGCAAACGGCGAGGGTAAGTAGACCTTGCCAAGATCCAACACGAGATCGAGAAACCATAGAGCGAAAGCCAGAAGAAAAATACCGAGGTTAAGTTTCTCCTTGGACTTCAGGCTATTGATTCCCGCGCGCCGGCGCATAAACCAGATGGGATAGTACAGGCCCAGCGTCAACATCGTCAACCCGACGAGGGCTGCCACGCTGGATTGTTCCAATTGCAGACCCGCAGGCGCGGGAGGTGGAGAATTTGTAGGGGCGCCGGGAAGTGGGGCTTGCGCGTCTAAGGCCGACATCATCACCTGGAGGTCGAATCCCTCTTTACGGACTCGCAGATCGTAATAGAGCAGGACCAGCCCGATCATTAGCAGAGGCCCCGTAACCGTCTGGCCCACGCCGCTCATAATATTCGTGCATAGGACGAGCCAAAAAGGAGCCTGACCGTGCGTTTTGACGGATGTTATGAGGCTTGCTATGAGGAATGGCCCCCCCAGGACCGCTGCCACTGTATAAGTGACCAGGGTCATCAGCAGTATGAGGAGGAACACCCGCCCCAGGTTGCTCCTAGTCAGCGTGATGCTGCGTTTGATGGCGGCGCCGCCTTTGAGATTTTCCAGGAGCTGTGCGGGTATGGCACACGCATACCGCAAAACAAAGCGGACAGAAAAGAAGATCCCGCCAAAAAACGCCGCAAGCGCCAAAAGGATTATCAGAACCCCCACGATCGCGCCCTGGCCTTTCGCGGAGACCGCCGGGTTCGATTCCAAGATTGCAAACAGAGCCATCGCCAAGCCGAAAACGAGATATGTGCGGAGCGCTACGTTTCCGATCAGGCTGATCAATCGCCAAAAGCGGCCCCGCATCCTCTGGTAAGCGGCGCGAGCTGTGGTGGCGTGCCCCAGATGTATTTCCGAAACCGCGAACGTCGTGGCCCCCAGGGCGATGGAATAAATGGCCATAAAAGCAGCTGCGACAACGAGGATGCCCAGGAAGGCGGTGCCAAAAATTGCTGCGCCTCGCATGGCTGGCGGCGCTGTGAGGGCGTTATGAAAGGCCGTCCGCTGAATTCCCTCCCAAGCGATGTTAATAGTGACAATGAGCACTTGGGGGATGGCCATAATTGCAACAAAAAGCCAGAAATGCCGCCGGTAATAAGTAAAGGTGCGGTCCAGCAACTCTCCGAAGCTCGCAGGACGGAGATCGGGAACGTCCAACGGATTGCCTCCTTGCAAGGAATGAGCTTTAAGCTGAGGCCAATTGTACCGGAAAGGGATTGGATTTCAATGGGAAGATGCTTGCCTGCTCCCGTGCCGGACTCTCGAATCTTCCCTTGCCAGCGTGAGTTGGCGGCCGAGCCGCTGGCAGAAGCTTGCCGCGCTCTCGCGCTTCCTGCCACTTGCCGGTTGCGGCAATCTTGAACCCTGGTTTTGAACGCTGCTACTCGGTGCGGCTACGGCGGAGAGCCATGGGGGAATTGGGTAGCTGAGGACTAGTTCGCGGGAGTCTATGGTGGGCCCACCAGGACTTGAACCTGGGACCAACGGATTATGAGTCCGCTGCTCTAACCAACTGAGCTATGGGCCCTCAATAACTTACGGGTGCGATCTGTCGAGGTGTAGCGGAAAATGTAGCGGGTGGCTTGGCTTTTGGGCTGCCTCGCAGATTCCTTCTCGACCTTTGATTCAAACCTTCTAACCTTTCCACGGCTCGCTCCAAGGCTTCGGGAGTGGGATGGACGTATCGCTGGCTCACCGTTACGCTCGAATGACCCATAAGCCGCATGATCATAAAGGCATCCGCGCCAGCCTCCCCCAAACGCGTCCCGTAAGTGTGTCGGAGCGAGTGTAGCACGAACTCACTGGGTAAATTCAAGCCGTCGCGGAGTTGCTTGTGGAGATGGTCAAGCGACGTTACGGACATCGGAGCAGCCTGTTCGACGAATACCCAGGGCGTAGGGTGTTGCGATCTCCGTGTTTTGAGCATGCCAGAAACCCGGCCGGTCAAGGGCACATTTCGCCGGGCAAATCTTGTCTTGCCATCACGGACGGTTAAGTATCCAAATCTTGCGCCCGTGGCCGGCGTCAGATGAATGTCGCGCCACTGAAGCGCCAAGACTTCGCCGATTCGCAGTCCAGCATCCAAGATCAACATGGCCACGTCTTTCAATGGCTGTCTGGCCATCTCCAAGTAAAGCCCCTCCAGCTCGTGGTTCAAGATAAACTCGCGGTTACGTTCCCCCGGAAGTAACCGGATCCGGGGGACCCGGTCGATCAATCGCCATTCATGCGCCAGACGCAACAGCTTGCGGAGGGTTGCTAAAGAACGATTGACGGTAGCTGCGCTGACAGGCCGACGTCGATGCGCGGTTGTCCTTCTCTTTCGGTTTGAACCCGCCCGGCTGGCTTGCTGGCTCCGCCATTGGACAAACCGTTCAATTAAGCTTTCGTCGATTCTGTCTAACCGGGCTTCGGCCAGAGAACCACATTCGAGTATGCGTGTCAGCTTCTCGGAGTAAAAGCGGACTGTAGCAGGCTTCCCTGCGTTGCGAGTCTGCACGTAATCAATAAACCGCTGAGAAAACTCCTTCAGGGTGGGCGCAGGCTTGCGTTCTACAATCCCCACCTCACCCTTGGCCAACCGTGTTCGATGGGCGGCTTCCATTTGCCTAGCAACCCGTGGATTCCCTTGTTTGGTAGACTCCTGAATGTGCCGCCCGTTCCACAGGAAATGATACCAATAGACTCTTCCGCGCTTGAAAATCGCCATATTATTTCGCTCCCTTCGCCGTCCGCTTATGAATGCGAGACTTCTTGCGACTGCCAGCGCCCGCACCCTTATTGGCACGCCAGCGTCACCCGGCAGAGTCCGAGCAGCGAGCGCAGCCCATCGTTGATGTCCGGATTCGACGCCATCAGCTCACGAAGGTAACCCAC
>JBJKQF010000118.1:0-5716 GCA_046705545.1 Terriglobia bacterium
CGCCGTCGGTCTGGCCGGTCTGGCCTTGTTGGTCTACAGGCCGGCTTGGCTTTTTGAAGCCGGGTTTGAACTTTCCTTTTCAGCGGCCCTGCTGATTGTCGGCCTGGCAGTCCCCATCCTGGATTGCACGGCCTTGCCATATCGCAGGGCCTTGGCGCGAGTAAACGACCTCGACCTCGACGCAATCTTGCTCCCGCAGATGGCACAATTTCGGATGGAACTGCGAGCCTTGATTGGCTGGTCCAAGAAGCGATTTTCTGTTCTCGAGCGGCACCCTGTCCTCGCAGGACGGGGAGTCACCGTTCCCGTCCACGCTTGCCTGTGGGTAGTGGAACTGATCTTCTTTTCCGCCTTTCTGCAAGTCGGCTTGTTGATGCCCATGGCCGCCACCTTCCATCGGGTCACCTTGGTCGGAATCGGATTGAATGCCTTGGCGTTTCCCCTAGTGGCCGTGCTGCTCGCACTGGCGTTGCCCACGATCTTGCTGGGCGCTACGGTGCCGGCAGTAGCAGTGATTCCCGGCAAGCTGCTGTTCTGGGTCACTAACGCGCTGCTCGCCGTGACGGAGATCCCCCACTACCCATCCTGGCTCTCCTACCGAATTCCTGGCCCTCCCGTTTGGGTAGCGGTCGGGTGCGCGGTGTCCATCGTAGTGCTGGCCTGGAGCCTCGGGAGGAACAAACGTATCTTCGTAATTTCCCTGGCGGTCTCCAGCTTATTCTCGTTGATCATCGCTACATATCCCTTCTCCCCCAGAATCCCAAAGGGCGCATTGGAAGTTACGGCGCTTGATTGCGGTCGGGGTGAAGCTTTGTTCATTGTGTTACCCGATGGCGCCACGATGCTTCTGAACGCAGGAGGACGTGAACAGTTCGGGCCGGTGGGCGGACGCTGGAATCCAGGAGAAGAGATCGTTTCTCCCTATTTGTGGTCCCGGGGAATCCAGAAAATCGATGTCGCGGTTTTGGGCAGCGGCAGCACTGAAAGCATCAAGGCGATGGAGGCGGTTCTCCGCAACTTCAAAGTTCGGGAACTGTGGCGGGGCCCCAGGGTGGCGAACTCTGCATATCAGGACATGATCGGTGTAGCTCGCGAGCGTGGGGCGTCAATTCGAGAAATCTCTCAAAATGACCGGGAAAGACGAGGGAGGGCGACTCTTCAGGTGCTTTGGCCGCCGTTCTTGTGGCAAAGGTCACGGTCTCCCATGAGCGACGACAACCCGGTGCTGCGTATCACGTCGAATCAGGGGAGCTTCCTCTGGCGCGGTAACACGGGGGATCGGGTCGCATGGACCCTTGCCGAATCGACCGATTCCATGACCAGTAACGTTTTGGAATCCGCCAAACCCCTTACAGGTTCTCCCGCTCAGTCAGCATTTCTGGAGCGTGTCGATCCGAAAGTCATCGTCATTTCCGGTGAAAGAAATTACGGCCGCGCCGCGCGCAGCTTCCCGGTTTACGAACGGCTCTATGCCGCAGGCGTCAGGGTGCTCCGTACTTCAATCAACGGAGCCGTGACCGTGAGGGCTGACGGATCACAGCTCGTTGTCCAGAGCTATCAAAAACCGCAGAGATTCAACTGATTCAGCCGCTCGAACTTTCCCTTCCCATCACTTTCGCTTGCGGGAGGAACGAGGTCCACGCAAAGGCTGCAAAATCCCAGACGTGGGGATTCTGAGATATAACCTATAATGCCTAGAGGGTGACAGATCGATAGTTCAAGAAGGCCTTGACCAGGAGGAAGCAGAAAACGATGGCGACCGAAGCTGAAATCCTTGAAGAGGCAAGAAAGATTCGGCGGCTTCAGGTCGTTGTAGACCTGGTCATGAGCACGCTCCGCCAGTCTGATATCCCCGTGGAAGAAGCGGCGGAGATGGTGGCCTCCACGCGCCGCTATGCAATCAGCCTTTTCCCGGACAAAGCGCGTACCTTCGACCTGCTTTACCGGCCCCGGTTCCAGCGCGTTCTCGCCGAGAAGTACAAAATCATTTAAGGGTTTCTGAAGGCATTTTGGAAGGAACTGCAGACCCGGCGGCCCCGGCCAGGGTGCCTTTCTGCGGAGTGGTTGATATCGAAGCCAGCGTCCCCGTAATGGCTCCCATGCTAAGCTCCGCCTTGATTCGCAGGGGGTAGTGGTGTTGGTCGTCACTGAACCAGATGACCATGCGGCCTTTCATTTTCTTGTAGAGCGTCCCGAAGATTTTGGGTTCGACGCGCAGAGCCTCCTGGGTTCCCATGGGGGTTTGAATCTTTTCGCGGTCCAGAACAGTGGCGGCAACTTGGGTCGTCTTGGAACCGTCATTGACGGCCAGGTGAATCGTCTCCCCCACCCGCAAGGGCTGCCCCCGCAGGTAATAAAATCCTGAAACGATATCCTGAACGCAGGGCGGGATTTCATGCTCGTCGTGTTTGGGAGGCTCACTCGGCTTGCTCAGGTTCCGCTCGTTCAAAATCGCCATTCCTTTGGATTTGTCAAAAGTGATTTCAGCGTTACGATGGCGGCGGCCTTCGTTGATCTGCTTGGAAATTCCGAGAGAACAGAGCGACTGCGGGTCAAACACCGACTGGAAATTGTCCCGCACCTTGTATAGGAGGGAGACAAAGCCCTCGGAACGAGCGGTTGTTTTGACGACAAAGTCGTTTTGCGAGCCGTTCGGGTCCTTAGTGATCGTGGCCGTAACCTCACCAGCGGGGAAAATGGACCAACTCACGTCATAGGTCAGCGTTTCTCCCGGCGCAAAAGGAAGGGAGTGAATCTTTGTCTCCTGGGCTGGCGCTCTCGCAGCGAGCAGAGCCAAGAGTATTCCCCCTATGATCGTGCAAGGCCGGCCGATCTTCATATTTCAGTTAGACGCAGAGTCCTGTGGAAAGGCAACCTGCGACCGCTCCTAACGAAGAAAAATTTTCAAGGCCAGGAAGAGAATCCCGGCCAGATAACCAAGGGCCGCTTCGTATTCACGATTCTTGCGGTAGCGTTGCCATTGAAACTTTCCCTCCGGGGCCTTTGCAGGCTTCCGATAGGGAATAAAAAGGGGAACAGCCGCTGCGTAGGCATCAAAGTTTGCCCCGTACTGCTCGCGCAGCCCGGCTTCCTCGCGTTTCATGACGGGCCAGTAAACGAAAATAAAAAAACAAGCAAAGATTACCGCCAGCCACCAAAGCCCTCCGGCGATAACCAGCCCTGTGCCGAGCAACAGGCTGCCGAGGTAAAGAGGATTGCGGGTGTAGGCATATGGACCGGATATGGCCAGGCTGCGGTTCTTTTCAAGATAGCCCGCCGCGTACGCACGAATTCCCAGGCCGCAAAGAGCCACGGGCGCGCCGATAGCAAGCAGCGGGACGGTAGGCTGGGCAAAAATCAGATAAGTAAGTCCCAAGGCGAATCCCATGGGGACCCGCCACCGGGCGACAAAAGTTCCAAAGTCTTTACCCATTCGCTCTCTTTAACCGCTCGACGGCAGCTTCCACGACGGATTCGACACTGACCCCCGCCAGAAAATCCATATGTTTTGAGTACGGCGCCTGATTCCCCTCCCTGGGGCCGCAAAGCACAACGTCCGCCGCATTGAAAGGGCCATTTCTCTCCGGAGTGTTCCGGGAATCAGACGAATCAAAGATGGCCACCAGAGGCGTTCCCACAGCGGCCGCCAAGTGCAGGGGCCCGGTATCTCCCCCGATCAGAAGCTTCGCGCCGCGCGCCAAGGCAATAAACTCGAGGAGAGTGGAAGGAAACCACTTGGCCCGCGGCGTTTCCGCACGCTCCACAATTCCCCGAATCCAACCCTCTTCTTGTTCCGAGCCCGTTAACAGGATATCAAATGGCAATTCTCCGGCCAACCGGCGGATGGCCTGGGCATAGTTTTCCGGAGACCAGCGCTTTGCCTGCCATCCCCCACCGGGATTGACGATGATATATTCGGCCACGCCCGACCCGGCAAGCCGTTCCAAAACCGCGGCCCTTTCCTCATCGTGATCCGGCAACGGAAACTCCCAGGTCCCCGGCCGAGCGCCCAAGTATTCCACTAGCGAAAGATTAATCTCCACGATGTGCCGACGGCCTTGTGGTGAAATTCGGTGCGTATAAAAAAGGCCAGCAGCGGGTTCTCGCAGCCATTTTCCCTCAAATCCCAGGCGTTCCCGCGAACGGGTTATCCAAGTCAGCAGGCCGGTTTTCAAGAGACCTTGCAGGTCAATCGCCGCGTCGTACGGCAACTCCTTAAGCCTTCGAAAAGATTGCAGGATTTCCTCAATCGTGCCGCTGGAGGTTAAACGTTTTCTCCAGCCCAGCGTGTCTAGCTTGATGACTTGGCGCACGTACGGATTGCCCTCGAGGAGCGGCGCGTATCTCGTCTCTACAGCCCAGTGAATGCTTGCTTGGGGATAGGTGCGGCCGAGCGCCGCCACCGCGGGAAGGGCATGGACGATGTCCCCAACCGAACTGAGACGAACCACCAGGAACCGGAGGTAGGAATCAGGCATCTCTTACCCAGAAAGCCGGCAAGCGCCAAGGCCGCGCCCTGATTCTTGCTTCATCTTTTTGCGCGGTCCACCGCTTCATCCTGATTGTCCTGGACAATCCGCGCAAGCACTTGGCGGGTGGAATGATTCTTTTCGTCGCCAACAATTTGTACTTCCCCGCCCCATTCCTGGACAATTCCACGCTCGGGGACCGTCGCCTGGGTGTAGTCTGTACCTTTGCAGTGCACGTGCGGGCGCAGCTCGCGCAGAATGGATTCAGCGGTCAGTTCATCAAAAATCACCACGTAATCCACGGACTCGAACGCCTGCAGCATCTCAGCCCGCGCCTGCTGGGGCAGCAGCGGCCTTCCTTCCCCCTTCAATTCCCTAACCGACCGGTCGCTATTCACTCCCACCACCAGAACGGTTCCCTGGCGGCGGGCGCTCTCCAAATAGCGGATGTGGCCAACGTGGAGCAAGTCGAAGCAGCCGTTGGCCAACACAATCCGATGTCCCCCCTGCCGCAAGCGCTCGCCCAGCGAGGATACTTCTTCCCGAGATATCGTCTTATCGTTCACCCGTTACTGATCGCCTCTTTAAGTTCACGCGCACTAACCGTAGCTGTCCCGCGCTTCATCACCACCAACCCGCCCGCGCAATTGGCCATGAGGGCCGCGTGGGCAAAGCTCGCTCCCGCCGCCAGCGCCAGCGTAAAGACGGCTACCACAGAGTCACCCGCGCCTGTCACGTCCACCGCCTGGTCGGATCCGAAGACCGGAATCACCTGCGGCTTGCGTCCCGCCTCAAAGAGAACCATGCCGTCGCGCCCGCGGGTGACCAAGAGGGCCTGCAACGATTGGCGTTGAAGCAATGTGTAGCCCAACTCAAACAGCAAGCCGAGGTCGTCCCCAATGCGCTTTCCAAAAGCCGCCTCAACCTCCGGCTCATTGGGAGTGAGGGCGGTTGCCCCTGAATAAGCCGCCAGGTCATACCTTGAATCGATCACGAGCGGAGATTGGCGGCGATTCGTCCGCGGCCGCAGGGCTTCAACCTCCGCGGCGCTGGTCGCCCCGTAGCCGTAATCGGAAACCAGCAATCCTTGCGCCTTCCTGAGCGACAAGGCGACAAGGGGACGAAGCCGCTCGCGAAGTTTCTGCCGACCGTCCAGGGAAGGCTCCCGGTCGATGCGCACGATCTGCTGCCGCTGCCAGTGCGTCAGCCCGCCCAGGACCCGGGACTTGGTGGGTGTGACGTAGCCC
>JBJKQF010000119.1:0-6854 GCA_046705545.1 Terriglobia bacterium
AGCCAAGATCGTGGCGGATTTTCTGATCGCGGATTTTGAGAATGAAATGACGGCGACGCTGCGGATTTTTGAGGCGGTTCCGGGCGGCCGCCTGGACTATCAATCCGACCCGAAGGCCAAGAGCGGCTTGGGGCTGCTCCGGCACATCACGCTGGAAGACGAGTGGATGCTGAACTCGATTGCGGACGGGGAGTTTGCCCATCCGCCTGAGGCCACTGACGCCTGCGGGATCATGAACCCCGCCGACGCCATCGCCCGGTATAAAGTGAAGGTTCCGGCGGCGCTCAATCGCGTGCGGGCCCTGCCGGGAGAGAAGCTGACCGGAATCATCGATCTGCTGGGGATGATTCAGTTGCCCGCCATCAACCTTCTGGCCATGGCGGTGAAACACTCGGTCCATCACCGCGGGCAACTGAGCACCTACCTGCGCCCGATGGGCGGCAAGAATCCGTCAATCTACGGCCCGACCGCCGACACGCAATAGCAAAAGCCAAGGACCGCAGAGTAGCGTAGATCGGGCGCGGAAGAGGCAGAGCCGGTCACGGGCTCTCAAATTCCATGAGGCTGCCGGAGGGAAGGTCCATCTCTCGCGACCTGACGACGGTCTGTTGGAAGCTGTGACGGGAAGGGCCTGGCCCGTAGAAGATGGCCGCCCGATTGGGATGCCGTTCCAGGTACTCGCGGCTCCGCTCGACGCCTTCCACAAAGAAGAAGGTTGAGAGCGCGTCGCTGTCGACGGCTTGGGAAGAAACCACCACCGCCATCAGCATGTTCCGGGCGGAGAGGCCGGTGCGCGGGTCCATGATGTGGGCGTAAACCTCTCCGCCGATTTCAAAAAACTTCTCATAGTCTCCGGAAACGGAAAGGGAGAGGTTCTGCAGCCGCAGGACGGCGGCGGTCATCCGGCGGTTGAAGGGGTTGCAGACGGCAACCCTCCACCCTGCCTCGCCGGGAGGCGAGCCGAGCGCGTAGATGCTGCTGCTGCCGCTCGAGATGAGCGCCTGAGTGATTCCTTCCGCGCGCAGGATCTTGACCACTTGATCGACGGCGTAGCCTTTGCCGATAGCTCCCAGGTCAATCTCAATGCCGGGCTTGGCAAAGCGGATGGTCCGCGCGGAGGCATCGAGCATGACGTGCCGGTAGCCGGTCTGCGCCAGGCTTTCAGCCAATTCGGACGCCGAGGGCAGGCGTCCCCAGCCACGAAAAAAACCCCAGGCTTTCATCAGAGGCCCGACGGTAACGTCAAAGGCGCCGGCTGATTCTTTGCCGTAACGCACGGACTCTTCCACCAGCTTGAACAATTCCGGGTTCACCGCAACGGGGCGGCGCCAGGCTTCCCGGTTGACCACCGAAAGCTCGCTCTGCGGCTTGTAGTGGCTCAGCTCATCGTCCAGGCGGTCAATTTCCTGGAAGGCCAAGTCCGCAATGCGCCGGAGACTGGGCAGGTCCGGACCGTAAGCTACGAGGGTAAAAACTGTTCCCATGGCCAGATGGGACGCCTCGTAGCGGGCCGGGGATGCGGCTCTCTGGGCGCCCGGCTTGGGTTGCAGGGTCATCGAATGCAAGGAAAGTTCTTCTCAACAGGCCGGCTAAGACGGAAGGCAGGGGCGCCGAGCAACGCCTCGGAAGGAAAGCTCCAACCTTCGAGAGCGCTGCTCCAAAAAACAAGTTCGCAGCCCGGACTACCCGCCGGACTGGCCGCAGGGTGAATCAGCCCGCAATTCTAGCTACCGGAGGAAACTGGCACCGCGCCTTGGCGATGGGCGTGCCCACCACCTCGATGCGGCTCAGGTCACGCGTGCCGACGCCCAAGTGCTCGGCCAGGGCCAGGGTGTTGTCACAGGTTGCAAACGGCTCCGTGCCACGCTCCGACATGGGATCAAAACCCATCAGCGCCACGGCAACGGCGTCGGTGGACACGCAGTTCCTTCCGGCAACCAGCAGGCCGGGATGAATGGTGTTAACCCCTTTGTATCCTGGCAATTCGCCGCCGCTGATGCTGTAAATCCCGTCGATCACCTCGAGGTGCACGGGACGGGCCGCCACCAGGTCTGCGACCACGCGCGGCACACGGTAACCCGGGTCCTTGGACTCATCGGCGCGAACGGGCTGCGGCGCGCTCTTGGGAGGCAAACGGTCCCCGCTGTGAAACGGCCCGCGGCCGCCGTAAGGGAACCGGCCCGGCTCGTCTTTGGGCGCACCGTCGCCGTAGATGGTGCAGGGCGTAATGCCGAAGCAATTCTTCATGGAAAGCGTGACGCCGGCGGTGGTGTGCTCCTTCAGCTTGGCCAGGGAAACGAAGACGTCACAGTCTTCATAGGAGTGATTCAAATCGTAACCCTTGTACATCAAGCCGCCGTGCGGAACCCAGAAGGGGTAATAGCGTTTGCCGCTTCCCAGGAAGTTGGTGTTTTCAAACTCCACACGCGGGGCGGCGTTCTCCAATTCGCGGGGCGACCAGCCCGCCTGCACCATGAATTGCTGGAGCGGCTCAACCGACGACATGACGCTCTCCAGCAGGCGGATGCGCCGTGCGCCCGCTTTATGGATCAGATGGACGGTGGCCCAGATAACCTGCGGGTGAACCCAATGGGTCATTTCCGGAGGCAGATAGTGGAAGCGGTAAGTGGCGTCGCCGGTCATGTTGATCTTGATCGCCACGGTCTTCCCGCGCACCAGCCCCTCCAAGCCGCCGAGCTGGTCAAACATGGTGGACAGCTTTTCGACAACCTGCGGGCTGTACTCCTGGCACTGCGCCACGGCGACTCGATCCGCCGGAGCAGGCCGCCCCAGAAACGTGCTGGGTCGCACCATGTAGGCGCCGGCAGCCAAACCCGCTGCGCCAAGGAACTTTCTGCGTGAATAGCAAGTCTTCATGGTCGCTGCTACCTCTCAAACTCCACCGCGCAGTTCACGGAGAAGGTGGGAAGATCGAAATCGGTGCCCTCTCGCACGGGAACACCCCTCAGGGAAGTCGTTTCTTCCGCCGGTCCCAGGAGCTGCCCCGACTGCGCCTTTGCGTTGACCCATAGAGCGACATAAACCGCCGGCTTCCGGGAATAATTTAGAACCTGGACGAGCTGCTTTCGGCGCTCAGGGTCAAGGCTGGAATAGCAGTTGGTCGAGGCAGGATTGTAGAGGCGCACCAAGTCATTCTGGCGGCCCACCAGGAGATGCGTATCCCTGGCAACTTCATATGGATCCGAGAAGCCTGCATCCGGCACGACGATTCTCCCCTTCCCCACATTATACAGCTTGTACCCGAATAACCAATCCTTTGTGAACGACGCCACCCCCGCAGGCCCCCAATACTTTGCGGCAATCAGCAGGCCGCCCTCCCGGACGAAGGCGAGCAGCTTTGCGTGCTGCTTGGCGGTGGGCGGTTCCGGATCTGTCCAAAGAACCGCTTTCAGCCCTTCCATGGACCCTGCCAGGGCCGTGGGCCGGTTCATCACCAGAAATTGAACCTGCCGGCGGTTCAAAAGGTTCAGCACTTCCCCTCCCATGAAGGCATTCGACCCGTGAAAGTCGGAAATCACCGCCAGAACGCCCATCGGCTGGTAAGTGGCCCAGTGCGGATGGCTTACATAAAAGGAGATCGTCTTACAGATGTCTGTCCAGACCTTTTTGGCCGCGGCATCGCCGTTGAGCAGGGCGGCGCGGGTGGAGTCATCCAAGGAGACGATCCAGCGGCCGGCGTAGGCATAAGTGTCGGCGACCGCCAGGCAGTAATCGGAGGGGTGCGCGGGGCTGGAGGAATCGGGAGGATCGAGATCAAGCCAAAGCACTTTGCCCGGCGCCATCTGGCGGGCGAGCAAGGACAGCCAGCCGTTTGAGTTGACCCAGGGAACGCCCGTCGGGCCGGCAAAGGCGGTGTCTCCACTCGTGTTCTTAGCCTGCACTCCGGGCCAGACGTTGTCCGTAGTGCTAAAGATTTCCGTGACAGCGTCCCAGTCTATGCTGTCCCTTGACGATTGCAGGATGACGGGCAAGCCCGGCGCCGGGGATTGCGGTGATCCCACGATGACCGCTGAAAGGCCGGCGGCGCGTCCCGCCGCGATGCTTTTGGACAAATCCCCTTTGCCAGAGACCTTTCCCACAAAGCTGATTCCCTGCCGGACGCCTGCTTCTACGAGCGGCCTCAAGGCCGATTGCTGGGCGGCGTCCTCGGGTTCTCCGGCGGCCCATTCCACAATCAGGCAATTGACTGGGGTTCCCTTGAGCAATTGCAAGGCGGATGGCTGAGCCCAAGCCTCCAACGTGCTCTTGACGCCAGCTTCCCCGCTCTTGGACTTGCTTCGCCGGGCAATTTCCAAAGGCCCGCAGGGCCACTTCATCGGTACCCATTTTGGATCTAGATTCATGCGCAGTCTTCCCTAAGGGCTCCTTCCGTTTCAGACGTCTGCCCGCATTCCACACCCGGCAGGCCGACTGCTTAAGATACCCTTAGCCGCTGCCCAATGCAACGGGCGGCAGGCATAAGGAGCGTTCGATTTCTCCGCCGGGCGCGGCAACTCCCCGCGCGGCCAACGCCTATCAACATCGATGAGCGAGAATCCCAAGAGGTTGGTTCCGGCAACTCAGCATCGCAAGCGCGGAACAGCTCCGCTGGGGTGGAAGGCTAAGGAAAGAAAAAGGCTGCGGGAAGCTGGGGCGCTTCCCGCCTGAATTTATGCCTTATGAGGGATGCTGCGGACAGCCCTGCCAGGGCTGCCGGAGACAGCCCTTTTAACCGGGCCAGCGCCTATTTCGGAAAGGAAAATTGCAGTTCGCGGCCCATCTTGAAAACAGGCTTCTTGCGCTTTCGGATCAACTCCCGCTGTTCCGAAAGCCCGGTGACCAGGATCGGCATGGCGATGGTGGAGTCGCAATTGCACGTGACCATGCTGGCGTCGTGCGCGATCTTTCCCCAGCTTTGCGCCTCTTCAAACGTGCAGCCGGAAAGACCGCCCCATTGCGGAGCATCGGTCACCACTTGCAGGGCGTACTTGTGGCCTTCGGTCGCGTTGCGCATGAAGGCCGCCGTCACTTCCGTCTGCTGCACAAAGTTCTTGGGCGTTCCACCGCCAAAGTAGATCACCCCGCTGGCCGGCGAATCACCCGCCAAGTGCGCCGTCTCCAGAACGTCCCCAATCACGTCAAAGGTGAAGCTGTTCTTCTTCAAGTGGCGGTTTTCAGCAATCCCGATTCCGATCGAGGAGTCGGCGATGGCGGGGCAATAGAGGGGGATTCCCGCCTTGGCGGCGGCCGTGACAATGCCGTCTTCTTTGGCGTGCTTGGAAATTTCCTTGCCCAGCAAATAGAGGAACTCGCGCGTGGTGTATGGACGCGACTGGTCAAGCGTGGAGGCGAAGCGCCCGATGAACTCGTCTTCCTTCCGGAACTCTTCTTCGTCCACCAGGGTGTCATACATGCGGTCGATCAGGTTCTTTTGCAGCGCCACGTCGTCAATGTTGGGCGAGCACTGGAAATGCAGGCGTCCCAGGCTCTCGTGGATATCGTGAAAGAAGTTGGCGCCGGTGGAAACCAGGCAGTCGATCAGGCGGTTCTTGATCATGTAGACCACCAGACGGCGCATGCCGCCGGGGATCATGGCCCCGGACATTCCCATCATGATCATGACGCGGTCGCCGAGCATCCGCTTCCAAATGCCGAACGCCGTTCCCAGGCTGCGCCCCTGGAACGAGATGCCTTCCATCTTTTCCAGCAAGGCCGCCACGTTCTTTTGGCGGTCGATTTCAAGCGGCCGCGTCGGCGTGGTCAGAATCTGGTGTTTGCGCATGGTTGATCTCCTCTTGATGAACTTGCGGGAAATGGGAGGGAAACTTCCGCGATCACGCCGGACTTTGCCGCAATCGGAGCCCTTCCCGAACCGGTTCGGGCGTCAATCGTCAAAGCCCAGAAGCACCGCAGCCGCCAGCACCGTCGTCCACAAACCGCGCTTATCGCCGATGGCCGACTGGGTGATTTCCATGGTGCGGACAATCTTATTCGAAATCCGGTAGATGGCCTTCTTCTCGTCCCAGCTCTGGTCGGGATCGAACGCCACGCCCAAGGTGGTGGCCAGCATCTCAGCCGCCAGCTCCTCGGCGTACTCCCCGGCCACTTCTTCCGTCTGGCCGAACGAGTGATGCTCAGAAAGGTAGCCGTAAGCGTTCCGGTCGGCAGGCATGGCGACCCCGACGGAGGCCGCGATCAGGCGGTGGGGCTCACGCGTGGAATTTTCACTCATCACCACAAACGTAACCGCGCCCGGACTCAATTCCTTCATGCCTTCCGTGCGGGGAACCATTTTGCAGCGGGGCGGGAAAATGCTCGAAACCCGCACCAGATTGCACGCCGCAATTCCCGCCGAGCGCAGCGCCAGCTCAAAGCTGGTCAACTTCTCCCGGTGCTTCCCGACTCCCTTGGTCAAAAACATTCTTCTTGCAACAAACATCCTGGTGTCCCACCTGCCTGAAAGTGTTTAAAACCGCCCAACCACGGCGGAAATCGCTTCTGTTGCAACCTGAAAAGCCAACCGCGCCCGAATGAAAAGAAGAGCAAATGAACGTAACAAAAACCGGAGAAAAGTGTCAACGGATTTTTGGATTTGAGAAGGAATCCTCGCGCGGCCGAACTCCGGCGATTTGTAACCTGGCTGTAACAATCCTTTGGAAGGGCCTGAAACAGCCATTTGGAAAGGCATGGGAGAAGGGGAAGGCCAAAGGACTTTAGGGATTTTGGGGAGGAATCGGCTTGATGGTGGAATCGACCAGGCCGATTTCAACCCGGCGATTGACAGCGCGAGCCTGCGGGGAAGACCCGGGCACCAGCGGGTCTGACTTTCCGTAACCGTGGGTCGAAATGATATC
>JBJKQF010000120.1:0-21623 GCA_046705545.1 Terriglobia bacterium
TGGCGCCGGAGGGCTTTCCGGCTTGACGGTTCTCTACGCGAGCTTCACCGTCATCCTGGTCCTCCTAATGTTCGCCTATGCTTATACGAGAAGCCGCAACGGCAAAGCCGCCTTCGTCGCCTGCGCCTTGCTCTTACCGCTGGCGGTGGTTTCTTTCACTATGCGTCCGCAACTCTTGGGATATATTTTCCTGCTCGTGACCTTGCTTCTGCTGGAGAGATATCGCCAAGGACACCAGAAGTCCCTATGGTTGCTGCCGCTGATTTTTCTTGTCTGGGTTAACACTCACGGCACCTTTGTGTTCGGCTTTGCCGTGCTGGGCCTTTATTGGGCCAGCGGACTTTTCGACTTCAAACTCGGCTGGATTCGGGCCGAACGCTGGACCGATTCCCAGCGCCGCCACCTCCTCCTAATAACGCTTCTTTCCCTGGCGGTTTCCGTCATCACGCCTTACGGAACACGGCTGGCGGCGTATCCCATGGAGATGGCCTTATTTCAGCCCGTCAATATTGCCTCCTTTCAGGAATGGCGCCCGCCGGATTTCGGCACCTCTTATGGAAAGATTTTTCTTGCGATGCTTCTGCTGGTGCTGCTGGTTTCACTGGCCTCGCAATTCGAATATCGCCTGGAGGAGTTGGGGCTTCTGCTCTTTGGGATTTATGCGGCCTGCCTGCACATGCGCTTTGTCATTTTGTTCGCCATGATCTTTGCGCCGGTGCTCGCCAGCCTGATCGCCCGTCTCATGCCGGAGTACGACCCCGCTAAAGAAAAATCCGCATTGAACGCCGCATTGATGGCGCTAATCGCCTTCGGATGCATTAAACTTTTCCCTTCCCGCCAGGAGTTGCGGGAAGTGGTCAAGAACTCTTTTCCCGAGCGGGCGGTGGAATATATCCGCCAGCATCCCTCGGTGGGGCGCACTTTCAATGAAGAGTTCTGGGGGGGATATTTAATCAGCGAACTGGAGCCCGAAAAGAAAGTCTTCATCGATGGCCGCGCTGACCTCTATGAGTCCGCAGGGGTTCTTACCGATTATCTGGATATCTCTGGAGCAGGCGATCACACGCTGTTCCTGCTGCGGAAATATGACGTGAGTTCTTGTTTGGTCAAGCCTGACTCCCGACTGGCGGCACTTCTGTCTTGCACGCCAGGCTGGGATCGAGTTTATTCTGACCCGCTCAGCGTTCTGTACGTTGAGCAACAGCGGCAAAAACCATGACGCCGGACAGAAACCTGTCTTGGCACCTTTTTGGGGCGGCGCCCCATTTTCAGGTCACTTGATGCCTTTGGAAGACGCAAAGACCACCAGCATTCCCGATACCTCACTCCCACGGGAAGGAAAGCCACCCGCGCCGCCGCGCCGTGGTTCCCTTCTGCACAGGTTCTTTTCGTTTCCCATGTTAATGGGGGCGTTGCTGGCAGCCGTGGTGATTGGCAACCTCTTTCTGGGCCTCAAAGCGGCGGCGTCCGCCCCAACCGGGAAGGAGAGCTTTTGCATTTTCGAAGGGGACACGTGGTGGCACGTTGCGTTTGGAAAACAGATCCTTGCTACCCAGTCCTGGCCCCAATCGGACACCTCTTCATTCACTGCTTCGGGAAATCCCTGGATGGCTGAGGAATGGCTGGGTGAGGTGGCAATGGCGTTCAGCAACCGCGAGGGCGGCCTGAGAGGCCTGGCAGCGCTGCTCATCCTCCTCGCCGCCGGAATCATTCTCCTTATCTACACTTATGCATACGTAAAGAGCCGCAATACCAAGGCGGCGTTTGCTTCCTGCGCCTTGATGCTTCCTCTGCTCGTCATATTCTTCACACTACGCCCACAACTGCTGGGCTATATCTTTCTGCTCATCACGCTGATCTCCCTGGAAAGCTTCCGGCAAGGGCGGCTGAAGAAGTTATGGTTTCTGCCCGCGGTTTTCCTCATCTGGGTAAACACACACGGAACGTTCACCCTGGGGTTTGTGGTAATTGCGCTGTACTGGGCCGGCGGCATAATTAAGGTGCGTACGGGAACCTTGCGCTCGCAGCTCTGGACTCGCTCCGAGAGCCTCCACCTTCTGATCGTGACGCTGCTCTCTTTGCTGGCAACCACCATTACCCCCTACGGGACGCGTCTCACCGCGTACCCCTTGCAGATGGCTCTGTTCCAGCGGCTCAACCTGGCCACCTTCCAAGAATGGCAACCACCAGACTTCAGCGGTTCAATTGGGAAGTTTTTCCTCTTGATCGTGCTCCTTCTCGTGGTGCTGAATCTTATCGCCCCGGTGCAATATCGCCCGGAGGAGATCGGACTGCTGCTCCTTGCGGTGTACAGCGCTTGCACGCATACACGGATGATCGTGTTTTTCGTGATCATCGCCGCCGGCGTGCTGGCGCAAGCGCTCGCGCGCTACGTTCCCCGCTACCATCCAGGCAAAGACAAGGTTCTGCTGAACGCCGTGTTGATAGGACTGATCGTTTTCGGGTGTTTCTGGCTTTTCCCTTCCAACTCCGAGCTGCAACAGGTCGTCGACCATGGATTCCCGAGCGGCGCTGTGGCGTATCTTCGCGAGCACCCCAACCTCGGACCGGTCTTCAACAAGGAATTTTGGGGCGGGTACCTGATCTGGGAATTGGGCCCTCAGCAGAAAGTCTTCATCGATGGCCGCGCCGGTCTCTACGAAGAAGCGGGGGTTCTTCGCGATTATTATGACGTCGTCAGCGTCACCCCGAAAACCCTGTTTCTGCTTCGAAAATACCATATCAATGCCTGCCTGATTGAACCGCAGTCGCCCCTGGCAAGCTTTCTGGCACGCTCGCAGAATTGGACTAGGGTTTACAGGGGACCGTTGAGCGTCATCTTTGAGCGTCGAAAGGAGGACCACCCCGGCCGCAGTCTTTGAGGACCTGCGCGATCCCGAAAGCCCGGTCCCATCCGAACACACTCGGCAAAATGCCGTCCTGGCGTGTATGATGGAGCGCGGAACTTTCCGCCGGCGGTCAATCGCAGCACCGATTATGCCTATGAATAACTCGAACCCAGTGGATACAAGCCGTGGCTCTTCGCCCCGGCCATCAGTTCCCGCCAACCAGTCATTGCTGGACGCCTTGGCGCGTAGAATCCTTTCCTTCCCTGTGATGATGGGCGCGCTCCTGGTGGGCGTGGCAGTCTTTTCCGCACGCTTGAACCTGCCCGACCCCGATGTGTGGTGGCATACCGTCATCGGCCAGCATATTTTGGCAACTCACACCTGGCCCACGGCAGACTTCTATTCCTTCACCGCCCCGGGAGCTCCATGGATGGCGTACGAGTGGCTGGGAGAAGTGGTGATGGCGCTGGCGGCGCACCTCGGATTCTTCAAAGGCCTGACCGTCCTGCTGATGGTGCTGGGCGCAATTTACATGGCATTGCTCTACGGGTATGCCAGCCTGTTCAGCGGCAACTCCAAAGCGGCGCTTGTGGCCTGCGCGATTTTTCTGCCACTGCTTACCGTTTTCTTCACCCCGCGCCCGCAATTGATCGGCTATATCTTCCTGGTCATGACGATGATCTTTCTTGAGCGTTATCGCCAGGGAAAACAAAAGAGTTTGTGGATTCTTCCGCCCTTATTCCTCGTCTGGGTTAACACTCACGGTTCGTTCGTTTTCGGCCTAACAGTTTTTGGAATCTACTGGGTCAGCGGTTGGTTTAATTTTGAAGTGGGAGGAGTTCGCGCGGAACCCTGGACCCCGGCCCAGCGGCGCCATCTAGCCTTAGTGTTCCTGCTTTGCGTCATCGCGCTCACGATCACCCCCTACGGAACCAGGCAGGCAGCTTACCCCTTGCAAATGGCCTTCGCCGAACCGGTGAACGTAGCTCACATTAGCGAATGGCAATCGCTGGATTTCCGAATCTGGCAAACGAAATTCCTCCTGGTCGTGATCCTGCTGTTCTGGTTTTCACATATTCCGCTGCGCCAAACCTATCGCCTGGAAACCGTTGCACTGCTGCTTCTGGCCACCTACTCCTGCTTTGTGCACCGGCGATTTATTCCTTTTCTGGTCCTGATCATCACTCCCTTGATCGCCAAGATGCTGGCCCGCTGGATTCCCAAGTACCGACCGGAGGTCGATAAGCCCGCAGCCAATGCACTCCTGATAGGACTCGTGGCCTTTGGGCTGGTCATGACCTTTCCCTCCTACAAGAAACTTTCGGAAGCCGTTGCGGAGCACTACCCGGTCAAAGCAGTGGAATATCTGAGCAAACACCCTGAACCGGGCCCCATGCTGAATGAATACGCCTGGGGCGGCTATCTGATCTGGTCGCCGGACTTTCATCGTAAGGTTTTTGTGGATGGCCGCGCCGACTTCTATGAATTTGCCGGCGTGCTTGCGGACTATCTCAGTATTTCCGATGTGAAGCCCAACACGTTTTTCTTAATGCGCAAGTACGGTATCCGGCTTTGTTTGATTCATCAGGACGCTCCGCTCGCCACGATGCTGTCGGCTACGCCAAGTTGGAAGAAGGTGTACCAGGACAAGCTCAGCGCCATTTTCGTCAAGCAACCTTCCCCCTTGGGCAATGGAACGCAAACACCGAATCAGAAACAGACGCCGGCCACAGTAAGGGGTGCGCAAGAGTCGAGGGGAGGCCCTCACGTGGGCAGGAAATTGGAAGCGGGCGGGAAATCTTAGCTGGCCATTAGAGAGCTGGGCGTCCGGCATCATCCTAAGCAAAGCGATCAATCTGGCCTTTCCATTTTCGGAAGAAGTCAACTAACGCTCCGTCGTGTGCGCTTTACACGCGGTGTCATGGTGAAAAACAACCAGGGCCAAAAGCCTTCCGCGCATGAAATCCGATACTTCTAACACCGCGGCCCAACCATCCGGCCCTTCCCTTGGTTCCTCCCCGCAAGGACGGAGGGGTCTGCAGGCCATTATCCGCAAGCCCTTCTCCTTTCCTGTCTTTCTTGCCATGTTGCTGCTTGCAGCGGTCTTTGTGGGCAGGATGTTGAACATGAGTCAGCCTTCTTCCGCCCGCTCCGCAACAATCTTTTGGCTGGAAGGTGATGCTTGGTGGCATCTGGCAGTTGGCAAGCAAATCCTAAAGACACACACCTGGCCAACACACGATCACTATTCTTTTACCGCTCCGGGAAGCCCCTGGATCGCTTACGAATGGTTGGGTGAAGTTGTGACCGCGCTCGCTTGGCGGATGGACGGCTTGCAAGGTCTCATGATTCTTCTGATGCTTCTGGGCTCGGGAGTTCTATTTCTGCTCTACTATTATGTCTACCTTCGCAGCGGCAATTCCAAAGCGGCATTTGTTGCCTGTGCGTTGGTCTTGCCGCTAGCTTCCCTGTCGATGACTCTGCGGCCCCAATTGCTGGGCTATGTGTATTTGGTAGCCGCGCTCATCCTGGTTGAAAAGTTCCGCCAGGGACACGACAACACCCTGTGGCTCTTGCCGCCTCTGTTCCTCCTCTGGGTCAACACCCATGGAACGTTCGTTTTCGGATTTCTAATTTTGGGAGTGTATTGGGCCAGCGGCTTGAAGGCTTTTCGTTTTGGGGGACTCTACGCGGAGCAATGGACCACGGGTCAGCGGTTGCGCTTGGAGGCAACCGCACTGCTATGCCTCTTGGCCTCGATGGTAACGCCTTACGGGGCTCGCCTGCTCGCTTACCCTCTGGAATTGGCTTCCTCTCAGCATTTAATTGTACGGACAGTTCAGGAGTGGGAACCGTTCAATCTGTCGCAAACTTACGGCAAGTACTTCCTGGTGCTGTTGTTGATTTTCTGGGTCGCGCTGGTAACCTCCCGCTTGAAGTGCCGCTTGCAGGATTTTCTCCTTCTTCTCTTGGCGATCGCCGAAACCTTCATGCATGCGCGCTTCATTCTTCTGTTTGTGCCGCTGTTCGCTCCAGTCCTCGCGGAACTGCTCAGACGATGGATTCCCCCCTATGATTCCACCAAGGACCAGTATGTCCTGAACGCAGTGCTGATGGCAGTGATCGTTGCAGCTATCGTGAAGTTCTTCCCTTCGAACCAATACCTTGAGAAAAACCTTGAATACAAAATGCCGGTGAGGGCGGTAGCTTATGTGGGCGAGCATCCCGCGTTGGGCCAAATGTTTAATGATGCCTATTGGGGTGGATATATGATCGCCAAGCTTGGGGCGACGCATAAGGTTTTCATCGACGGACGCTTCGATATCTACGAGTACAGCGGGGTGCTGGCCGACTACCTGAGCATCATCCGCCTGGCGCCCAACACCCGTTTCTTGTTAAGGAAATACCACGTGCAGTCCTGCCTGATCCCCCGCGAAAGCCCGCTCGCGGTCATGCTGCACGCATCACGCCGCTGGCAAGAAGTGTACCAGGATGAGGTAAGCGCGATTTTTGTCCGCTTGGTACCCCAACCATCTGTAAATACAGCAACAAGAAGTCCTGGGAAATCATATCCATAGCCGTTTCGAGTCCCCCGGGCCGCATCCCTACAACGAACGATCCAGACCCAATCCCTATGCAAACCGCGCCAGCCCAAGGTCCGCCGCAAGGACGACGCGGCGCCCCATGTCTACCATAAAAGAAAGATTATACATGACTTACAAAGTTACCATCGTTCTAATCAGCAGAATAAGCCGTCAGAGTACAGGAATTTGAAGGTGGACTTTGCATTTACGGCAGCCTTCAGGGCAGGCGCTCCCTGTCCCTGCGGCCATTAGGACAAGTTGCCGGAATTTCTGGGGCATGCTTTGAAAAGTCACCTTTAAGCTCATCCTAGGATGGCATCGCGTCAACAAATGGTTACGTTGGGGAATCGAAAATCCAAACCACAGAGGGAAGGATTTCCCAACACCCACTAAGCTATTCATTATACAAGAGATATATGAATGATTAAAAATAAGCCAAATCCAAAGCAATGGCCCGTCAAGTGCTGTTGAGAAGGTGGGTGCAATTAGCTTTGTACACCAATTACTTCTCACACGGGAGGAACACGCAGATGAAGGAGCTTCTTAAGAGGCTTTGGCAAGATGAAGAAGGCCAGGACCTTACTGAATACGCGCTGCTTTTGGTTCTGATTTCCTTGGTTGCAGTCACAGCAATGGGTACCCTGGGGTCGGGAATCAGCGATGCGTTCTCGAACGCGGCGGCTAACCTGACAACTTCGGCCAGCTAAACCTAGGAACACTAGGCAGGGAACGTGATCACCAGCTAGGGAGGATGAAGCCTTTTTCCTGGCTGGTGAAAACCTTCTTGGATCAAGAGCACGGGAAGTTACGCTGGCGAAGAATTTAGTTACAGTCCAGATCGACTTCCCTTCTCTGCCCCTCATCGCCGCAAGGAGGCGACATTGCGGCCAGAGGGAGGATTTGTGTCAAACTTATTCACTACTTCCATATTAATCGACAAAGAACATCCTACCCCGAAGCGGTCGCGGGCCCAGTAATGCTTTCGGCGACGTTACACCCCATGTGGAGTCAAGTCGCGGTATGGGGGCTGACATCGATCCTGGCTATTTTGGCGGGATGGTTGGACTGGCGGTCGCGACGCATTCCCAATTGGGTGACGGTTTCAGGGTTCTGTCTGGGCCTAGGCGTGAATTCAGTAATCTGGGGATGGCACGGTCTAGTGGCGGGACTTGAAGGAGCTGGCTTGGGACTTGGGTTATTGTTTCTTCCAGTGGTGCTGCGTGGCATGGGCGCCGGTGATTGGAAGCTTATGGGAGCACTAGGGGCTTGCTTGGGTCCTTGGCAGTTTCTTCAGGTCCTATTGGTAAGTCTCCTGATCGTGGGACTGATGGCAATTGTCGAAATGTTCCGCAAACGTCGCGTCACGCAAACCCTAAGCAATCTGCGAGTTTTGGTGCGTGCGCTCGTAACGTTCGGAATGGGCGTACGGGAGGGGTTGGTCACCTTGGACAATCCCACCGCGATCCGCTTGCCCTTTGGGGTGGCGGCGGCCTTGGCCGTGGTCATTCTGGTGTGCACAAAGTCGACATTTAAGACTTTATGAAGGAATAACGGTAGGTAAAAATGAATAGAAACAGACTTCTCATCGGAGTGGCCATCGCGTTGGTCATCGGCATCATCGCGAGCCGCTATGTCTATAGGGAACTTAAGAATGCCTCTGCGGTGAAACCTGTCGCCGTGGCCAACATTGTTGTAGCAGCACACCCTATGCCCTTGGGAACCCCTTTGACGCCTCAGGACCTGCGTCTGGTCGCGTGGCCCAAGGGAGATCCCATGGCAGGCTCTTTCAGCCGCATCCAGGACTGCGTGGGCCGGTCTTTGATCACCCCCGTAGCCACCAATGAACCCATTTTGGAGCAGAAGCTGGCTCCGAAAGCAGCGGGCGCTGGATTGCCGGCTGCAATCCCGGAAGGGATGCGGGCGGTTTCCGTAAGGGTTGACGATGTGGTGGGAGTCTCAGGATTTGCCATGCCCGGAACGATGGTAGACGTTATGGTTACCGGGCAACCAGCGGGCGGAAGCGACAGTGTAACGCGCACGATCCTCGAAGACGTCCGTGTGCTGGCAGCGGGGCAAGCCGTGGAACAGGATAAGGAAGGGAAACCGAAGACCGTTTCCGTGGTCACTCTGCTACTCAATCCGGAGCAGGCCGACAAACTCACTATGGCCAGCACCGAAGGCAGAATTCACTTGGCCCTGCGCAACACCATCGACACGGCCATCACTAACCCGCCCCCGGTGTTCAAAACCCCGTTGCTTCTGGGCGGGAAAGAAGTTCCCCATTACGGTGGCGGGGGTAAACCCTCCCGGCATCGGGCTGAACCCAGGAAACCGGCGGGGCCAGCACCCTACGTAGTTGAAGTTATTCGTGGTGACAAAAAGACAGATCAATCTTTTCCAACGCAATAAGCTGCGTTTCAGGCGGAGTCAATGAAAAGAAAAGACGATAGAAGCGGCATTTCCTCAACGTTCAAAGTGGCAGCGGCGGTTCTTACGATATTGTGTTTTGTGGGCGTCACTTTCGGCTCGCAGCAAACACCCGCGTCAAACATCCGCTCGGCACCGGCGGTCCAGCAGTCGGAAGGCGCAGGTGCGCCCTCAGGGGCCACGAACTCCGGTCCGGAGGCGTTGCATTTAATTGTCAACCGGTCTCTTGTCATCACGTCTCCGGTTCAGATCATGCGCGTCTCCCTAGCCAATCCCAAGATTTGCGATGCGCTCGTAGTAAGCCCTCGCGAGATTCTCTTGAACGGCAAGAGCGCGGGTGCCACGTCGCTGGTGATTTGGGGCCGGTCAGGACAGATGCAGACCTTTGACGTGTATGTGGACCTGGATGTCCTGGAGTTGAGCAACGACATCCGCAACACCTTTCCGAACGTACCCGTTAAGGTGCAGGTCAGCAAGAACCTCGTAACGCTTTCCGGGCACGTCTCTTCTCCTGAGGTGGCGGATAAGATTCTCGAACTAGCACAGTCCATGGTTCCCAACAAGAAGGACGTCGTCAGTTTGCTGGAAGTTCCAGCTCCCCCCACCGGCGAGGTCCTGTTGAAGGTGAGGTTCGCGGAAATCGATCGGTCGGCGCTCAATACTTTCGGCATGAACTTAGTTAGCGTCCCGCCAGCCAAGAACGTGGGCTCGATTTCCACGCAACAGTTTAGCCCTCCGGGACTGAGGAGCGGTTCGATTGGCAGCCTAGGCGATACCGCGGGAGGAGGGTCTGGCATTTCCCTGCAGAATCTGCTCAATGTCTTCATCTTTCGCCCGGACATCAATCTGGCTGCTACCATCCAGATGCTTAAGGCCCACAACTTACTGCAAATCCTGGCGGAACCCAATGTGCTGACCCAATCCGGCAAGAAGGCCAGCTTCCTTGCGGGCGGCCAGTTTCCCTTCCCGGTGATTCAGTCGGCGAGTACGGGCTTCCCCACGGTAACGATTCAGTTTCATGACTTTGGAGTGAGCCTTGACTTCACCCCGACGATAACTCAGGATGGATACATCCATCTTAAGGTGAAGCCGGAAGTGAGTTCTCTGGACTTTTCAAACGCCTTGACCATCGAAGGCTTTACGGTTCCCGCCATCTCCACACGCAGAGTAGAATCGGAAATGGATTTGCGGGACGGGCAAAGTTTTGTGATCGCAGGCCTGATGGATAATCGCGTCACAAACCAACTTTCGAAAATCCCGGGTTTGGGTGACATCCCTCTTCTGGGAAAAATCTTTCAGAGTTACAGCCATAACAAGAGCAAGACTGAGCTGCTGGTGCTCGTAACTCCGCACATCGTTCACCCACTGCCACCCGGAGTGGTACCCAATGGTCCCACGTTCCCTGTGCCGTTTATGCCCCCCGCCCAAGGACCGAAAGCCGGCACCTCGGGCCGCTAGTTCGCGGCAAGCAGTGACGCTTGTTTTTGAAAGGATAAAGTAAGCTTGGAAACTGGAAAGGGAACTAAAACATGCTGACCGCAGCGGTCGTTGCTGCCGACGCCAAGAGCACGTCATCCCTGCGCGCCTGCATTGAGCAGACAGGGCTGATCTCGTCCGTCTCCGAGTGGATCCCTTCGGCGAGTCAACACCCACAGCCGGGGGAGTCAGTGCCAGACGTGGTGCTTATGGATCTTGCCGGCGGCACCGAGCCTTGTTTGGAATTCTCGGCTCACATACGCCGGCTGCGCCCCACAGTGTGCATTATCGCCTGTTCACCCACAAAGCAACCCGACCCCGAGTTGCTGATGCAGGCGATGCGAAGCGGCGTGCGGGAGTTTTTGGCTCATCCGGTCGATCCGGCCCAGCTGGAAGCCGCCCTGCGGCGCTTCATCGATGAACAGGCTCCCGGGCAGAAGAGCACAGAGAGAAAGCTCGTGGTGCTCATGGGCTCTAAAGGAGGGGTTGGTACCACAACGGTGGCCGTCAACCTGGGAGCGCAACTGGCCCGGCTGACCCAAAAGCGCGTTATCCTGCTCGACTTGGCACGGCCTTTCGGCCACGTTTCCCTGCTCCTCGACTTGCGTTCTCGCTTCTCGATCCGCGACGCGGCGGGCAATCTGGAGCGGCTGGATAGCCATTTTTTCAATGCCTTGCTGACTGTCCACGAAAAGAGTGGGCTGGAGGTTCTGGCAGGAGCGTCCGACCCGGAAGAATGGTACGGCATCGGGGATGCTGCGCTGGCCCGCGTCGTCAACGTCGCGCAAAGCTGCAACGACTTCGTGCTAACAGATATCGGTTGTAGCTATTCGATTGAACTCAAGCCCGTCCTTGAGATGGCCCGCATGATTATGATGGTGGCGGAAGCTGATGTACCGGCGCTTTGGACGCTGGAGCGTCACCTGGCCAAGATGGCCAGTTGGGGCATCGACCCTCAGAATTGCCGGGTTATCATCAACCGCTGGCATCGTTCCGATGAGGAAGCCATCAAGGCGTTTGAAAAGCGAGCCAAGCAGCCCGTCTTTGCGCGATTGCCGAACGACTTTCGCCAAGTCAGTGAGGCGATCAACCTGGGCGCGCCGCTATCCCGCAATCACAACAACCCTCTGGTTTCAAACTTCCAGCAACTGGCGTCCAAATTGGCAGGAGTCAGCCACGCCGGACCAGAAAAACGCAACACGCTTTTCGGCATATTTTCTAACACTTCTAAGAGGTAACGGTAACCATGGATATGGCGATTCCGGCACGAAGCGACTATAGCAAGATTAAGGTTGAGATCCACCACAAGTTGATTCAGCGGTTGGACCTTGAGCGAATCAATCAAATGGATCGGGACCGGGTTAAGACCGAAGTCGGAGAGATGGTAGCAACACTCTGCGCGGAAGAAAACACCCCCATGACTTTGCTGGAGCGAGAACGGCTCGCTCAGGAAGTTCTGGACGAGGTGTTCGGTCTGGGACCTCTCGAACCATTGATGAAGGACCACAGCATTTCCGACATCCTCGTCAACACCTCCAGGAGTGTTTACGTTGAACGCAACGGCATGCTGGAGCGGACCTCCACCACCTTTCGCAACGACCAGCACTTGATGTCGATCATCGACCGGATTGTCTCCGCGGTGGGCCGCCGCATTGATGAGTCTTCCCCCATGGTGGACGCCCGGTTGGCGGACGGGTCCCGTGTGAACGCCATCATCCCGCCGCTGGCCATTGACGGGCCTTGCCTCTCCATTCGACGATTTGGAAGGGATCCCCTCACGGCCAACGAACTTGTTCAAAATGATTCGATAACCGCCAAGATGGTTGATTTGCTGCGGGGGTGCGTTTATTCGCGCTTGAACGTCCTGGTCTCAGGAGGAACCGGCGCCGGAAAGACGACTCTTCTGAACGTCCTTTCTTCTTTCATCTCCAACCGTGAACGGGTCGTCACCATCGAAGACGCCGCCGAGCTGCAGCTGCACCAGGAGCACGTGGTCCGTCTGGAAACGCGCCCACCCAACGTGGAAGGCAAAGGAGCCGTACGTCAAAGGCAACTGGTTATCAACTGCCTCCGTATGCGTCCCGATCGCATCATCGTGGGCGAGGTTCGTGGCGAAGAAGCTCTGGACATGTTGCAGGCCATGAACACGGGCCATGACGGATCTTTAACAACCATCCACGCCAACTCTCCTCGCGACGCGCTTTCCCGCCTGGAAACAATGGTGGCGATGGCCAACCTCAACATTCCTGAAGCCGCTATTCGCAGGCAGATCGCCTCGGCCATCGATGTGGTCGTGCAGGTTACCCGCCTCAGTGACGGAAAACGCCGGGTCACCAACCTGGCGGAAGTTACCGGCATGGAAGGTGAAGTCATCACGATGCAAGACATCTTCGTCTACAGGAAGATGGGTATCGGCGAAAACGGAGAAGTTCTGGGCAGGTTTATGTCCACGGGCATCCGGCCGAAATTTGCGGAGCGATTGATTACTTCAGGGATTCAGCTGCCGGCCGCAATGTTCGAACAGGCGGATGCTGTTTACTAAAGTGAGGAGATGGGCAAATGCCCCTGCTAGTTGCCGCGGTAACATTCTTGATCGTCATCGTGATTATCGGAGGACTTGTCCTCTTCGCGACGTCCAGTCCGGCGCCCGAAAAGATGGTCGCAAAGAGGCTCGAGGCCATTGACCGCAGTTCGCGCCGCGGGAACGATTCCCTGGAGCTGCAACTTGTTCGCGACGAACTGCTAAGCGAAATACCCTCCATCAACCGCTTGCTGCTGAAGTGGCGGTGGTCGAACCGGCTCCAAAACTATATTGGGCAGGCGGGGTTGAGAATCAAGCCCGGCAAGCTTCTCCTGATCAGTCTGGTTGCGGCCTTAGGTGGATACCTCGTGGGTGACCAGTTATCGGGTAGCTTCATCGTTGGCATTCTGGCAGGAATTGCGGGCGCAGTTGCTCCGATTTCGTTTGTCGCCTTCAAGCGCTCTCGCAGGCTCCACGCTTTTGAAAAAGTCTTTCCTGAAGCCATCGACTTGCTGGGACGTGCCGTGAGGGCTGGGCATTCTTTTTCAACGGGGCTCGAAATGATCACCACGGAACTGCCTGAGCCTGTCTCGGGCGAGTTTCGAACGGCTTTTGAAGAGCAGAACTTCGGCCTTCCTTTACGGGACGCCCTCTTGAACCTTTCGGAGCGCGTGCCCATCATCGACGTTCGGTTTTTCGTGACTGCCGTGCTGATCCAGAAAGAAACGGGCGGCAACCTGGCGGAAATTCTGGATAACCTCGGCCACGTGGTTCGCGAACGCTTCCGAATTCTCGGTGAGGTCCGCATTCGCACCGCGCAGGGCCGAATGACGGCGGGAATCCTTATTTCCTTGCCCCCCATCATGGTTCTGATTCTGCGAACGATCAACCCCAATTATATGAAACCTCTTTTCAATGACCCGTTGGGGCCCATCGTGCTGGGGATCGCGGCCTTCCTGCAAATTGCCGGCTCCATCATGCTTTGGAGGATCGTCAACATCGAAGTGTAAGGATTATCAAGGGGAAGCATCATGATTTGGTTGGCAACAGCACTTACCTTTTTGGCAGTCGCAGTCATTGCTGGGGCATTGGTCTATGCCTTCACTCCGGCGGAATTGCCTATTGCCGACCGCTTGGCCAGGCTCTGGCAACCCCGCGCTGCCCCTAAAAAAGTCCCGTTCCGCGAGAAGCAGAAACAGAAAGCGGCGCGGGTCTTGGGCGACCTCGGAAAAATCCTTCCGGTCTCCACCAAGGACCTCTCGCACACCCAGCGACTGCTGGTGCGAGCCGGCTACCGGCGTCCGGAAGCCGTCATGGCCATGCGCGGCGCCAAGGTCATCCTGCCCCTAATCCTTCTGTCCTCCGTCTACTTCACGGGCATTTACACCGCAAACCCCGTGTTTATTCTGGCCTTTGCGGGCTTGGCGGGTTTCTTGGCGCCCGATATGTGGCTGACTTGGGCGGTCAGAAAGCGCCAGCACATACTTCAACTAGCCCTGCCGGATGCGCTCGATCTTCTGGTGGTTTGTATTGAAGCCGGTCTGGGTTTGGATCAAGCTTTCATGCGCGTCTCTCAGGAACTGCGCATTACGCACCCGGAGTTGTGCGAGGAGCTCGATATGGTGAACGCCCAGATTCGCGTGGGAAGAACCCGCGTTGAAGCGTTGCGGGAGCTGGCTACGCGAACGGGCGTGGATGATATCAAAGGGCTCGTGGCCATGCTCATCCAGACGGATCGCTTTGGCACCAGCGTCGCTCAGTCCCTGCGCGTGCACTCCGAGGATATGCGCTTGAAACGGCGGCAGCGGGCCGAAGAAATGGCTGCGAAGACTACGGTCAAGATGGTCCCGCCTCTGGTGTTTTTTATTTTTCCGGCCTTGTTTGTGGTCATTTTGGGCCCTGCGATGATCACCATTTATCGCCAGTTTATGCTGATGAAGAAATGATGACACATTGCAAGGTTGGGTAGGTTGATCCAAGGGTCGTCAAAAGAACGAAGTTAAATAATGAAGGAGTAGGAGGAGAAGAACATGGACGTAACGACTATACGTATCATCGCTGGAATCGGAGCTATCGTCGTGTTGTACTTCATCATTTGGCGCCGTAAGCGGCAAGCTTCGCGGGACTAGTAGAAACGCTGCACCTTCGGACATGGAGCAAGTAACGTGGGCAACAATCATTCAAAACGGGTGTATGTGTATAACAAGACTCGTGAAACATTCGTCGCCACGAGTGCAACTGTCGCAGACACATACACCAGCCGGCTGGTAGGCCTATTGGGAAGAACCCGCAGATGGGCGAGGCCCGGGCAGGGACTCTGGATTGTCCCTTCCTACGGCGTCCATACCATCGGCATGTTGTTCTCAATCGACTTGGTTTTTCTCGACCGAGCCGGCTATGTTGTCCACATCGAAGAGCACGTTCGCCCGTTCCGTATCTCCAAGGTCATTCTGAAGGCAGACAGCGTGCTGGAACTGCCTCCCCACACAGTCTTCCGTACCAGAACGCACATTGGAGATCTGCTTGAGATCGGCCCGTTGCCGACACCCGTCGAGACGCGCTCCCCATCCGCGCAAGAGGCCGTCCATCAAACCCCCAAGTATGTGCCCAGCGTCAGGGCATAGGAGGTCTCCGGCCTGGGGCTGATTGCGGAGGAGGTGTCTTTACCCTTCTCGCCGAGAAGGAGGTGTAATTCCTCCACCCCGGTTGAGACGGCTTCACTATGGCGTCACGATCTGGAGTTGTACCTGTCAGTATCGTCGTTCTATTGCTGTTAGCCCTGGCGGTCTTTGCGCCTATCGTTGCCCACTGGCAAGGCATCACTTGGTTGCCGAACCTCAGCGCCAGCCAGGAGAGCCCGCACAGCATGTCACGCCGGGTGTGGGTTAACCGGCGGTCGGGCTTCTACTATTGCCGCCAGAGCAGGTTTTACGGAAGGATCCGGCCCGGTTTCTTTATGCGGCAGGGCCGAGCGCTCGGAAAAGGCTACCGCCCTGCCGAAGCTGATATATGCCCGTGAGGGCCGGCTGAACGGCCGGCTCGCACCTTCGCGGAAGGGCAGCCTTTGCAAGGTTTCCGCAGAAAGGCGGCATCACTGTTGTGGCGATGAGCCAGCGTAAGGCTTGGCGCCCAGGGAGCATAGAGTATGAGCGTTGTTACCGCTGAAGTCACAGCACCTCAAAAATTAAGCCAGCTGGGCATGCGCAGAAATCTGCTCGAAGAACTGGCCGTCAAGATACTTTACTTGGTGGGCGAAGTCTCGCTGATCGACCTCTCCAAACGGATGTGCCTGAGCCTGCCCATCATCGAAGAAATTTTCGAACGGCTCCGCAAGGAAAGAATCTGCGAAGTGACTGGGATGCTGGGCACCATTCACCGCATCGCGATCACGTCTGAAGGGCGCAAGCGGGCCGTGGACCTGCTGGGATTGAACCACTATAGCGGCCCCGCGCCAGTTTGTCTGGACGACTATATTGCGCGTGTCAAAGCCCAGACGATTCGAGACGCAGAGGTCCGTCCAGCCAACGTCGAAAAAGCTTTCCAAAACCTGGTGCTGACCGAGGAGGTCTTAAACCAACTCGGCACTGCGGTAGTCTCGGGCCGGTGCATCATCCTCTACGGCCCTGCTGGTACAGGTAAAACGGCCATCGCCGAGACGATCCCCAGCATCTATGCAGACCGTGTGTGGATACCTCATGCCATCGAGGTCGACGGGCAAATTATCACCGTTTATGATCCCCAGTTGCACGGGCACTTTGAAGAGGAGGGCTTGGGCGACTATGACCGACGCTGGGTCCTTTGCCGGCGGCCGCGCGTGGTGGTGGGAGGCGAGCTGACCCTTGAGGGGCTGGACTTGCAGATGAATCCCCTCACCAAGTTTTATTCCGCTCCGCTGCAAATGAAAGCCAACAACGGCGTTCTCATTGTCGATGACTTCGGCCGGCAGCGGATGCGGCCCGAGGACTTGCTGAACCGCTGGATTGTCCCCTTGGACCGCAGAATTGACTACCTGAACCTTACTGGAGGACGGCAGCTCGAAATTCCTTTTGACCTCTTCGTCGCCTTCGCTACCAACCTCGACCCCAGATCGTTGGCGGACGAGGCCTTCCTGCGAAGAATCCAGACCAAGATTAAGGTGGACTATGTACCACCAGGGCAGTTCCACGAGATCTTCCGCCGCGTCTGCGACCAGTACAACCTGGTTTACGATACCGGAGTGGTGGATGGCGTTTTGAGCCTGCTGGCAGCGCTGCAGCAACCGCTCCGCGCTTGTTATCCGCGCGACATCGTGCAACACATCTGCTGGGCGGCCCGCTATCAAGGCAAAGATCCTAAGCTCGATGGGCCTGCGGTGCGGCAAGCTTGCCGTAACTACTTCCTCTCATAGGCTCGCGGAGACAACCGTCAACGGTTTTCTCAATTCTCTTTCACGGCCTCGGCAAAGCTTTCTGTCGAGGCCTGAAGCACCCGCGAAATATCCTCCTCCGAATGCGCCAGTGAAATAAAGGCCGTCTCAAACTGCGACGGCGGCAAATAGATTCCTCGTTCCAGAAGAGCCCTGAAGAACCGCCCAAACCGGGCCGTATTTGAAGTTCGCGCCGAATTGTAATCCGTGACAGGACCGACTGTGAAAAACGGAGTCAGCATGGAACCCACCCGGTTGACCGTAAAGGGAACACCCGCTCTCCTTGCCTCAAGCGTTAGGCCCGCAGCCAGGTTCTCGCTCAACTCTTCCAGCCGCGCGTAGGTCCCGGGACGCCGCAACACTTCCAGTGTTTTCAGTCCGGCCGCGACCGCCAAGGGATTTCCAGAGAGTGTTCCCGCCTGGTAAACGGGCCCGGCGGGCGCCACAAGCTCCATTAGAGAAGCCTTTCCCCCGTAAGCCCCGACGGGAAGCCCGCCACCGATCACCTTGCCCAGAGTCGTCAGGTCCGGCCGGATACCATAAAGCTCCTGCGCGCCTCCGTAAGCCACCCGGAAACCGCTCATGACCTCGTCGAAAATCAGCACCGTTCCCTGCTCCGCGGTCAGCGCGCGGAGCCTCTCCAGAAAACCGGGTTGCGGCGGAACGGTACCCATGTTTCCCGCCACCGGTTCGATCAGGGCTGCAGCAAACTCCTGGCGGTGAGCCCGGAAGGCTTCCTCCAAGGATTCCAGGTCGTTAAAAGGAGCCGTCACAGTCAGGGCCGCGAGAGCACTGGGGACCCCGGGGCTATCCGGTAAACCCAGCGTGGCGACCCCGGAGCCTGCCTTCACCAGTAGGCTGTCCACATGACCGTGGTAGCATCCCTCGAATTTCAGTATCTTCTCCCGCCCGGTGGCCGCACGCGCCAATCGCAGGGCCGAGAGCGTGGCCTCCGTTCCGGAATTCACCAGACGAACCCGCTCAATCGAAGGAACCGCCTTGCAAACCTCAGCCGCCAGTTCCACCTCGCCCGCGGTCGGAGCCCCAAAGCTCGTTCCCGTCTCCACAACCGCATCGAGAGCCTTCATCACTTCCGGATGGCAGTGTCCCAGAATCAGCGGACCCCAGGAGAGCATAAAGTCCACGTATTGATTGCCGTCCACGTCGGTGAGATGAGCACCCTCGCCACGTGCCATGAATACCGGCCTGCCGCCGACGGCACGGAAAGCTCGAACAGGAGAATTCACCCCTCCCGGAATGAGATCAACAGCACGACGAAACAACTCTTCGGATTTTTGACGCACAAGACCGTCCTCGATGGATTTAATGTGCAGTCGCTGACCGCAAGGCTTAGGGTTCACAGCGCGGGCTAAATCCCACCCGGTCCAGCAAAGCCCGCGCCGTAACCTCAAGAAGAGATATCGGCAGGCTGCGCATAAGGCGGGCGGGAAGTCCGCGGTACGTCTGTGTTCCCTCAATCAAACTCTGGAAGAGGCTCCTGAAAGTCCCGCTGCCGGCCGCGAACTGGATCATTCGGGTTGTGACGGGCCCGCCCAGGAAATCACCGCGATAGAAACGCTCACACATTTTGGCTCCCGTCATCAGCTTGGAGCCGAACTCGTTCCACACCGCCTGGGGATACCGCTCGGGAGACCCGCTCAGTACAGATTCAGCAAGCAATTCCCCGGAGCGCAGCGCAAAGTAAATTCCCTCCCCCGTCACCGGGTCCGCCAAGCCACCCACGTCTCCCGCCAGAGCCCAGCCCGGACCTGCCAGCCGGAGATCGCTCCAACTTTCTACCACCAGGGAGGGCAGCAAGTGGCTGAAGACCGGAGCCGAGCAAGAAGAATAACCGCAGCGATTCATAAACACCGCAAGGTTTTTCTGGAGCTCGGCCATGGTGGTTTGTCCGACTTTCCCGCAGATTCCCACGGAAAGATGACCGGGACGAGGAAAAGACCACGCGTACCCTTCAAAATCCTTGAAGAACTCGATGCGCAGCAGGTTTTCCTGGCCGGGAACGTAATAACCGAAGGTCAGCATGAAGTCACACGGCTTGAAATCTTCCGCCAAGCGATTTCTCAAACGGCTGCGAGCGCCCGCCGCCAGAACCAGGTAATCAGCCCGGTAAGATTCTTCGCGGCCCTTGAGTTGCCACTTTTCTCCCTGGCGCTCAAAGCCCATGACGCGATCCTTAATCACCTCCGCGCCGGCTTTCTGGCTTCTCTGCAACAGAAAGTGGTTCAGGTCGCGGCGGGAGTAGATGGCGAGCGGCTCGCGCAGATGCAGACGCACTACGGCTCCGCCGGGCGCGCGCACCTCCATGTTCCGAACATGCTTTCCGATGCCATCCGATTCCAGCAGGAAAGGGTATCGCCGCAGCGCCTTGTGGCTGAGGCCGCCGCCGCAAGGCTTTTCCCAGCCGAGCTTCTCCTCAAAGACGACCACGCGCGCAGGATCTTGGCCGTTGCGAACTCCGGCGAGGCCGCGTGCGAGCCGCTCTGCGGTCATGGCGCCGGCGGGACCGCCTCCGATGATGGCGATGGTCTTCAAATTTGGGACTCCTCGTAGGTCAGAAAGTCAGGATAGCATGGGATCACTCAGAGCGTAACCCACTCAGCTGGACGGTAGGGCCATGCTCGATGAATTGGAGGCTAGCGGTGGCGAGCAAGTGTAAATTTTACCCATTGCCCCATTTTGACACACTTTTTTCTGCGCAGGCGAGGCACTAGCGCGATTCCATTATAAGTGTATGTTAATAAATGACTTACATAGACTCACAGGTCCACCCCGTACCCCAGATGTCCCACGTGGTTAGCCGGGGCGGCCTGAGAAGGCTATTTAGATAGCCGACTTGTGCGCGTTATTCCCTTGAAGGCGACTGGCTTACGGCTACGAAGCGGACTCCGCCCCGGCTGGAGATCAGGGTGTGCTGAAATGCCGTTTGGCGAGGCTGGGAGTGAATTTAGGCAGGACAAATTCCTGGAGAAGGTTCACGGCCGCGTGCACGCCGATGCCGATGGCGGCGTTTTCGAGCGTCAGTTGCACCCCGTTGCGATTCTGCGGCGGGTAATAGAGGTTCGAGATGCCGCTGGCGATAAAGTGCCCGAGGATGCCCGAGTAGTCCGGCTGCCAGCGCCCGTTGTCGCCCTTGCAGATCACCACGTGGGTCATCGCGTAGACGAACCGCGACCTGACGCTGCCGTTTCCCTGGTAATAGAAGCGCGGGTCTTGCTTCAGGATCGAGGGCAGGAGGGCGTCGCCGACGAAGTTGTTGATGGTGATACTCGCGTAGAGGGCGCCAAAGCGCTTGCCGTATCCCTGCATGCCCTGCCCGAATCCGCTGTACATATTTACGGCTTGCTCGCCGCCCGCAGTCGCCACGGCGAGTCCCAGCACGAACGGGGTGAAGGTGGCCTTGGCGGCAAGCTCAAACTTCTGCTTGGGGCTGAGGGGAACGGTGTGATGGAAGTAGCTGACGTAGTAATTGGGAACGAAGCCGAGCACAAGCTGCTGCTCTTCCTCTTGCATCTGATACTTCGCCATATAGGCCTGCGAGGGCGTTACGGTGATCGAGGTGACGAGCGGCGCCAACCCCAGCACGATCTGCGACACAGCATAGTTCTGGCCCGGCCCTAGGGTAATGGATTCGGAATAAGGCTTGAAGCCGGAAGCGCTAATGCTCAGATGGTAGGTTCCGGCAGCGAGGTTTGAAAAGGAGAATGTCCCCTCGGTTCCGGTCTCAACTTCCTGCGGCGCGGGCTCTCCCTGGCCCGCAAGGCTCACCTGGGCTCCGATGACGGGTTTTGCGTCTTCGCCGACGACGCTGCCGCTGATGCTGCCCGCGGAAGGCTCAACGGAGGAGGGTATTTTAACCTGCGAGGCGGAAGGCGCGCCACTCTGGGCGCTCGCTGCGGGCGCGGCCGGAGCGGAGGTTCCCTGGGCATCGAGACGGCGCACCCCAACGCCGCCCAACCAAATGAGCGCGCCCAGCCCGGCAATCAAGCCCCGCGCAGCCCACCGGAGGGATTTCCGCCCAGCGGCTTCCCTGCTGGAGTTCATCCGGATCTTCAGAGGTCCGTTCCTTTCTCTCCCGATGCCGCCCCAATGGCATACCCCCGCCCCGGGCTGTTTTCGGCTTAGCTCCTTGGATGCAAGCCCGCTGGTGTCAGGTTGTGCCGGACTTAAAGCTCCTAAAATGTTGTCCCTGGAGCCCGAGTTACCGGGCTCGGGTGGACTTTGAGCCACCCGCAAAGTAAGATTTGGTAGTAGGCATGATTTACCGTCGGACCTTCGAAATTCACAGTTGGCGGGCTCTCCAGGCAATAAGACGTTAAGGTGTGCCCGGCACGACACCCATG
>JBJKQF010000121.1:0-5741 GCA_046705545.1 Terriglobia bacterium
TCATCATTCGATCAAAAAGCGGGGTCGTGGGAGGCGCCTGCAGAAACCCCGCCATGGCCCATGGAATGGCTGCCCGCTCAATAAAGTCCCGCTGCTCTTCGAAGATTGTTTCGGTATCGGAATCGAATCCGATGATGAATCCCGCCGTCACCCAAAGCCCCTGGCTCTGGATGAAATGGACACACTCCAGGGGATCGCGCCGGAGGTTTTGAAATTTCCTGGCTTCCTTCAAAGACTTTGGTGAGGGGCTCTCGATCCCGATGAAAACGAAGAAAAAGTTCGCCTTGACCATGGCGTCAATCAGTTCCGGCTTCTGGGCAAGATCAATCGACGCCTCGGTGTAAAACAGAATCGGATAACCACGGCGCTTCTGCCATTCCTGAAGTTCGAGCGCCAGTTCGAGCGCCAGTTTGTGGTTGCCGATGAAATTATCGTCAACGATAAAGACCTGGTCGCGCCAGCCCAGTTCATACAGTGCATCCAGTTCGGCCATCAACTGGGCAGGGCTCTTGGTTCGGGGCCTCCTGCCGTAGATGGTGATGATGTCGCAGAATTCGCACTGGAACGGGCAGCCGCGGGAAAACTGCACGGCCATCGAGGCATACTTCCCGATTTTGAGAAGATCAAACCTGGGCATCGGCGTCTGGCTGATATCCGGTTTTTCCTTCACCACGTAAAGGCGCCGGGCGGCGCCGCGCTCAAGGTCGGAAGCGATTTCAGGGAAAATCTCGTCGGGCTCTCCCACCACCACATGGTCAGCCAATCGCGAGAGGAGGTCCGGTTCGCTGCTGGCGAAGGGCCCGCCGATCATAGTTCGCTTCCCTAGCGCCCGCGCCCTCAGCAGGATTTCGCGAATGTCATCTTTCTGGACGCGCATGCCGCTGACCATCACGAGGTCGGCCCAGAGGATGTCCTCGTCGCCTAAATCTTCAAAGCTGCGGTCGATCAGTCTCAGCGTCCAGCTTTTTGGGCACAGAGCGGCCACGGTCAGCAGGCCCAAAGGGGGCTGTTCGGCTTCGATGGGAACAAGGTCCAGAACTCCGTCGAAGGTCCAGAACGAGGAGGGAAAACGCGGCCACACTAGAAGAACCTTCAGGGCCGGCCCAAGTGGTTGAAAGCTTTTCTGCCCGTCCGGGCCATCCGCAACCTGAGACCCGGCGAGCTCGTGAAACTCAGCCGACTTTAGCCCCATTTTTTCTCCAATACCTATAAGCGAGCCGGAACTGCAACCGTATCTCTCACCCCAGCTGTGCCATAGGAATGCCTGCGGTCAGGCTTCCGGGAAGGCCGTCTCCGGGCGAGATGGATCAGAAACAATTAACATTTCATCCGATTGTGGATGTCTCAAATCAGCTGCGGGGTGGGGTTTAAATTTCGCCACCAGAGCCGATATAACAGTCGCGAAAATTGGACCCCGATTTTCGAGGACCAGCCGTGCCCAGTCTCTGCGCCTTAGTTGCGGAAAATAGATGCCTCGAAAGGCCAGGCGCGAACACAAGTGTATGATCCGGTCGGCGACCGGCTTACTCTTGAGGCGCTTCAATGCTGACGCCGTGGCCTGTGATGAATACGAGGTTTGCCAAGCCCACCGCACCTCAGCTTCAGACTGTTCTGCGGAAAGCCCCAGCGGAGAGTGTGCCATTACAAAGGGTTTAAAGTCCAACCAATGCTTGGGACGGGTCAGCCGGCCGGCGGCCGCGAGCTTGTCATAAAGAGGTGTTGCCGGATAAGGAGTCAGGAGGCCAAAGACGGGAAGGCCGGGCCGCCAGGAACGAATCTGCTCCAGCGTGCGGTCCGCGGCACCGGGGCGGTCACCATCCATGCCAAAGATGAAAGAAGTAATAGCATAGAGATTGTGCCGGCTGAGGCGTTCCAGAATTGCGTTATATTCAGCCGGTTTGTTAAAGCCTTTCGAAACACTCTTCAGATTCTCGGGATCAATCGACTCCAGCCCCATAAAAATCCATTTGCCGCCGCTCCGGGCGATCAGGGAAACCAGCTCTTCGTCTCGCAGCAGATTCATGCTGATCTGGGCCACCCAGGGGACCTGCGCGTTTTGGGCAATAATCTCGCGCAGCAGAGCTTTCGTGCGGCGGGGGTTGATGGCAAAATTATCGTCAACGAAGAAGACCGCAATTTCGCCTCTTTGCCGCTTGGCCAGCGCCTTCAGCGCAAGCAGTTCGTTCACCACGCTCTCATTGGAACGAAAGCGAATGGAGTCTCCAAAGAAGCCCGTTACCGTGCAGAACTCGCATCCATAAGGGCAGCCTCGGCCGGATTCGATGGGAATCAAATGGAAAGTCTGCCATTTCATCCCCACGCGACGGAGAATCCGCCGTGCCAATCCGGGCAGATGCCCGATCAGGTTAAACTGTTCGAGATCCATGCGGGCCCAGGGAATGTGGGGGTAATCCTGCAGAGAGGGTTTTACTTCTTCACCCTCCGCGTCCACGGGTGCGTAAACCTCCTGCAACTCACCTCGTTCCGCGTCACCCACAATCCTGGGCCAGGTGATGTCAGCTTCACCGAGGGCCACCGAGTCGGCGTGGCGTGGGCCGCCGTCACGTCCCAAAGGCTCATCCGGAACTTCGGTGACGTGGGGCCCGCCCATTACCACCGGCACGCCAGCGGCGCGTACCGCGTCGGCCACCCGATAGGCTTTAGCTGCCATGCGCGTCATGGCTCCAATCCCCACCAGTCCGATTTGATGGTCGCGAACGTAATCAACAACTTCCTGCTCGCCCATGCGTTGGGCATTACCATCCAGCAGAGTGACTTCATGTTGCGGAGGCGTAAGTGACTTCAGCAGAAACATCCAAAGATGCGGCATGAAGTTGTTCGTGACTTCGTTGTCGGGATTGTAAAGCAGAATCTTCATTGGACTTTGCCCTCCGGGTTCGACCCAGGGGCGTGCCCGAATACGTGTCGCCCTTGTTGCTGTTCGATTGCCAACCTGTCGACAAAGCCGAGTCGTAAAATTTCCGCTTCTGAGTACTGTTGGCAAATTAACAATTTGGAGAGCCGGTCCCACTCATATGCTGGCATATCAGCGACAAGAAGCTGTTCTGTTTGGAACAGTTGGGGGATATGCAGCGATGGAGATAAACCGCACTGAAGCGAGTCAATCAGTCGCGAAGGGCCATTCGGAGGAGAGAACTGTTTACCCTCAGGCCACCATTGTATTCAATGAAGCCCAGTTTCCTGAACTTGTTCAGGAAGGAACTCACCCGGGGGCGGCTGGCGCCAACCATCTGCGCCAAAGTTTCCTGACTGATCCGGGGAATGACAACCTGGGCTTTGCCATCTTGACCAAAGTTGGCGAGAAGCAGGAGAACCCGGGCGAGCCTCTTCTCGGTGGAATTGAAAAGTTGATCCACCAGATCCTCTTCCACTCGTACGGTCCGTGCCAGCGTGTATGACACAAAGCAGTCCGCAAATTCAGCGTCCTCGTGAAGCAGGCGCACGACGGTGGCTTTCTCAAACCGAAGTATGGTCGAATGCCCTATGGCGGTGGCGCTTGCCATACGAAGAAGGTGTCCCGCCACTAAACTACTTTCGCCGAAGAAGTCTCCTGGCTCAACCATCCCAATAACTGCTTCCCGGCCACGGCTGGATACAACCGCCATTTTGACTTTTCCCTTCTGCAGGTAAAAGACCGAGTCAGCCACATCTCCTTGTGCAAAGATGCGCTGTTTGTTGCGGAATTCGTGAACGGATTGTCCCTTCTGGAGCTTTCCAAGAAAATTGCTCGGTAGACTGGATACAATTGGTTTGCGTGGCATAGAGTATTTCCTGATGAGGTTGTCATCTCCCCTTTGCTCCGAAGGCTAACGCTTAACATTAATTCGGAACAGGCTTGTGTCTAGCCAAATCAGTTATATTCTCCCGCTATTCGGCAGGATTTTTCAACTGGTGGATGAGACGTCTCTGTTGAGCCAGAGTCGACAACTGAATTTGAAAATGCGACTCTGGAAAGATCGCGCCGGAGGGCGAGAAGAGCGATCGGACTTGCGATCTACCCATGTGTTTTTACCACACGGTCCGGATTGACATCTTAAATCTATGCAATACGGTGTTCGAGCCGCGCGGATGCTTGGCGTAAGGAATATCGTCAACTCGAAAGCACCGCTTCAAGGTATTAATGAAGGGAAAACGGAGCGTGGCGACTCGGTCTATTATAGCGACAAAACCACTGTTTCCCGTGAGGTCTTCTCTATAGCTCTAAGAGTTAATTTGGTCGAGTAATCGAGGTCACGAGAATCGTACCTCTAACTGCCTTCCGTATACGCACCTCGGGAAGGGAACTCTGTGGGATTCGAACCTCTATAGGAAGGGAGAACCGCGGCTTCGGAGCCTTTGGAGAGGATGGAAGGCTGGGGACGGCTTCGAGGAGGAAACGATAAGGCTCTGACCATCTGCGGAAATATGGGCAGGACACTCTGGCCAATGGGCACGAATCACCCGAAGCCACAGATTGATCTTGCGCCGAAGAAAACGATTCTCAGGATGAATGCTGCAGCCCAATTGTTCTCTTAGCCCTCCTGGTGCAAACAATGGAATGGAAATCTTTCCTCCCCTGAGCACCCAGCTTTTCCAGGCGATCCAGACGTAAAAGTCCAAGACTCCTGGCGAGTTGGCCAGTGCGATGACCACCTCCCGCTCAATCGGGAGGCGGTGCTGATCAATTTCGCTGTAGAAAGCCTCGCTGAGAGTGATAGTGTTCCGATCTTGGCAGGTTGAATCGCAACCACACCCTTTCCCTTTCGTGAACCAGAGATGAATCTGATCAAAGAAGTGAAATCTTGCCCAGTCGATCAGACAATTCCCTGTCGGCTGATCCTCCGTGCCGAAAAAGATGGTGGCTGCGAAGATACGTTGAAAGCCTTGTGCCATGCGCCGGTAGTAGCGGCCATCCTTGGGAAGCCGGAAGAAATCCAAAATCTGGGCTGCACTATGGAAACGGATCGTCCGGCTCTTTTTACGCAAGGCAAGAGTAGCAACCCAGATGGGAATCAGGCGGTCCTGACCAAAAGGCAAGCCAAAGTCGGGATGCCCGATGATCTGTAGGAAGAATTTCCCGTTCCGGCGCTTGTAGGCAAGCTGATCTTTGGGAAAAGGACGTAGTGGGATACCACAAAGCACAAACGGCCGCGCATGAAAAGCGAGGGTCTGCTTGCCAGTGTCGCGCTGCTCGCGAATGAGTTGGATGGCTTCCAACTGTTTGAGGCGGTGTTTTGAGACACGGATCCTTGGGGATGTGCCGGAAGCGTGTGTGAAATCGAAAAATCCTGCGTCCGAACGTCGAAGGCCGCGGGCGATATTCGGACAAGGACCAAGTCGAGGTGCATATTCTTTGGGGCGATATGCACCCAGACGGGAAAGACAGCCGGAAAATACTTCAAAATGGTCCTGACTTGCATTGTCATCGAAGACAAGAGAATTCCGGGGTGCATTTTGGGGTGCATACTCGTGCCCGACTTGGGTGATTTGACCCGAACGAGAGACATCGGAACCGACTGAAAACAGTCGGTTCCGAACAGGAAGGACGGTGGGGAAATGGTTTCCTAAACCGTGGGTCGGGGGTTCGAATCCCTCCAGGCCTACCATTCTTTCAATAATTTAAAGCCACTACCTGATTCGGCGTCACAGAAGGCGTCACAGATAAGAGCGAAACCGGGGTTTTCTCGGCATCTTCCTTCCTCTTCCTCTCTAGCTCCTGCTTCGCTAACTGTAGTCGGTTC
>JBJKQF010000122.1:0-4011 GCA_046705545.1 Terriglobia bacterium
TTAACGTTAGAGATTTCGGCGCCACGGGCCAAAAGTCGCAAATTGCCACCCAGGCGATCCAGAAGGCTATCGACGCCTGCGCCAAGGCGGGCGGCGGCAAAGTTTACCTGCCGCCTGGAGAGTACACGTCCGGCACGCTCTACCTGCGCAGCCACGTCCGGTTTTACGTTGACTCCGGCGCAACCCTTTACGCCTCTCAAAGAGAGGCCGACTTCCCGAAGCCCGCGCTCTTCTATGGCGAGGACATTGAGAACGTGGTGATCGAGGGCCACGGCACCGTGGACGGCCAGTCGCAATACGTCTGGCGCAAGAGTGACTTCACCGATTGGTACATCCGCTCGAACCAATTGGCCGCCGAGGCCGCGGGCGTGCCCCTCATGCGCTCCTTCCCCAAGGACCTCAAGACCCGGAAAGTTTATCCCCACCTGATCCAGATCGTCCGCTGCAAGGACCTGGTGATCACCGGGCTGAGCTTTTTGAACTCGCCGAGCTGGAGCATCAACCTCTGGGGCTGTGAGCGGGTGCGGATCGACGGCATCTACGTCCACACCAGCCAGAAGTATGGCGTATGGGCGGACGGCATCGATCCCGACGGCTGTAAGGATCTGATCATCGCCAACAGTGTGATCGAAACCGGCGACGACGCGATCGTGTTCTACTCCACCCCGCAGTTTGGCCCGGCGCGCTCCTGCGAGAACATCACCATCACCAATTGCCGGCTCTCCTCGTCTTCCAGCGCTATCAAGTTCTGCGACGGCAACTTCAATTCGGTGCGCAACGTCACCATCGACAACTGCGTGATCACCAACTCCAACCGTGGCATCGCCTTCATGGTGTTTAACGGCGGCTACGTGGCGGACGTCGTGATCTCCAACCTTGTGATCCATACCAATCGCTTCCCGTGGTTTTGGTGGGGCAACGGCGACCCAATCTACTTCATCATCCGCCGGCCCGGTGAAATCGAGGGCAAAAAGCCCGGACCCAAGACGCTCCCCGCCGGGGTCATCCGCAACGTGATCATCCGCAACATCATTGCCCACGGGGAGGGAACTTGCCTGATCACGGGGCATCCGGAGAGCTGGCTGAAGAACGTCAGCCTGGAGAATATCAAGCTCTTCGTTGCCCACAACGGCATGCCGGGTTACGACGAGACGGTGGACGCCATGAAGTTCCGCTACGCCCGCAACCTGAAGGTTAAGGACGTCGAGGTCTACTGGGAGAAGCCCAGCTTCGCCCCGTGGCGCAGCGCCATGACCTTCCAGGATGTGGACGGCCTGCACTTGGAAGGCTTTGCCGGCGGCCCCGCCAAGCCCGGCACGAACGTTCCCGCGTTGGTCTTTGACAACGTGGCCAATGCTACCATCCTGAACTCTTTCCCCAACCCCGGCACCGAGCTCTTTGCCGACGTCAAAGGCGCCAAGAGCGAGGGGATTTATCTGGTGGGGAATGAACTGCACGGCGTGAAGACTCATTTCAAAGTTGAGGACGGCGCCGCGGCGGCTGCGGTTAAGGAGGTTAACAGCTTCTAGTTCGCTCTCAGGTGTTCCAAAAACAGGCCGGCGCGCGTTCCGATCTTATCTGAAGCGCGCGCTGGCTTTTTTTTCTCGTTTACTTTGCCAGAGTTACCACGGCTACTCCGAACTTGCCCAACGTGAAATCCGCACCTTGAACCTGCATAGTAGCGGGGGGATTGCTCCCCGTGGCTTCATCGATGAATTCCACTTTGGCGCCGGGCGCGTCCGGAAGTTGGATCTCAAAAGGCCGCGATCGCTTGTTGACCAGCAGAAGCTTCCGTTCTCCCTTCGCGGTGTCATAGGCCTGGGCCATCACATACCCGGAGTCCGTGGAGGCGTCCACGATCTTGTCGCCGGGCGCAAAATTGTCATGAATCATTTTCAGTACCCAGTATCGTGCGTTGGGCAGGCCGGTTTTCCAACTGAGCATGGCGATGCTCGGCCACATGCCGGGCTCACAGGGGATGCCTGACTCGCCCGCCGCGTCGATTCCCATGCGCGCCAAGCCGGCATAAACGTAAGCATAAATCGCCGCCGAAAGGTTCCAGTAGGCGGGGCGGATGGGTGTGAAGTGGTAGCCGGGCTTGGTCTGTCCCCAGTCCTCCGGAAGCATGGTGCCGATTTCGTTCACCATCGTGCCGGTGTGGGGGGAAAGCATCTTGCGCAGCGTTTCAATGTAGCCGACGATTTCCAGAAAGCGGTCCGCTTGATTGAAGAAGGTGAACTGGTGAGCTTCGGGCGGCTCGTCTGCGTTGGGTACGGCGTAGAAGTGGTAGGAGTTCATGTCTAGGGGAATCCCCGGCTCGTGGTTCTTGGGGTTCAGGAAGTAGCGATAGAAACCCGGATGCCCAGGAGGGTAGGAGTCGGACATTCCCACGAACTTGGTCTCGGGTGAAACCTTGTGGATCGCCTCCACCACGGAGTCGTAGATTCTGGTGTATTGCTGCGGCGTGAATCCGCGCTCGGTGTCGGGCTCGTTGAGCACTTCCCAGTAATTGATCTTGTAATGATGCCCGGAGGCGTGCCACTTGCCCAGTTCGTCCGTAAAACCGCCTTTGGTGTACCAGCTCACCACTCGCGCCATATAACCTGCCACTTCCTTGCCGCTCGGATCGCGCAAGTCGGTGCCTTGCTCGTATCCCCAGAACTTCTTGGTTACCTCTGCGGGGACGGGGACGGGCTTGGGCGTCTTGAACATCCATTGCGGAATCACGCAGAAGACCATCACCACGGAGTGGCCGTTGATGGCCTTCATCACGTCTTCCGTGATGGAATCGACGTGGGAAAAATCCCAGAAGGTTTGGGTAGCCGTGGGCGGCTTCAGCTCCGCCACGCCGATGTGCGGATAGGGCTGCCCCACCGCATAGCGAACATCATCGGCGCCAATGTTCTTGATGGCCGCCATGATGCGGTCGTGGATGGGAGAAGTGCGCCATAGGGGGGGCGCCGCGCCCACCAGCAGCGTGGGCTCTGTCTTGGAAACCCGGATGACTTTGCTCCATTGGACCTTGACCTCGACAGGCTTCTCTCCGGCCCAAAGTAGAGAGAAACCACTGCACAGAATGAGCGCAAGAAGCGCGCCAAAAGCAATCGAGCGACGTAACATGATTCGATCTCCTGGAAAGACGCAGGGCAGCCTTGGGACGGCCAGCCTGGGAAGTTGTTCCGCGGTGTTGAGGCCAGGGTTGCAGGTTCCTGGGTGCGGTCACAAATTATACAACGACCCGCCGCCGAATTGTTCTTTACAACACAGTGTGACTTATGGCGCTATAGTCCGTTGCCACAATTTTGCTTCCCGATGAGATTCTGTTTGGCAGGAGGTGTGCTTTGACCGTAAAGATTCTGGCCCGCCGGGTGACGTGGATGGTTTCACTTCTCCTCCTATGCGTGCCGCTGCTGGGAGCGGGCGCGCAAGGGCCCTTGGCGCCCATCCATCTCCGCTGCGAGTACCTATCAAATCCCTTGGGAATTGACACGCAGGCGCCGCGCTTCAGCTGGGTGCTGGAGCACACTCAGAGAGCAGAAGATCAGACGGCGTACCAAGTGCTGGTTTCCAGCAGCCTCGGTCTGCTGAAGCATGATCAAGGGGACGTATGGGACAGCTCGCGCGTGACATCAGGAGATTCGATTCAGGTGGTTTATCACGGCAAGCCGCTCTCCAGCGGCCACACCTATTTCTGGAAGGTTCGCACCTGGGATAAGGAACAGCGCGTGAGTCCCTACAGCGCGTCGGCAACCTTTGGAATGGGGCTGCTCTCGAGAAAGGATTGGAAAGGTCAGTGGATCACCGGCAACGAGCTGCGCAAGGGGTTCCGGATTCCCGGCCGGGTGGTTCGAGCGCGGTTGTACGTCACGGCGCTCGGATACTACGAGGTTCACCTCAACGGCCACAAGGTCGGCCACCGCGTTCTCGACCCCGCCTGGACGACTTATCCCAAGCGGGTTCTCTACTCCACCTACGATGTTTCGGAAGACCTCCGCCCGGGCGAGAACGCCA
>JBJKQF010000123.1:0-10206 GCA_046705545.1 Terriglobia bacterium
GAAGTCCTTGCGCTGCATGGGCAGCAACTTGGCCAGCGCCGCGCGGCGCTCCTTGCGGTTGCGGGCCTCTTCCTTTTCGTCCGCCGTATCCTTGCAGGCCATGAACATCCGCTGCACGTGCGGCAGACGGTCTTCAGCAAAGAACATGTGCTCAGTGCGGCAGAGGCCGATGCCCTCGGCGCCGAATTTCCGCGCCACGGAAGCGTCGCGAGGAATGTCAGCGTTGGCGCGAACACCCAGCTTGCGTGCCTTGTCCGCCCACTTCATGAAGGCGGCAAAGTCACCGCTCGAAGGATCGGGCAGGCTGGTTTCCGCCTTGCCCAGGATCACGCGTCCGGTCGAGCCGTCCAGCGAAAGCCAGTCGCCTTCCTTAATAGTATTCGAGCCGATTCGCAGGACCTTCTTCTGGACGTTTACGTCGGCTTCGCTGCAGCCGGCCACGCAGCACTTACCCATCCCCCGTGTTACCACCGCGGCGTGCGAGGTCATGCCTCCGCGCGAGGTCAGGATGCCGGCCGCCACTTCCATGCCGTGGATATCGTCGGGAGCTGTTTCCGCGCGCACCAGGATGACAGGGCCACTCTTCCCTTGCTCGACAGCCTCTTCAGCCGTAAAGACAACTCTGCCGACCGCAGCTCCTGGTGAAGCCGGTAAGCCTTTTGCAATCACTTTCAAAGGCTTTGACTCATTAAGTATTGGATGAAGTAGCTGATTCAACTGCTCGGGCTCCACACGCAGCAACGCTTCCTCGCTGGTGATGATCTTCTCATTCACTAAATCGACTGCAATCTTCACCGCCGCCTTGCCCGTCCGCTTGCCGGTGCGGGTTTGGAGCATGTAAAGCGTGCCTTCCTGGATGGTGAACTCGAAGTCCTGGACGTCCTTGTAGTGATGCTCCAAGCGCGAAGTGATCGCGCGCAACTGGTCAAAAACCTCCGGCATGATCTTCTGCAACTCCGTGATAGGCACGGGGGTTCGGATGCCCGCTACCACATCTTCGCCCTGCGCATTCATGAGGAACTCGCCGTAGAACTGCTTTTCGCCCGTTCCAGGATCGCGCGTAAAGCCCACGCCCGTTCCGGACGTCTCGCCCATGTTGCCGAAGACCATCGTCTGCACGTTGACGGCAGTTCCCAGATCATCGGGAATCTTGTTCATACGCCGGTAAATCTTGGCGCGCGGATTGTTCCAAGAGCGGAAGACCGCTTCAATCGCCATCGTAAGCTGGGTGCGCGGCTCCTGGGGGAAAGCTTTCTTCGTAGCTTTGTAAATGACCTTCTTGTAGCCTTCGATCACCTGCTTGAAGTCGTCCGCGGTCAGGTCAGTATCGAGCTTGGTGCGCCGCTTCTTCTTCTGGGCGTCCAGAACGTGCTCGAATTCATCCTTGGAGATTTCCAGCACTACGTTGCCGAACATCTGGATGAAGCGCCGGAAGCTGTCATAGGCGAAGCGGGCATTGCCGGTCTTGCGGGCCACGGCCTCCACCACTTGGTCGTTCATCCCCAGGTTGAGGATGGTATCCATCATTCCAGGCATGGAGAATTTGGCGCCGGAACGAACCGAGACCAGCAGGGGATCCTGCGAGTCGCCGAGTTTTTGGCCCAACAACCCTTCCAGGTTCCCGAGCGCTTCTTCCACCTGTGAGGCAACCGCTTCCGGAAGCCGATTCTTGTTCTCAAAGTATCCCAGACAAGCTGAAGTGGCGATGGTAAATCCCGGAGGAACGGGCAGACCCGCGTTGGTCATCTCCGCGAGGCCCGCGCCCTTTCCGCCCAGAACACCTTTCATAGTTCCGTGGCCGTCGGCTTTGCCGCCGCCGAAGAAATATACGAATTTTTCCATATTGGGTAGTCTCCTTGTGGTTGGTAGCAATGAGCGGCCTCCTAGGGCCGCGAAATCTTCTGGAGTGGCCGGGTCTTTCTGGCTCGGCTTCCGTGGAGGCGGCTTTAGGCCGCCGGGTTCGACTTACTTCTGGCGGGCCTCCGGGTCGGATGTCGGCGCGCCGACAGAAGTTAAAGCTGTACTTTCAATTTGCGAGAGGTCGGCGAAGCGGGAGAAAACCTCCGTCCTCAGCTCCGCCAGCAAGCGCAGCCGGTTGGAGCGCACAGCCGGGTCAGGGTCCATCACCAGGACCTTGTCAAAGAAGTGGTCGACGCTGGGGCGCAGCTCGGCCAGCCGGCGGAAGGCCCCGGCATAGTCGGCCTTAGCCTCAAAGCCCTCCACGGCTTGGCGCGCCGAAAGGTAAGCCTGGTAAAGACCGCCTTCCTCCGCGGCCCGGAAAAGCCCTGCGTCCACTTGCAGGCTTTCCACCGCAAAATCCTCGTCTTTGGCCGACTTGTCCAAAATATTCCGGGTGCGTTTGGCCGCCGCCGCCAGGGCTTGGAAATCTTCCGTGTCGCGAACTTGTTCAAGCGCCCTGCCCCGCTCCAGGGCTTTTGAGGGGGCGTCTTGATGCCCGCGCACCACGGCGCGCACAGTGTCATAGCGAAGCCCCGCCACCGATTGCAGATAAAACTCCGTACGCTCGCGCAGGAATTCCGCAAGGCGCTCCAGCCAATCTTCGGCGGAGGGCAAGCCCAGGTCCTTTGCAATCACAGATTCCAGCAAGGCCAGCAGATCGATCTCCTTCAGAGATTCCACCACGAGCTTGATGATCCCGTTCCCTGCCCGGCGCAAACCGAAGGGATCGCTTGAGCCGGTGGGTTCGAGTCCGGCGGCAAACCCTGCCACCACGCTGTCAAGCTTATCGGCGAGTGAAACCACGCCGCCCACCACGCTGCGCGGGCAGGAGTCTTCCATGTTCAGCGGCTTGTAGTGATCGTAGATGGCCTCGCAAACTTCCTGGGGCTCTCCCTGAGCCTTCGCGTAGAGCCCTCCTACCACGCCCTGCAGCTCCGGAAACTCGCCGACCATCTGGGTGGTCAGGTCACACTTGCAGAGGCTCACGGCGCGCAGCACGTGGTCGCGCGCGGCGGCATCCAGCTTGCCCTGCCGTTCGAGCTGAGAGCAGATTTCTCCCGCCACCGCTTCCATGCGCCGGACCTTGTCCGCGTAGCTACCGAGCTTCGCCTGGTAGGTGACGCGCTCCAACATCTGGACACGCTCCGCCAGCGGCCGCTTCTGGTCAGCATTCCAGAAGAACTCGGCGTCGGAAAAGCGGGCGGTCAGGACTCGCTCGTGCCCCTGACGGATCAGGCCACGGGAATCGCTCTCGACATTCATCAAGGCCGCAAACTTTGGTTGCAGGTTCCCGTGACGATCTTCCACGGCAAAGTACTTCTGATGGTCGCGCATCACGGTGACCAGAATTTCCCGCGGCAGCGCCAGGAAGCGCCGGGCGAAGCCGCCCATCAGGCCGCGCGGCCATTCAGTGGAATTCACCACCCAATCCACCAAGCCCGGGTCGGGCAGGACTTGCAGAGCCTCAACCTCAAGTAATGCTTTAAGGTCGCCCTGCACCCGCTCTCGCCGCTTCAGCGGGTCAGGTTCAACTTCGTGCTCCCGAAGCTTCTGCACGTATTCTTCAATGCCCCGCACTCGGATTCTAGACGAGCCCGACACCCGATGCCCGTAGGTGTGGTTGCCGGACTTCACGCCCGCAATCTCAAACGGGATCACTCGAGCTTTAGTTCCCTCGCCTTCGATCGCGAGCAGCCAGCGGATCGGCCGAATGAACCGGGGACCATTCTTGGCGGTCCAATACATGCTCTTGGGGAAGCTGATGCCAAGAATCACATCCGGCAGCGCCTCCGCCAGGAGATCCCGAGCAATCCTGCCGCGCACCGGTTTGCGGGCGGCAAGATAGAGTCCTTTGGGCGTCTCGACGCGCACCAGCCGTCCGACGGCGAGTCCGGTTTTCTGGGCAAAGCTCTCCGCGGCGCGGGTGGGCTTTCCTTGGTCGTCGAAGGCCACCTTGATGGGCGGCCCCATAATCTCTTCAATTTCGTCGTGCTGCCGGAACAAGACCTCTGGAACCCAGGCCACCAACCGTCGTGGTGTGGAGAAGGTTTTGACAACCGGGGTGCTTTGCGGCAGTAGGCGCAGCTTTTGCAAGGCCTCGCCCAAGCGTTCGCCGAGGCTTTGCTCTGCTCCGCTCAGGAAACGGGCGGGAATCTCCTCCACTCCCACCTCCAGCAAAAGCGGCTCACAACGGGGTGTTCCCAATACCTTCACGCGGGCGCTACCTCCGAGACCGGGGCGGACTGCTCAAGGTAAACCTGCGCGACACCGGTGGCGATCCTTCGGATGCGCGCAATCAGCGCCACGCGCTCCGTCACGCTGATGGCGCCCCGGGCGTCGAGAATATTGAAAAGGTGGGAGCACTTCAGGCAGAACTCGTAAACCTTGCGCAAGGGAAAGCGGCGCGGGCGTCCCTGATTAAAGTAATAGTCTAAGAGCCGCGCTGCCTCCTTCTCGTACGTCTCAAAGAGCAGACGCGTCTCCTCGGGCGAAGCGAACTCAAAGTCGTAGAGAGAAAGCTCCAGCTCCTCCGTGTGCCTTAAGTCGCCATAGGTCAGATGCTTATTCCACTTAACCTCATAAACGTTATTAACATTTTGAAGGAAGGCCGCGATCCTCTCGAGACCATAGGTCAACTCCACTGAGATCGGGTCGAGATCCACCCCGCCCGATTGCTGGAAATAGGTGAACTGGGTGATCTCCAAGCCGTCCAGCATCACCTGCCAGCCGACGCCCCAGGCGCCCAGCGTGGGAGCCTCCCAATTGTCTTCTTCAAAGCGGATATCATGGTGGCGGAAATCGATTCCGATATCATGCAGGCTCTCAAGGTAAATGTCCTGAATATTAGGTGGCGGAGGTTTAAGTATTACTTGAAGTTGTGTGTGCTTAAGCAGCCGGTTGGGGTTCTCGCCGTAACGGCCATCGGCAGGGCGCCGGGACGGCTGGGCGTAAACCACCTTCCAGGGTTCCGGGCCCAGCACTCGGAAGAACGTCTCCGGGCACATGGTCCCCGCGCCAACCTCCAGGTCATACGGCAGCGCCACCACGGCCTGCTGCCTTGCCCAGAAGCCGCTCAGCTTGCTCAACATGTCCTGAAAATGCATCACGCCTTTTCCATCCGCCTCCCGGCCTGTAGTTGCCGGTCAGGCTAAGCTTCATCCGCCAGCAAGGGACGAGTCGCCAACTTCCTTTCCAGATGCGACTCAATCACCTGCTCCAGTAAACGCCGCAGCTCCCGCCCGCCCGGGGCCGGTTTCTTCTCCTCAAGCCACTGCTCCAGGCGCGTGGAGCGGAAATCGCCCACCAGTGCCAGAGCCTGAGCCGAAACTTTCTCCGTCCCACCGCCGGGCCGGCAATTCCTGCAGAGCAACGCACCACTACTCGGGTCGTAGAAACCCGTTTCGATCCCGAAAGCGCGACGGCAGCTCATGCAACGGCCCAGATCGGGCAGAAAACCGCTCAGCCGGAGGAGCCAGTAGTCAAAAAATAAGAGCGGCCGGTTGACCTCACCAAACCGCTTGATTCCGCGCAGCACCGCCAACAGCAGCCGGAACGCCCGCTCGTTCACCTCGCGCTCCGGCAAAAAACGGTCGGTCACTTCCGCCAGATATTGCGCCGCAACCTGGATGCGATAATCCTTCTGCATCTCAAAGAAGGACTCCAACACCTCAGCCGAATTGACCCGCTGCAGGTCGCGGCTCTCACGGTCATAAACCCAAAGCCGAATATAGCTGAGCGGCTCTAGAGCCGAACCGAAGCGGCCCCGAAGGCTCATCGCACCCTTGGCGACCGCGCGCAGCCTGCCGATCTGCCGCGTCAACAGCGAAACTATTTTGTCGGCTTCCCCCAAGCGATGCGTTCGTAGGACGATGGCTTCGGTTTCAACGAGAGGCATTTGGGGCCGCAATGTCGGCGCGCCGACAAACGTATTAAATTAGCATAAGCCACAAACGATCCCAAGAACAATTCCCATCATGCACCATTGCGAGAGGTAAACACTCCTTCCTCAGAAAGCGGAAGGAGTACTCGCCACGTTCCTGATGAACCCAGGACGGCGACAATCCAACACCACAGGGCAAGCGAAGTTCTAGTTCAGTGGAAGTATCTGAGAATCACAAGCTGTGGATAAAACGGAGGATACTGTGCAAATTATATTATGTTAACCACCGACGCCCCATCCAAATATTATCAGACGTGAGTGTGGATAACGTATTCCGGCTCCGACTTGCCATTGAAAACCATGCCCGCTAGCAGAAACGGCGCGGATGGTGGCCGCTGCCACAGAGCATGCTTCCCTTCCCCGTCGCGGCATTGCTCCCACCACACGAGAGCCTCCTGGCGGCCGGCCTTTCCTCTCAAGGATCGCCGTGGACGGCCGATCACTCAGTTAAAGAGGGGGCAACCAAGGTTTGGAAAGGAGTGCACCGTGTACATGCTCAGGCAGCATGAGCGTTCCCATTCCACGCTTCCTCTGGAAATTGTTGTCCGGTCCGGCGACCTAAGAGCTGGTACGCTTGCAAGCAGTCTCGATCTCTCCAAGGGAGGGCTAAAGGTTCAAACGCGCCATTCGCTAGTTCCCAGACAGAACGTGGAGGTGTTCCTGCAGGGCGTGAGCAAGCCTTATGCACGGTGCCGGGTGGTTTGGGCGCACCCGTGTGGCAGCGGCCGGCCGGCAGAGGCGGGACTTCAGATTGTGGGGAATTCTCCAGCGACGGAGAACCCGGGCGACAGTCTTCTGGATGAATTGCGCCGTGTTTATCGTATTCCGGCGTGGGCGCGCAGATTGTCCAGGGGAATTGAAATTGACTTCCTGTCGCGTCCCGCTTAAGATAACGTGCCGCGGCGAATGATGCTTTCATTCCGGCCGCTGTTGCGCCCATGGACCCAATCTCCTATTCAGCCCTGTCACTGGGGGCTCTGGTAGCCTTAAAAACCGGGATCGTGATTCCCCTGGCGTTGGCTTGCCTGGTTCTCATTGTTGTTTTGCCCGCCGCAGCATGGCGAGGAAGGCTGAGCGTCCCAATTTTTGCGCTTCTGGCGCTTGTGGCAGGCGCAGTGGCCTTTGGGGCAGGCAAGCTGGCCGGAGCACAATCGGTGCACGGCACGCCCTTCGGAATTGTCGTTTCCATTGTCTTTTTCCTGCTGGTCGCCGGCGCCCTCGGCTGTTTTCTGGGCATCGTTTTCTATCGCTACCCCGCTGTTGACGAGCCCGCAACAGCAGAAGGCCAAGGGAACGACGACCCTTCCCAGGAATCCGACCGATCGTAACTGCATCCCAGCTCTCTCCTAGCCAAATCTAAAGCTTTTTTGTGAAACAGGCAGCCTACCGCTTGAGCCACCCATAAGCGAGTACCGGACCGGCATCTCTCTTGGGGACCGGCAGCGTTGAGGATATGCGCTGCCCTAGTCTCATGCTTTCCCCTGCCAGCTTCCTCGCATCCCATGCAGAGTCTCCGTCAATTACCCTTGACGAGGCATCCAGCATCGTTCAAACTACGCGCCATCCGATCAATCTGTTCCGGGTTTGCCATTTGACAAAAGGAGAAGCCAGCATGCTGAAAGAATTCAAAGAGTTTGCGGTCCACGGCAGCGCACTCGACATGGCCGTCGGGATCATCTTGGGCGCGGCATTTGGGAAGGTTGTTGCGGGACTGGTGTCGGAGATCATCATGCCCCCCATCGGAATGCTGCTCGGGCATGTCGATTTTTCCAGTTTCTTCATCAACCTCTCTGGAACCCACTACGCCACCTTGGCAGAAGCCAAGAAGGCCGGGGCAGCCGTCATCGCCTACGGCGCGTTTCTGAATTCCGTGTTTGAATTCCTGATCGTGGCTTTTGCGGTGTTTCTGCTGGTTCGGCAGGTCAATCGGCTGCGGAAACCGGCCCCTGCCCCCGCCGCACCCACAACCAAGGAATGCCCCTTTTGCGTCTCCACCATTTCGCTGAAGGCGACGCGCTGCCCGAATTGCACTTCTCAGCTTCAGTCTGCCTGATGCTTGCGGATGTAATAGGTGGGAGTCAGGATTCGAAGAGTAGAAGACGGGCCATGGGAAGGCAAAGCTTCCTTGGGAACCTGGGCGCACGAGGCGGCACCCGATTGAGGGGTAAGAGTGAAAAACCTAAACGTCATGTATTACTTTAAGTGTAGAGCCGACTGTTGTCAGCGAGCGTAGCGAACCGCCCAACTCAGGCGGAACGCTCCGTCCCGGACGCGACTCTCTTGTAAAGCGAAAGGGTTCTGTGCACTAAGCTCTCAACGCTGTATTTCTGCTTGATCCTTTCCTGGGCAGCAGCACCTATCCTTGCAGCAAGCTCAGGGTCGTCGAGCAGGCGAAGAACTGCAGCAGCAATGATACCAGGCTCCGCAGAGGGAATCTGCAGGCCATGGGTTCCGCTCTGGATAATTTCCGGAACGGCGCACTGCCCCAAAGCCACCCCCGGCAAACCATAAGACATCGCCGATAGCAGCGAACTGCCCAGCCCCTCCGACTGCGAGGCAAAGACAAAAACGTCGAGGGCCTGGTAGATCTGCTCGACCTCCTGGACAAAGCCCGGAAACAGCACGGCGGATTGTACTCCCAATTCGACAGCCAGTTGCTCCAGGTGTTTACGGCAAGGCCCCTCACCCGGCAACAGAAGGCGGCAGCCCGGGTACCGCTCCTGCACCAGCGGCAGAGCCCGAATGATTGCCTCGTGGCCCTTCTCCGGCAGAAAATAGCCAACGTAGCCGAGCAGCGGCCCATCGCTCGCATCCGGAATTCCCCACCGCCGGCGAGCCTGCAGGCGGTCTCCGACGCTCGTCCGGGACGGCAGTTCAACACCGTCAGGAATCACCTCAATCTGCTCTTCCCTTAACCCCGAATCCAGCAGGATATTTCTAACGAATCGCGAAACCGCTACAACGCGGTCCACAGCGCGGTACCGAGCGAGCGCCAGCGCATTTTGCGGGATAGGGTAGATGACGCGCCGCGAGGCAATGACTCGGATCCTTTTGTGAACCCCCGCCAGCCAGGCGGGGGTCACGCCGTGCGCATCATGGATGTGCAGGACATCGAACCGCCCTTGCTTGGTCAGCCTCTTCAGGGGCAAAGCCGCCAGAAGCTGCGGCGAGAATCTCATGACGCTATGAACGGTGATCCCCTCCGCGCGCGCGCGCGTCGAGAGAGGTGAATCTTGCAGACCCACCAACTCCGCAGTGTGGCCACCGGACCGCAGCCCACGCATTAGATGGAGCGCCTGGTTCTGGCCGCCCCGCCAGTCATCTCCAAGATCCACGTGCAGCGTCTTCAAGCAGATCCCTTTCCCTGCCGGCCTTTGCAGTTAGATCGAACACAAAGGCCCACGCTGAAGATACCTGACTAGGGATGCTGCACGCAACTGCGCCTGAGGCGGCTTGGAACAACCCCAGCCGGACCGAGCGAAGGCTGGGGCAGGCACATTAAATCTGCCCCAATCCTCCGTCCACATTGATTTCAACGCCCGTGATGTAGGAAGCGTCTTGAGATGCCAGGAACGCCACCGCCCCCGCCACTTCCTCAGGCTGGCCAAATCGCTTTAAGGGGACCTTTGCAGCCACTTGCTTTGCCCAGTCGTCGAAGCTCTCTTTCGGCATTCCGATTCGGTCAAAAATCGGCGTCTCAATCGGTCCTGGAGCAACCGTGTTCACGCGAATTCCCCTCCCCGCAAGCTCTGCCGCCGCCGTCCTTGCCAAAGAGCGCATCGCAGCCTTGGTGGCAGAATACGCGCTGGTCCCGGCCTGGCCCGTGCTGTCAGCCACACTCGTATTCAAGATGACCGCGGCGCCATCGTTCAGGAAAGGCAGCGCCTTCTGGATGGTGAAGTAGGCGCCTTTGATGTTGATGTTGAACTGCTCATCGTAAAGGGTTTCTGAAGTTTCGGCCAATGGAGCAAACTTGGCTATTCCCGCATTCACAAACAAAACATCGATCTTGCCCAGCTTGCCGGAAACTTCCCCGTAGAGCTTGTCCACATCCTCAAGTTTTGAAACGTCTGTCTGCACCGCCAAAACACCGTTTCCAATAGTCTTGACCGCTTCATCCAGAGTTTTCCTGCTTCGCCCCGCAATCGCAACTCGCGCCCCTTCTTCCTGAAACCGTATGGCCGTCGCCAGACCAATGCCGCTGTTTCCACCCGTCACGAGCGCAACCTTACCTTGCAGCCTTTTCATTTCGCCCTCCTTGGGCAGGATATTTTCTCTCAGGGCCCCCACCAGAGGCCCTGCGCCGT
>JBJKQF010000124.1:0-10784 GCA_046705545.1 Terriglobia bacterium
TTGCTGCGGGAGGGTCGGCGATCCCGATTCGGCTGATACGAACGAACTAGCAATGTATAAAAATCAGAAGAAGGGGCGCGCTGGGTTGTTTTCGGCATCGTCATGATCAAATTCTGCGCCAGATGCAAGCGCAGCAAGAGTTCGTGCCCAGCGGCAACATAGGAACATGAAGGGACCCATTTCACTTGCGCAAGAACTCCGGGCGATTCGCAAGGGCGATAGACCCAACGGCGATAAGCGGGAGCGCCCGGCTGAAGTCCAAGGAGACCAACGCCCGTGGCAGGCGGACATTGACCAAATGCAACAGTCGATGCAGGAGTTGCTCCGGTCAGTTACGAGCCTCCTGGGCGTCGAAATTCCCGGGTTAGCTGCCGACCCTAAAAATCCTGCTCCGCCCTCGCCTCAACTGGATTTTAAAACCATAAAAAGCCGCATCCGGAACGATCTGGAGACTTTTTCCTCGGCGACCGCTGCGGAGATCACGAAGCGCACCCAGGAGCAGAGCCGCGCCGCCTTGGAAACCATCCAGAATGACGTGGGAACTCATATCGACCATGTGGTTGGGGAGTTCCGGGAAAAACTGCGGACCCGGCTGGAATCGGAAGAGACCGTCAGTGACGCCGAAGTCGCCCACGAAACCCAGACTCGCGTCCTCGACTTGGTCCAGGCCCGCACGGATGAGTTTGCCCGTTGGGTCTGGCTGACCTGCAAAGGAACGCAAACTCCCATCCCCGCGCAAATCGGAAAACTGCTGGAGCCTCATGCTGAGCAAGCAACTGCGCAGTTTGTCGAGTCCTCCCGCCAGCGGTTCCAGGACGTCCTGACAGAACAGGAGCGATTTTCTCAGGACCTGCTCCAAGGGATGGAAGCAAGTTTCAAAGGCCAGATGAACTCCCTGGTTCAAACCACGCAGCAAGAGTGCCAACAAAATCTTGATTCCGCCATGAAGTCCTTTATGGAGCGCCTGAACCTAGCGGGGGAAGAGGCAACCCAAAACTTGCAGAGCACCATGGGAGAATGTGTGGACGCGAGCATCGAGCGCTTCCGGCGCGACTTGGCGGAAATGATGGTGGCATCCCATCAGGGATTGCAGGCACAAGCCGTCGAGTTCCAGGCGAAACTTGCCAGCATGGCGCGAGAGACTTTTGAAAAGAGCCTGTCCGAGGAGAAACTCTCCAAGATGCGCCAGGAGGCCGTGGAAGCAGTGCAGAAGACAATCCAGCAGACTGCCTCCTCCCAGCACGACGAAATCAACAAGATGATGCAAGACGTTCGCAAACAGGCCGCTTCCCGGCATGACACGCAACTTCGGGAAACGTTCGAGGCTCAGTACGCCGCCGCCTTGGAGAAGATTCGGGAGGGTTCCGCCAGCGTAACGGCCGAAATCAAAGGCATGTCTGAGCGAGTCATGCAGGAGGTGTCTGAGAAAGTTGAAGCGTCCACTTCGCTTTTGAAGGAAGAGGCCGTGAGAACCACTTCCGGCATCGAATCCTCGTTCAAACTTTCTCTGGAATCTTACCGGCGCGAGCTTGCCGAGTGCACCGAGTCCGCAGTCGATGAACAACGCCGGGCCATCAGCGTGAGCGTGAACGATTTGCAGGATCGCCTGAAACGGTCTGCACAGCTCCTCCGGGGTGAGATTGGGGTCAGCGCGGCCGGAAGTTGATCCAGGCTGGGCTTGGGGAATCCGCCAGCAAGGCGAAAAGAGAGTTTTTGGACCGGGGAAAAGTATTCCGAGGATCTTGCGATCGAGATTGTGGAATTGCCGTGGGGAGGGCGATCCGAGTCAAGGGGACGGTACAACACCAGCTTCGCCAGGAAGTGTGGGTTCAGACGAAGCTCGGTGCCACCCTGCCCTTGAAGCCAGACGCATAGGAAAAGCGGCGGGTGACCGTGGGAGCGGGCGTTCAGGCACGCGGCCCTAGAATCAAGCCAGCTCCAAGCCTTGTCGCACAACGAGGGCGCGTGTTCGCTAGCGATTTCCTCGGGTTTCATTCAGCATCCATCGGGCGTTTCGGAATCCAATGAACAGTCCAGGCTGCCATGTGAAAGTAGGGCTTGGAGTCACCTGGAAATTCAGTCTGTAGCTTGTCGCCCACTTTCTCCAATGTGAAAGGGTAGGGAGTCCTTCTGGCGAAAAGCTCAATCTCGCCCGACTCGCGCCGGGGCCGGTCCTTAAACGAGTTGGACGGAAACAGATGAGTCTATGAGCAGGCCATATTCACCCATTAACGATTTGTACGGGGTCGCTCCGCCGAAGGAACCCCGCAGGAGCCGTGGAAGGGGGTGGCTGTTCGTTCTTCTGGTTTTGGCAGGACTTTTCGTTTACGAATCGGTCCGTCCGGTCATGCGCCTTCGCCCCAACCCGCTTCCAATCGTTGTAGGCGCAAAATTAAAGGCCGGAGGGAGCGAGGATGGCTCCCAAGAACGTATGGCGCGAGCCTGCTGGGACTATGCCATCCAGTATTTACAGGACAGCTACCCTTTCGGCCAGCCGCTGCCTGAAAGTCCCTCGCTGGGATTTGGGAAAACGCCTAAAATCAGGGCTCTGTGCTGGCCAAGACTTCAGCAGGCATGGCTCCAGGAATCGTCGTGGGCTCGGTCATACCAATGGAATACCGACTGGCTTACGGATTCGCACAGTTCATTCCGTAAAACCCTGCGAGCCTTCTTGAACGACTTAGGCGCATCCTCGTAAGCGCTTGCGGTAGGCAGGGTCGGCAAGTCGGCGGCGTAATTTATCCTCTGAAAGAATCTCCGCAGATTCCCTTTGGGCTCGTCCTGTAACTGAGTTCAACATCGGCGTTAACAATTTCTTGCTTCTCTTTTACAATTAATGTTTCACCGTTGTTCTTCGTATGCCCATGGGGAATATCTCGGTCTTGGCGCGCGCGCGGAGTTTGTACGCATATCTTGAGAGGCCGATTTCTTCCTTCTCACTGATCGGCGGTTTTGTTTTTGACGCCCTCACCCTGCAGCGCGTTGATGTTTTTTGGGACAATTTCTGGGTTGCCGCGCATCTGGCGATTGTGACCCTCTGCGTGGTCTGGATTAACCTGCTGGATGATTCCACGGGCGAAAACGGGATGCGGCCGGAAGCTGACCCGCAGAGACTGCACTTCTGGCTCCTCAACATCTTGCAGTTCTTTTTTGGCGGGCTCCTCTCCGTTTACCTCATCTTCTACTTCCGGAGCGGCACGATCGCTGCAAGCTGGCCTTTCCTCTTAATCCTTGCTCTGGCGTTTATCGCGAACGAATCCTTCAAGCGCCGCTACGCACGCCTTTCCTTCCAGATGGCGCTCTTATTCCTCGCCTTCTACTCCTTTGCCATTTACTTCCTCCCCATCCTCCTTCACCGGATCGGCACGCGAGTGTTCCTGCTGAGCGGCGCCGCCAGCGTGGCGGCGATCACGATTATCCTCATGATTCTTGCGGTCTTCTCCCGGAGGCGCTTTGCGGGGCGGCGCGGCTGGGCTGTCTTGGGAACCTTGGCGGGCATTCTTGTGGTCGTGAACGGACTTTACTTCCTGGACCTCATCCCGCCGCTTCCCTTGTCCCTCAAGGAAGCTGGCGTCTACCACTCGCTGGTCGCCAATGGCCCCGGCAACTACACGGTAACCTCTGAATATCGGACGCCAACGGGACTGGCTTCCATTGATTTTCTGGCCCGTTTTTTTGCGATCACCCAGACCGTCCACATCATGCCGGGCGAGTCTCTTTCAGTCTATACCGCGGTTTTTTCTCCGACCGCACTGTCCACAAAGATCGTTCACGAATGGCAGTACTATGACCGGGCGAAGGGCGAGTGGATCACACGCGGCCGCGTTCCTCTTTCTGTTGTAGGAGGGAGGGATGGCGGTTACCGGACGTTTTCCCAAGAACCAGGCATCACTGCTGGAGTTTGGCGAGTTGACGTGGAAACGCCAAGCGGCCGGGTGATTGGACGCTTGAATTTCAAGGTGACCGTGCAAAACACGGAGCCGAAGCTGCGGACAGAACACATCGGCTGACCAATTCAGATCCCAAAGTTTGACTTTACTGTTGCCAGCCGCCGCCAAGCGCCTGATAGACCTGGACGAGCGCGAGCCGCTCGTTAAGCTGCGCCGCCACAAGGTTCAGCTCAGCAGCAAAATAGTTCGTTTCGCTGGTCAGGACCTGGAGGTAACTTGCCCCGCCGTTTCGGTAGAGCACCTTCGATAGCCGGTCGGATTCCTGCGCCGCGCGGGTTAGCTGCTGCTGCTGCCGGCGGAACTCGCGGTCCTTCTGGTAGCCGACCAGCGAGTTGGAGACCTGCTCAAAAGCTTGCTGGATAGTCTGCTGATACGTCAGGACCATCTGTTGCCATTGCGCGTGGGCCAGGCGCACGCCCGCACGAAGTTCGCCGGCCGCAAAGACAGGCTGAGTTACGTTCACCGCAGCATTCCAGTTCTGAGACGGACTGTTGATAAAACGATTGAGCGCGTAGCTCTCAAAGCCGCCCATGCCCGTCAAGGAGATGTCGGGAAAGAGCGCCGCCTTAACCACGCCGATCCTGGCGTTCGCAGCGATCAGGTTCTCTTCCGCCTCCCGAATGTCCGGGCGGCGCGCCAACAGCTCCGAGGGCAAGCCGGCGGGAACGGCTGGGGGTTCGGACTGAGCGATCAGCGCGTGGCCGCGCGGAATGGGACGCGGATTTTCTCCCAGCAGGATGCTGAGCTGATTTTCCTGCTGAGCGATCTGGCGTTCGAGGTCAGGAATGGCGCCGGCAGCGGCATCCACAAGCTGCTCGGCTTGGCTTACGTCCAGCATTGAAGCTGAACCGTTCTTTTCGAGCACACGGATGAGCCGCAGTGAGTCCTGGCGCGAGGCGAGCGTGCGCTTGGCGATGGCAAGTTCGCTGTCGAGGGCGCGAAGCTGGAAGTATGCCGCCGCTACGATTGAAACCACAGACGCCAGAATAGCGCGCCGCCCCCATTCGCTGGCCAGAAGCTGGGCGCGAGCCGCCTCAGTCTGGTGCCGGTACTTTCCCCAAAAATCCAGATCCCAAACCATCGAAAGACTTAGGCGGCCCGCGTTCTCCTCGTAGGCTGGAAATACCTTGGAGACTTTCGCATTCTTCTGGCTGAAGAGGCCCGCCCCCACGCTGGCATAAGGAAACTGGCTGGCGCGGGTGATGCCAAGCGACGCCTGAGCCTGGAGCACGCGGTTGGCGGCAAACCGGACGTCGTAGTTGCGGGCAATTGCGGTGTGGATCAGCTTTACCAGGACCGGATCCTGAAAGACCTGCCACCATTTTTCGTCGCCGAGCGAAACGGCCGCATGGGCCGGCGGCGTCTGCGGCTCTCCGCGATAAGCATGAGGAACGTTGACGGCCGGGCGGTGGTATTTAGGCCCCACCATGCAGCCGGTCAGAAAGACAATCCCCATAATGAGAAACGCCAGCTTCTTCATTCCGCACCTTCGCCCGGCGCAGTTTGCGGCGACATCGGCCCGCCTGCCTCGTGCCGTGCGGCGCCCGAAAGCCGCTCTACCACGTAAAAGATTGTAGGAATAAAGAAGATGCCAAGTGCGCTGGCCGCCAGCATACCTCCAATCACCGTGGTCCCCATGATCTGCCGCGCCACCGAGCCCGTTCCGGAGGCGATCCAGAGCGGTACGCAGCCCAGAATGAAGGCGAAGGAGGTCATCAAGATGGGCCGCAGCCGCAAGCGCGCCCCTCCTAAGGCGGCCTCGGCCAACGACCTGCCCTCCTCGTACTCCTTCTTGGCGAACTCCACAATCAGAATCGCGTTCTTTGCCGCCAGCCCAATCAACATCACCATGCCGATCTGAGAAAAGACGTCGTTATCGATGTGCACCATGTAAGCCGGATAAAAATGCTGCACGAACATGCGCCGCAGGAGCAGCACTCCAAAAGCGCCACAGACCGCCACCGGCGTGCTGAGCAGCACGCTGAAGGGCAAGGTCCAGCTCTCGTACAAGGCGGCCAGAATCAGGAAGACAAAGAGCAAGGAGAGCCCGAAAATAACCGTCGCCGACACGCCTTTCTCCGCCTGCTTCTCCTGAAAGGACATCCCCATGTAGTCGTACCCCATGCCAGCGGGCATGGTCTTGTGGAACACCTGCTCAAGCGCGGCCATGGCCTGCGCGGAGCTATAACCGGAAGCAGCGCTGCCGTTGATCTGCGCGGCATTGTAGCCATCGTAGTGCATGACGAACTCAGGACCCAGTTCCGGATGGAGTTGGACCAGTGCGGACAAGGGCACCATCTGGCCCTGGTTATTTCGCACGTAGAACCGCTTGAGGTCGCCGACCTTGCCGCGATACGCGGACTCTCCCTCGACGTACACCTGCCACTGACGCCCAAAGCGATTGAAATAGTTGACGAACAGCCCCCCCAGAAAGCCCTGCAACGTGGTGTAAACGTCAGGAAGCGCCACGCCCATCTTCAGCGCCGCGGCACGGTCCACGTGGGCGTATTGCTCAGGAACATTAGGAAGAAAAGTGGTGCCAATAAATCCGATTTCCGGCATCTTGCGCGCCGCCGCCAGGAACTTATCGAGATTTTGCGCCAGGTAAGGGATGCCGTGCCCGCCGCGATCCTCCAGGACGAAGGTAAATCCACCGGAAGTTCCCACGCCGGGAATCGAAGGTGGAGAAAAGCTGAAGGCGGTGCCTTGGGGCAGGCTGGGCAACTCCTGGTTTAAACGGTTCTCAATGGCCCACACCTGCTCGCTCAGCTTTTTACGGTCTTTCCATGGCTGGAGGGTAACAAAAAAGAAAGCGTTGTTGCTGGCCTGCACGTAGCTGAGCAGGCTGAAACCCACCACGCTGGTCACGTAGCGTACGCCGGGAGTGTGCTGCAGAATCTGCTCGATCCGCCGGGCGGCGGCGCCGGTCCGGTCCATCGAGGCCGCGTTGGGCAGTTGCAAGTTTACAAACGCGTAGCCCATGTCCTCCTCAGGCAAGAAACCCGTGGGCAGTTTTTTCCCAAAGAAAGCCGCGCCCACTGCGAAGAGCCCGAGCAGCAGCATGGTTAAGGCGCTCTTGCGAATCAACTGTCCTGAGATGCGGACGTAGCGGTCCCTCCCGCTGTCAAAGGTTCTGTTGAACCATCCAAAGGCCCACTTGAGCGGGCCGCGGCGCTCTTTGCGGGGCCGCAGCAGCAGGGCAGCCAGCGCCGGGCTCAGGCTGAGCGCATTGAAAGCAGAAAGGATCACAGAAATCGCGATGGTCACCGCAAACTGCTGGTAGAGCCGGCCGGTGATGCCGGGGATAAACGCCGTCGGCACAAAAACAGAAGAGAGAACCAGGGCGATTCCGATCACGGGCCCGGAAATCTCCTCCATGGCGCGCCGCGCCGCATCCTTGGGCGGCAGACCTTCCTCAATGTGGCGCTCGACCGCCTCCACGACGACGATGGCGTCATCTACCACGAGGCCAATCGCCAGCACCAGCCCGAACATGGAAAGCGTGTTGATAGAAAACCCAAAGAGCGGAAAAACCGCGAAAGTGCCCACCAGCGAAACCGGCACGGCCAGCAGAGGAATCAACGTAGCCCGCCAATTCTGCAGGAACACGTAAACCACTAAAATGACCAGCAACAGAGCAATGCCCAGAGTGATCAGGATCTCCTTCATGCCCTCCGTCACGGCGAGTGTCTGGTCGAGCGAGACTGCATAGCTCATGTCCTTGGGAAACTGCTCTTTCATCCGCGACATCAAGTCCCGAACTTCGCGGGCGTCGTTCACGGCATTCGACCCGGGAAGTTGGTAAACAGCGATGATCGCGCTGGGCTTCCCGTTCAATCGGCCCTGGAGAGTGTAGAACTGGGTGCCGAGCTGCACCTGACCAACGTCCCGCAGCCGGACAATGCCGCCATTGGGGTTTTCGCGGATCACGATGTCGCCAAACTGCTGGGGGGTAACCAGCCGACCTTGGGCGCGCACGGAATAAGTGAATTCCTGGCCGGATGGCGCCGGCTCGCCGCCAATCTGGCCGGCGGGATTCACAGTGTTCTGTGCCTGGACAGCGTTGACAACATCCGGCACGGTGATCCCCAGCTTTGCCATGCGGTCGGGGTTCAGCCAGACGCGCATGGCGTACTGTCCGGAACCGAAGATCTGCACGTTGCCAATGCCCGGCAGCCGGCTGACTGCGTCATAGAGGTTGATGTAGGCGTAGTTGGCCAGGAATTTAGCATCGTAGGTTCCGTGGGGCGAATCGAGCGCCACGAGCATCATCGGCGCGGAGACCGACTTCTGCACCACGACGCCGTAGCGGGTGACATCAGCCGGGAGCTGGGAGGCCGCCTGCGATTCGCGCATCTGGGTCAGAATCAGGTCGGTGTTGGGATCGCTCTTTACTCGGAAATCCACGATCATTGTCATCTGGCCGCTGGCCGTGGCGTTCAGCGAGTACATGTAGTTCATGTCGTCCACGCCGCTCATCTGCTCTTCAATGGGCGTAGCAACGGACTGCGCGATGGTTTCGGCGTCAGCCCCGACAAAGGTCGCCTGAATTCTGGTTTCTGGAGGAACAATGCTGGGAAACTGGGAGATGGGCAGGCGGAGAATGGTGATCGCCCCTACCACGACCATCAGGATAGCAATGACCATGGCCACAATGGGCCGACGGATGAAAAAGTTCGACATCGCCTACCGATCCCCTTCCGGCGCGTAGCGCTTAGGAGTTACTTTCTCTCCGGGGCGCACCTTTTGGGCGCCCTCCGCCACCACGCGTTCCCCCGGTTGCAGCCCCTCGGTGACGACCCAATCGGTTCCCACCGTCTGACCCACCTGCACGGTGCGAATCTCCACTTGATTGCCAGCACCTACCACCGCAACCTGGTAGGTACCCTGGAGCTGGGTCACAGCCCGCTGGGGCACCAGCAGAGCCCCTTTCAAAACTTCGGTCAAGGCGCGCACCCGAGCGTACTGTCCGGGCCGTAGCACCCCCCGGCGATTGGGAAACTCGCCCACAATCTGAATGGTTCCCGTTGCCGGGTCCACTTCCCGGCCAGCAAACAGGATCCTGCCGCGATAGGGATAGTTGCTGCCGTCCGAGAGGATCAATTGCAGCGCGATGGGATCGGCATGCGACAGGAAGTCCACCGTTCCCGGAGCCACCTTCCCCGCGATACGTAGATACTCCTGCTCGCTGATGGGGAAATAAACCTTAATCGGATTCACTTGGGAAACCGAGGTCAGCACGGTGGAGGGGCCCACCAAGTTGCCCACCTGCACCGTAGTAATCCCGGCAATTCCGGGAACGAGCGAGCGTACCTTCGTGTAGCCGAGGTTCAGGGATGCCTGTTCAACCGCTGCTTGGTCCGCCTGGACGAGCGCTTGGGCGGCCAGCTGGGCCTGCCGGTCGTTATCAAGCTGACTTTGGGGAATCGCGTGCGCGCGAGCTTCGGGGATGTCGCGATTGACATCAAGCGTAGCCTTAGCCAATTGTGCTTGGGCCTCGGCAAGCTGCGCCTTGGCCTGATCGAGGGTAGCCTGGAAAGGCCGCGGATCAATTTCAAAAAGCACCTGATCCTTTTCCACCAGGCCGCCCTCGCGATAATCCTGCCGGATCAGATAGCCGCTCACCTGCGGCGAGATGCGGGCATTGACGTAGCCTTCCAACGTTCCCACCCAGTTCCCGTACACCGGCACATCCTTCTGAACCACCGGCGCAACTTCCACGACCGGCGAGGGGCGCGGCGGCGCTGAAACGGCTTTCTTTCCGCAGCCAGCATAAGAAACCACCGCGAGAGCTGCCAGCGCGCCCACCACCCATCTTCCACGTTTTGACGCTTTCTCCCTCAAGGACGCTTCCTCCTCCAGCTCTATTGCACCAACCTACTGTCTGGGCTCCGCCCCAAGTGCCGTGGTCGAACCCCTCAGCAGGCAAAAGTTGGATACAACCGGAATGCTAAGCCCGGTCATGCTCTGGTTATTGTCAACAACACAATGAAATCCAAATCGGCGCCGCCGGATTGCCAAAACGACGTGCCAACAGAGAGAAGTCTCAATCAAGGTCACCCGAGGACCTTTACGCATCCGTTCTCCCCGCCGCGCACGTAAACTCCTTGTGCAACACCCGCAGTGCCCGCTGGACCATGGCCCGGTCGCCTTCTCGCAACGATGCCACAACCTCCGCCAAATGCTTTTCCGTAGCCTTTCGCGCGGTGCAAACCGTCTTCTGCCCGCGAGCACTGACCGAGAGGGCAACCAGCCGCCGGTTGCCCGGAGGAATTTGTCGCACCACCAAGCCCTCCTGCACTAACCCATCCACCAGCCGCGACGTCGCAGGAAGCGACAGCCCCAGAAAATCCGCCAAAGCCGAGAGGGATGTCCCAGGACGGTGGCTCACATACGCCAAAGTCCGGAACTGCGGCACGGAAAGATCGGCGCCTCGGTACCGGCGCATCTGAGTGCGGATAAAACACATCACAATCGGAACGACATCGAGGATTTCCGCCGCACATCCTGAAGCAGAACCTGTGGCAACGCTTGTTTTGCTTAACTGTTGCATCTTGCAATAATACGGTGAATCCCTGGTTGTCGTCAATTGTGCCCAGTCAAATACTCCGTCTTTTTCCGCAAAAGACGCTTCCGCATCACTCCCACAGCCAGCTGGAAGCCAAACGCCGGGCGCCGGAGTCTCTCGCCACAATGCGGCCTGAAAGTGAGAGTCAGGGGGGATTCTGAGGGGGGTATGTTACACGGAACGTTACAAAAACGGCTTCAGAGGCAATGCAGCACTACAAGTCTTTGAAAAAGCTGGCGGGGACGACGGGACTCGAACCCGCGGCC
>JBJKQF010000125.1:0-28462 GCA_046705545.1 Terriglobia bacterium
CTCGTGACAGCATCTACCGTCATGCGCATGCAACTGGCCTCTTCGACAAACGCCAGGCCAATTTCAAAATGCCTTACTGGAAAATTCTCGAAAGGGTCGATCGAATCCCTTTCACCGGTTCGAATTATGTCGCGGTGCTCAATTCGTATGCCAAGCACTTCGGGGCTGGACGAAAGCCTGAGGCTGCGCGGCCTTCAGACCCCAAGTCTGTTCAGACAAACGCAACCCAACAGCCGGACGTCCTAATCTCAGATGGATCGCTTGCCCATCTGGCGGAGGAAACAGAAAGTGCAATTTCAAAGGAGCCTCAGGACGACAGGGACTCAGTGAAGCCCAACAACGATCAGAAGGCAGCCGAGGCGGTTCAGCCCGCGGATCCGAAAGCCGCGACCCAGGAGACGGCGGCGAACGAAAGGGGCAAAGGTATCCTTGTTGGCTACATCGACGAATTGCTCGACGAAATGTCCGGCAAAGAAGCCGGGCAGGGGCAAAACGAAGAAAAAGAGCTCCAATGTCCAGGGCTTACAACAGTTCAGTAAGTGGAATTCGAAAGGCTCTATAAGAGGTTCCGGTTGTCTTCGGTTTGCCTCGGGCCAGGTGCCTCGCACGGCCGGTCGTGTGTCACGCGCGGGTGTCCGTGTGGGTGCTCGGTGACCGCGGAAACTGAATTCCCGGTTGAAAAGTGCAACAGGGACCAGAGAGCGATAGAACTGCCTTATGGTGCCGCCTGGCCTTTATTTGTCGCGACCGAGCTAGCCCATCCAGCGCGTGATGTTTCTGCTGCCTAAGCTAAGTCGCAACACCCGGCTACAGTCAGGCCGGTGTGATAAGTATCTAAGTTACTGAAAACACATGGTAGAAACCGATTGAGAGAGCTTGCAGGGTGCAACACATTCACTTCCTCCGAGTCGAAGATTTTCGGCTTTGTGGTAGGTTTCCTGCCTTCAGTTTGGTGCAGCATGGCAGGGAGGAAATAGGGCTCGAAGAGGGTCCCCAGATATAGTTCAAAAAGGACAGGCACAGCGCCAGGCGTGTTTCCCGCCGAGACCCTGCGACCACCTGCGTGGGCGATTGAGACTGGGCTAATTGAAAAACCTTCTTCAGACTCCGGCGCGCCAGGTATATTACGGATGGATAAGAGGGAAGACAAGAGAATCGGGATCGAAGAGCGCGGAACTCCGGAGTGTGTGAAGAAGCGATTTGATCTCCTGCATGCTCTTGATCGCGTCAGGGGAACCAACCACGATTTGCGCAGATTGACGACACGATCTCCGGGCGCCGGCCCTTGCAATTCAACTTAATAAGGGATGGGTGTTTCCGGGAGCGGAACAGAAAACCAGCTGACTTTAGAATCGATGAGCTGATAGATCTCCTTGCGGACAGGCTCGCCAAGAGGGTCGAAACAAGACCTAATGACCTCTAGTTCAACGATACGTCCGAGGCCCTTTCCGGTCGCAGAGTCGGAATGTTACCTTCGGCCGGACGGAGGACTCCCTCCGTCACCTTATCGCCAGTGGCGGGTTGCCGGTTGTAAGGACTGACGAAGCGGGCTTTATCGACCGGCAGGATCGCGGCGATTGGATTCAAGGCCACAAGCGGTAGCGTTTGCGGCTCTCAAGCTCAGGGTTCAGCGAAAGTCAGTTTTTTGTGACTTGCCGTTCTCAAAGGGAGGAATTGTTAACTCATGAGGAAGCGACCCCGATTGGGCAGTATCTATCGCCGCAAAAAGAGATTGGGTGATGGAACCGTCGTCACCTTGCCCAATTGGTGGATCAAGTACTCGGACGCCGCCGGAGGTATATTTCGGGAAAGTGCCAGAAGTGCGCAATATAAGCACGCAGAGAGTCTCCTCAAACGACGCATTATGGAAATAGCGGACAATCGATTTCCAGGCCCTAAAGCACAGCGGCTCAGAGTTGGTGAACTGTTGGACCAGCTTCTTTGGGACTATCAGGTCAATGGGAAAGCTCTCAAAGACTTTGCGGATCCTATCGTTCGTTGCCATCTCCGGCCATACTTCGGTCGGCTGAGAGCAGTGGATCTGACCACGCCCCTCGTGCAGGAGTATATGCTGAAAAGGACCGGGCAAGGCGCGGCGAACGCGACGGTCAACCGAGAATGTGCGCTCTTGCGCAGGGCCTTCAACCTCGGCTGCCGGCAGACCCCACCCATGGTCTTTTTCGTTCCCTTTATCCCCCGGCTGAAGGAGAGAAATGTACGGAAAGGCTTTCTTGAACACAGCCAGTTCCTGGCACTGCGGCAAGAATTGCCTGACGCGATCAAACCCATCCTTACGTTTGCATACTACACCGGGTGCCGCAGGGGAGAGATTCTCTCGCTCAGGTGGTCGCAGGTTGATCTTGCGAGGGGACTCGTTCGCCTGGAGCCAGGGACGACGAAGAACGACGCGCCGAGAACTTTGCCGTTGGTGCCTGAGCTCTCTAAAGTTTTATCGATGCAGAAAGCGATCCGGGACAGAGATTGCCCCGCCTGCCCTTGGGTTTTCTTCCGCCGTGGCAAGCCGATCCGCAGGTTTGAGGGGGCCTGGAAAAAGGCCTGCAAGGCCGCTGGGTTGGTCGATATAGACGGCCAGCCGGCGCCGATCTTTCACGACACCCGGCGTACCGGTATCCGCAACCTGGTTCGTGCTGGAATTCCCGAGCGCGTTGCGATGGCGATTTCGGGCCATAAGACACGCTCAGTCTTCGACCGCTACGATATCACCAGCGAGGCTGATCTTCAGGAGGCAGCCATGCGACTCGATCAATACATCGCGAAGACCGCGAAAAGGGACTCTTCGACAGGTTTGGGCACACCTAAGGGCACACCAAAGGGAGAGTGACTAATGTGAGGATCGGTCTTGCCAAGACAAGTCGTTGAATGTAACGATGATTAGGGACTTTGCGAAAGTGGCGGAATTGGCAGACGCGCCAGACTTAGGATCTGGTCCCGCAAGGGGTGGGGGTTCGAGTCCCCCCTTTCGCACCAGCGATTCGGAAAACTCATTCAACCTCAAGTGTTCCAATCAGCCTAATCAGAGTTGATGAAGAGAGGTGTGTTCGCATTCGTTTTCACATCCACGCGCACTCTTTCCAGGTGTTGGCGGATGGAGACGGCCAAAGGACCAGTGAATACGATCGGTCTCCGGGGCAAGCGATCCGCCCGCCACAGCAGGCGAGGCCCGAGATAGGCTTCATCTCGCCGGGAAAAATTCTCAGGTTGAAATTCGGTTTTCCCTTGACAATTGTTCCTCAGCAGAGCAATTTAGCAAATTCTACTTTATATTGAGATTTGCTCTATGCGTCTTGGGGCGAGAGGAATTTTAATCGAGAATAATGAAGGTTCGCGTTTGTTTCCATAATCGGTGCTTTGACGGGGCTTGCTCGGCAGCTGTGTTCTCACGCTTTTACCGCGAGGCCATCAATCCGCAAGCGGAATTTCACTATCACGGGTTGATCCACCGCGCAGGGCAACTGTTTGAAGAGGACATCTTCGACGGCGATGAAAACGTCATCGTGGACTTCAAGTATTCCAGTTCGCCCCGCCTGACGTGGTGGTTTGACCATCACCAAAGCGCTTTCCTAACGGAAGCCGACGCGGAGCATTTCCGGCAAGACACGAGTGGTAAGAAATTTTACGGGCCGGACTTTCGCTCCTGCACCAAGTTCATCGCGCACATTGGCGCGACGAAATTCGACTTCAAGCCTCCCGACCTTGAGGAGTTGATTTACTGGGCGGATCTCATTGACGGGGCGCAATACCCCGACGCTAAAACCGCCGTGGAGATGCGGGACCCCGCCACCCAGATCACGCTTGTGCTTGAGGGGTTATCGTCTCCCAACTTCGTCACCGACTTGATTCCCGACCTGATCTCGAAGCCGCTCGCGGAAATCGCGGCTCAGCCCCGCATCCGCGACGCGTTTGACCGGCTCTACCAGCAGCACCTGCGGACCATGGAAATCATCCGCCAGCGCGCGGAGCTGCGCGACCATGTTGTTTATCTCGACATTGCGGACCAGGAATTCGAGGGCTTCAACAAATTCATTCCTTATTACCTGTTTCCTGAATCCGTGTATAACGTTGCCCTCAGCAGGTCCAAGGAGCGCATCAAGATTGCCGTGGGCAGCAATCCTTGGAGCCCCACGCCCAAGGGCGCCAACCTCGCCTCCATCTGCGAGCGATATGGCGGCGGCGGACATGCAAAAGTCGCCGCGATTTCACTGCCGCCGGGGGATGTTGAGCGGGGGCGCGAGATCGCGCATGAAATTGTGAACGGACTCCGAGCGACTCTGCAATAGGCAATCAGCTTCCATTTTCCACACACCGCTTCATTCCCGCTTCAACTTCCCTCAACTGTTGCTGCGGAGCAATGGACTTTTGCGCTTTGATGTCTGAAACTTGAGGATGAAAGGCCTCTTGTTGACTTCGAGGCGCATCCAAAAGAATAGATCAGTCTTCGGCGTGAGGCGCGGGCTCCACATGAGATCGAAAACAACTCTGTTATGGATAGGTTTTCTAGCTTTGGGCGTCACAACCTGGGGATCTCCCTTGCAGCCGACCGTGGCAGCGGCATTGCCTACTTCCATGCCTATTACCGAAAGTGCCGCCACGCACAACGTGCCGGCCGGGACGATTCTCTATCTCCGTCTCACGACTCCGGTCAGTACTCGAGACTCCAATTTGAATCAAAAAGTTGAAGCCGAGGTCGAGCGGTCCGTTCGCGGCCCCGAAGGCGTTCAAATCCCTCTGGGAGCCGTGGTCAGCGGGTACGTTGCCAAACTGATTCCTTCCTCCGGTTCCACGGATCGGGCCAAACTGCTGTTGCGCTTTAACTCCTTGCACGTGCCCGGGCAGCCGGACATTCCGATTGTGGCCCACGTGACAGGAGTCGACAATGCGCGAGAAAAAGTTCTTGCGGATGGCACCATCGTGGGCGTCCTGGGCAGTGAGCTGCCCGTTACGCTGTTGAACGGTGCGTTGCAAAGAATCGGGAAGACAAGCTCCTCGAGCGGCCAGTCCTCCCAGTCCGGCAGCGGATCGATGCTGGGGTCCGGCGACACTTCAATTACCTACTTGGCCGGCACCGAGTTTTTTCTCACTCTCGACAAGCCTTTGACCGTGCACGGAACCTTTCAGCCCGAATTTGGTTCTCAACTCCCGGCGGATTTGCAGCAAACCATCGTGCAGCTTCTGGCGGGGGCTCCCAAGCGAGTTGCCAGCAAGAAAGGAAACCTGGGTGGAGTGGTGAACCTGGTCCTCATTGGAGGCCCCAAGGAAATTCTGACGGCGTTTGAGAAAGCCGGGTGGACGTTGGCTGAAGCCGAAAGCGGCGCGCCCATGTGGAAAACTCTTCAGGCGGTCATCACCGGCAAAGGATATGACGCCGCACCCATGTCCACGCTCTATGTTTACGGGCGCCCCCAGGATATGGCCTTTGAGAAGATGCTGAACACCTTTGCCATGCGCCATCATTTGCGCCTTTGGAAGGCGCCCGTGAAGAGTCCGCAGGGCAGGGATGTCTGGCTGGTCGCGGCCGATCATGACAATGGTATTGACATCCATCCGGGTGTGGTCTCTCACGCTACCGATCCCCACGTTGATGAGGAGCGAGCCAAAGTCGGGGCTGACCTCGGCATGACGGGAATGGTGTCGGCTGAGCAACTCTTTACCCCGCCGAACCCTTTGCACTCCGGTTATACGGCGACGGGTGGCAAATGGGAGACCGACGGAAAAGTTCTGGCGATCGAGCTGAAGGCGCAATAAAGAGTCGCCGTTCGCGGGTCTTCTTGCCGTGCTGGGACAACGTTTTATTGAACTTTTGGAGGGCGCTACCTTGAGATTCTCAAAAACCCACCATTGACCCACAGGCCCGCCGCAAGGTATGGTTCCTTTCATGGGCGTAAGGAGCGGGTTCGCAGGGCCATCGCTCCCGCACAGGCCAAATGGTGATGAGTTTCGTTCTGCCGGCTCATTCCGCATTTGCCAATCCAAGGAACTTGCTTCCACGGACCATTTCAAGCCCGAGGTCTGGGACAAGTTCAAGAAGCGGAGTTGTCTGTTTTACGGCGGGCCCGGTGGGCTGAATTCCTCCCCCAACGGCTGACCTGCCGCAAGGCTTCCGATAGCTTGACGGACAGAAGCGCGAGACGGATATCTTGTGAAGAAAAAGAGTCGTCGGCGATGGATCTGGTTAGGGGCATCCGCGGTGGTCTTGGCCCTGATCATTTACAACCTTCGTCACAATCCTGAATGGCGTCATTTTGATTGGAAACGTCTCTGGGCCTCTCTGGTGAACGCCCGTCCCGGGCCATTGCTTCTGGCCCTGGTGACGGTCTACGGCACTTATTTAGTGCGTGCCCTTCGATGGCAGTTTTTTATGAAGCCGATGAAGAAGGCTTCGCTCTGGGTTCTCTTTGTGGGCCAGGTGTTGGGATTCAGTTCAATCTATCTTGTCGGGCGGCCCGGCGAGTTTGTGCGGCCGGCCTACATCGCCAAGAAGGAGAGTGTACCGATCACCTCGATGGTCGCCGTGTGGCTGTTGGAGCGAATTTTTGACTCGGTTTGTTTGGCCCTGCTGTTTTCGATTGCCCTCTTTTTTGTTCCGATGGAGATGATGAATTCAGGGGGGCAGCATGTTTTGACGGTCATGCACCGAGCCGGAGACGCGATGCTGGCGTTAACTATCCTGGTGGTGGGGGGACTAATTGCCTATCGTCTGAAAACCCAGCAATTCACAGCCTGGGCGATGCGCATGTTGGGTTTTCTTCCGCACCGGGTCAGCAAGCACCTGCAACATTTCATGGAGTCTTTTGCGGAAGGGCTCCAGGTTGTTCAAAGCTTGCCTGATTTTCTGGGCAGTTCGGTGCTGACGATTATCTTATGGTGCATGAACACCACGGTCTTCTGGCTCGCCTTGCATAGTCTGGGGGGTGGCCTGGAGCAAATGAACTGGATGAGCGCTGGGTTGGTCATGTTCTGCGCCGCATTGGGACTGGTGGTACAATTTCCCGGCATCGGCGGAGGGTATCAGGTCGGGATCATTCTGGCTCTGACGGAAATCTTTGCCGTCGAGGCTGATGTGGCGACGGGAGCGGCGATTCTGCTTTGGCTTCTGATGTCGGTTCCTGTGCTGGTGTTGAGCCTGGGCTTGTTGGTTCCCGAAGGGCTCAGCATCAAGCGGCTTGAAACGATTGCCGAGGAAGAAGAGTTGGAGCGGGAAGCATCCGTCAAGGACTCTTAGCTGTCCAACCTGGCGCGCGGTGCAGCCGCGGGGCAGGATTCCAAGAACCGTCCGCAGTCATCAAGTTCAGCCGGACGTAGAGAACATATATGCGCTGTCCATTTTGCGGCTATACAGAAGACAAGGTTGTGGATTCCCGTTCAGGGAAGATTGCGGATACCATCCGTCGCCGGCGGGAGTGTATGAAATGCGGACGCCGGTTCACCACCTACGAGCGGATCGACGAGATCCCTTATATGGTGGTCAAAAAGGATGGCAATCGGGAAAAGTTCGACCGCCAGAAGATCCTGGCGGGGCTGCTCAAGGCCTGCGAGAAGCGCCCAGTGCCGATGAACAAGCTGGAAGAAATCGTCGACGAGGCTGAAGCGTTTGTGGCTGAATCGCCTGACCGGGAGCGTCCAAGCTCCGAGTTAGGTGGGCTGGTTATGGACCGCCTGCGCGGGCTGGACAAAGTCGCCTATGTGCGCTTTGCCTCGGTGTACCTGGACTTCAAAGACGTTCGGGAGTTTATGGACGAGCTGAAGGACCTCTTGAAGGCGAAAGCAACGTAGCTTCTGGACTCCTCTTTCCGGCAGCCGCGCCAAGTGGCAACCCCATCCTTGCGGCGGGGCGTTCACCGGATCTTAAGGCGAGCGTTCCCACACAAACGCTCCAAATTCCCGAAACGTTCGGAACCCCAAACGTTCGTAAAGCCTTACGGCCCGGCTGTTCAACCCCGTTACGGTCAGCGACACCTCCGAAAACTCCTCCCGCTGCAGGCGTTGGAAGGACGATTGGAGCATGGCGGTGCCCAACCCGAGTCCCTGGAAGGCCGTTGAGACCGCCACTTGGGGAATGTGAGCCGTGCCGGGCCGAACAGCGGTCAGGCCGAGGATGCCGGCAAGCTTTCCCGTTGATTGATGGATGGCTGCCGTAGAAGCGGACTCCAGGAAGTCTCCGCATCCCCGCTGGTGGATGATACTTTCGATCAGGCGTCTTGTTCCTGTGGCGCTGCGATACTGGTCGTTGATGGCAGCGTCAATGTGATTCTGGTAGGCTTGATGAAGGAGTTGGGCGGCATCACGATCGTACCTTCTTTTCCATGGTCTAAACCGAAAATCCCCGGCGGAGAAGTTTGCTTGCGGAAGGGTGCTTCCCGGGTGGTCGGCAGATTGGGAAGAGTCCGGCTTATTATTGAAACGAAAAGCCATAAACTGCCGAAGATAAACTTGAAAGGATTGGGCATGGAAAAAGGGGCTGATGCTTCCAATTTCAACGTGGGGAAGTTGAGCCTCAATGCGCCGCACCCCTGGCGTGTTGACGATGGTGCGAATCGTGCGTTCGAGCAGAGACGATACGGTTTGCGTGTCGTGGACGGCTGCCTCCACGAAGAGATCGCCGATCATGCCCTTTGGGCCCTCCAAGAAGTAGAGGCAATAGCCGGTGAGGCGCCCTTCGTGGAGCAGGGCGTAACCAGAGAGACGTTTCTGGTTGAGGTAGGAGGAGATCAACTCAGCGGAGGGTGCATAGTCCCAACGGAGAGACTCCAGCCACGCACGCGACTCCGCCTGGAGTAAAGGACGAAATTGCCTGGCGCTGAACTGTCGGATATCGATGATTTGGGATGCCAAAATTCCCCTGTCCTTCCAGAAGAGGGTCGGGCAGCACCTTCAAGTATAGCCCAAAAAGAGAGCATCGCTCCCGGGGATGTCGCAGGGAAGCCGGGCCGAAGGGCTCCCTTACGGCTCTTCATGGCCCGACCCTAGCGCTTTCCGGAGCGTCTGGCGTGACAAAGTTGATGGTAAGGTGTGAATTGAATATGCTAGGATTCGCTATTCTGGGCATGGGAGCGCGGCGAACTCTGCGGAACAAAGAGGCTTCTTCATGACACCTCAGCGCGGAAGAAGTGCTGCCTCTCGTTTACACCCTTCGTCAGCGCGGACCCGCCGGTTAATACGGGGAATCCTGATCTTGGGCGCCGGCATGCTTGGGGTATTGATTGGGGTAGGTCTTTTCCTAACCTACCGCATCACGACCACCTATAACAACATCGAGAATGTGACTCCGGCGTCCTACTTGCTGGCCAATTATGAGAATTTGAACTTTAGGGATGCGCAGGGAGGGGAACACAAGGGCTGGCTCCTACTGGGTTTGAGAGGAGCCCCCGTGGTGGTCTTGTGTCCCGGATACAACTCCAACCGATCGGAATTGCTCTCATTAGGGACGACCCTGCAAGCCAATCACTTCAATGTTTATCTCTTCAATTTTGAGAGTTCGGGGTCGAAAGAGCGTTTCTCCAATTTGGGAATCCGGGAAGCTGCCACGCTGAAGGCTGCGATTACAAGAGTGACCAGATTCCCTGGTGTTAATTCCCACCGGGTGGGGCTTTATGGGGACACACTGGGAGGATACGCGGCTCTGGTGGTCAGCGAACAGCATCCCATCGTGAAGGCTTTGGTTGTTGACGATGCTTACGAACGGCCGGCCCAAATGTTTGATTATCAAGTTAACCGCCTGCTGGGGGGAGCCGGGTGGCTTTTTCGCCTCCTTGCCACGGCGGAGTTTCATCTTTTTACACTCCGCTCCAAGGTTCCAAACGTCCGTGCGGGCCTTTCCTCGCTGGAGGGGCGGCCGAAGCTTTTCCTGGCTGCTGAGGATGCCCCGGCGCTCAAGCGGATAACGCAGGACCTTTATGGTCAAGCGCCCGAGCCCAAGCGGCTCTTGATTCTGGCGCGCACCCAGGAGACCTTGGTTTCCGGACCTGAAAGGAAGGAATACGAGAATCAAGTCCTCAATTTTTTCCTGCAAAATCTTGCCCTACGAGCAGACTAGTTGCGTCCATATGGAGCACATGCCCGCTCCGGGTGGGCGGCGAAGACTGCGGGGATCCTTGCAGATAACGATTTTGAAGCCTAGAGAGGTTCGTTGAAGGAAAAACGTTCAGGCGGAAAAATGTCGTTCCGCCGCCGAGTTGAGCTTGTTGTTGCTCAAGGCCTTTTAAAGTTCTTGGGCTGGTTGCCGCATCGGGTGGCGCGAGGGGTTTGCGAGATCCTCGCCGTGCTGAGTTACGCCTTTTGGCCGCGCCTTCGCCGCGTAGGCTTGTTCAACCTGCGGCTTGCCTTTCCGGAATGGGACGACCGGCGGCGGCGGGCGGTCCTGAGGGGAGAATTCCGCAACCTGGGACGCATGCTGGCTGATTTCTCCTACTTTCCCCAGCTGAACCGCGAGAATATCGAGCGGCTGATTATTTACGACGGTTTTGAAAACTATGATGAAGCGCGCAAGCAGGGGAAAGGCGTCCTCTATCTTACTGCTCACTTTGGCAACTGGGAGTTGGGTTCCTTTGCACACGGGGTTTACGGCTACCCCTGCAATTTCGTCGTGCGGGAAATGGACAATCCCGGGATGGACAAACTCATCAATGGATATCGTTGCGCGAGCGGTGGCCACCCGATCAAGAAGGTGATGTTCGCGCGCCAGGTTCTGGCGGCCTTCGGGAGAGGGGAAGCGGTGGGAGTGCTGATCGACCAGAATATGCTGGCCGGGGAAGGCATTTTTGTTGATTTTTTCGGACGCCCCGCGTGCACAACCACCGGCCCTGCCCGAGTGGCTCGCAAAACGGGCGTACCGATCATTTTGGGCCTTGTCATTTGGGATGCTAAGCTGAAAAAATACCGCCTGCGGTTTGACCGGGTGGACTGGATCAAGCGCGCCGATCCGGAGGAAGAGATCGCGGTAAACACCGCCAACTTCACCCACCGCATTGAGCAATACATTCGCCGCTACCCAGAGCAGTGGCTTTGGGTCCATCGGCGTTGGAAGACGCGCCCTCCCGGAGAGCCACCGCTCTACACGGTTTAGATTGCGACAATCGCTGTGCGTGGGGAGCTGACCTAAAGTTCTGGAGACGGAATGAAAGTCGAAGAAATCGCCAGATTGGTGGGTGGTCAGGCCGCGGGCGAACGCGGTCGGGAGATCCGCAGCGTGGCTTCCCTTGAATCTGCCGGGGCGGAGGATTTGGCTTATGTTGAAGGCGAGGGAACCCTGAAGCAGGTGGCGGAATCCCACGCCGGATGCATTCTAGTAAAGCAAGGGGTTGCGATTGCCGGCCGGACAACTATCGCGGTCGCCCATCCCAAAATAGCTTTGATCCGAGCCGCGGCGGCGTTGCATCCACCTGCAATTGCAACGCCCGGCGTTCATCCTACCGCCCTGGTAGCCTCCGACGCGCGCCTGTCCGAGGGCGTCTCCGTCGGCCCCTACGCGGTGATTGAGCCGGGCGTTAGGATTGGAAAGGGGACAGCCTTAGGAGCAGGGGTTTTCCTGGGCGCAGGAGCGGTGCTGGGCGCCCATTGTATCGTTTATCCGCGGGTCACTGTTTATGCGGGTGTTCAGATCGGCAACCGGGTGATAGTTCATGCAGGAGTGGTGCTGGGCTCAGACGGGTTTGGATATGTCTTTGCGGAAGGCCGCCACCACAAGTTTCCTCAGTTGGGTGGGCTGATCATCGAGAATGACGTTGAGATCGGGGCTAACACGACGATCGATCGCGGCTCGCTGGGGACCACGCTGATAGGGGAAGGAGCCAAGATCGATAACTTGGTCCAAATCGCCCACAATGTCCGGATTGGCCGCCATGCCATTATCGTCGCGCAAACCGGAATTTCCGGAAGCGCCGAGATCGGCGATTATGTGATGATGGGCGGGCAAGCAGGCGTTGGTGACCACGCGCGCATTGGGGAAGGCGCAATGATTGGAGGCCAGGCGGGAATTCTTCCCGGCAAAGTGGTTCCAAAGGGCGCGATCTTGTGGGGAACGCCTGCGCGCCCGCTGGCCGAGTTCAAGAAAATGTACGCCTACCTCAGCCGCCTTCCGGAGCTTGCTCGCAAGGTGAAGCAACTTTCCAGCAAGGTCTCGGGCACAAAGGAATAAGGCTTTCCGAGCCCGTCCCGGGGGGGCTGTCTGACCCTGGGAAATTGTTCGCCGGTGGCCTGCCGCTAACTTTCTGTTGGAATGCGGCATATTCCTTGTGATATATATTGCTGATGAAGTCTTATGTTCTCCCCGGTGTTGTCTGGCTCTGCAGGTCGTTGCAAACCTCACTAAAGACAACCAAATGATCGGAATACGGGGCTAAAACAGAGGCTTGATTCCTGGTACGCTGTACAACCCGGCCGTAAGCAGGGGCATCTGCCTTATATCAGCGGTTGTGCTTGCGGCGTCTAGCAAAAGGGCAATGGAGCCCTGAGCGGCTTCGGAGCCCGAATGGAAAATTTTGTTTAGAATTCTGAAACATCGTTCCGGGCGGCAGGCGATCACCTGGTTGCTGGCGGCCATGCAAGTACACCTGCTGCTGGTGCTGATCCTCCACCACCACGCCGTTCCGAACATTTCTTCTGATTCCTCAGTCAAAGTGGGTAAGGACTCCCGGCACTCCCAACCGCTTGAGGGAAAGCAGACTTATTGCACGGCCTGCCAGATCTTGCGGCACAGCGCGGTCCGCCCGGCCTTGCCAAACCCCGCCCCTGAATGCACGACGGCGGCGACTTGGATTCCTGTTTTCCACGTCAACGAAATTCTCTCCAATCAACCCATCGCTCTCACCGGCCGTTCCCCACCCCTCGCTTAAGGTCCTTCTTTAATCACTTTCTTCTCATGGACGCAGTCGTTTCGGCGATTGCCGCTTCACGCCGACTTTATATTGAGGGATGGTTTTTTGTGACATGGTTGATGCACAAGGGTTTTCTATTCCCAGGCGATTAAGGGGCTCGACGGTTCTGTTGGTCTTGCTGGGGGTGTTAGCGGGCAGCGCCGGTACGGCAAGGGCCCAGGCTGCTCCCCCTGACGTGCGGATTGACCTTGACCGAGCAATCCAACTTGCGCTGAAGCACAACCACTCTTTGAAAGCTGCGCAGACGCAAATTGCGGAAAGCCAGGCTGACCAGATGACTGCCGCTTTGCGCCCGAATCCCGTGCTCACGTGGGACGCTCTTTTCGTCCCCTTCTTTTCTCCGAGCCAGTTCAACCACGACTACCTGAATAACATTACGGAGTTTGATGCGCTCTTTGCATACACCATTGAACGGGGACATAAGCGGCGCGCGCGCATCCGGGCGGCGCGTGACCAGACCCAAGTGGTCCGCTCCCAGATCCAGGATAACGAGCGCTCCCTGACGTTTAACGTCGCACAGCAGTTTATCGGCGTCCTTCTGGCGAAATCTACGCTTGAGTTTGCCCAGCAGAATCTCGCCAACTTTCAGAAGACCTTGGACGTGAGCGAGGCACAGTACAAAAAGGGGGCCATCAGCGAAGGTGACCTCCTAAAGATCAAACTCCAGATGTTGCAGTTCCAGCAAGACGTCTCCTCGGCGGAGCTTGCCCATGCGCAGGCCTTGGTAGGATTGCGGCAGTTGCTGGGTTATGATGCGGTTCCCTCGAATTACCATGTGATCGGCGACCTGACTTATACGCCTCTCCATGGCAACAAGGAAGACATGCAGTCCCTGGCCCTCCAGTTGCGGCCTGACTTGGCGGCCGCCAAGGAAGAGGTAACCGCCGCTAATAGCGACTACCGCTTGGCCAAGGCGAACGGCAAGCGGGACTTGACCACCAGCGCCGGGTACACCCGCGTGGGCGGCGCCAACAATGCCAGCTTCATTTTCAATATTGAAATTCCCATCTTCGACCGCAACCAGGGAAACATTGCTCGTGCTCACGCGGCCATCACGCAGTCGCAGGAGAATGAAATTGCCGCTCAAGAGGCGGTGATGAGCGATGTCTCGACGGCCTATGACGCGGTGAAGACCGGCCAGCAAATCGTGCAGCTCTACCGTTCAGGCTATTTGAAAGAAGCCAAAGAATCACTCGATATCAGCCAATACGCCTATCAGCGTGGGGCCGTGAGTTTGCTCAATTTTCTAGATGCGGAACGCAGTTACCGGAATACCCAGCTCGCCTACCGCCAAACTCTGGCCGCCTACATGCTGGCCATGGAACAACTGCGCGAGGCGGTTGGCAAGAGGCAATTGCCATGAATGCGAAAATGAATCTCCCTGCCGCAAAAGCGGCTTTGCTGGCGATGGTTGCGAGTTCTCTGTTAATCCTCAGCGGCTGCGGCCATAAGAGTTCCGGCCCCGGGGCCGCCCAGACTACCGCCTACGGTTCTGCGGGTGCTCCCCAAGCGGCGCTTTTCAAGATCCCGCAAGAGCAAATGGGGCACGTGCAAATTGTTACGGTCGAGCCGCAGACCTTTCCGGAGGTTCTGCGATTGCCCGGTTCGGTAACCTATAACGCTTTCCAGACGACGCCGGTGATTACCCAGATCAGCGGGCCGGTTTCGCGCGTGCTGGTGTACCCGGGACAGTTTGTTAAAGCAGGACAGCCGATGTTCTACGTCAGCAGTCCGGACTTTGCGCAATTGAGGTCGAATTATCTCAAAGCCAGCGACGCTTATGAGCTTGCCCAAACAAACTTGCAGCGGGACCAAGACCTTTACGCTCACCATGCTATTGCCCAGTTGGACCTTCAACAGGCGCAATCCACCCGCAACCAAGCCTTGGCGGACCGGCAAGCCGCTGAGCAGGCTTTACAGGTGCTGGGCGTTCAGGATCCCAGCCGTCTTGACTCCGAATCGGCTGGCGCCCAGATTCCTGTGCTGGCGCCTATTGCGGGGCAAGTGGTCGACCGTACGGTTTCTCCCGGGCAGGTGGTGCAGGCGGGATCCACGCAGGCTTTTACCATCTCTAATATGGGCACGGTGTGGGTCCTGGTGAACGTTTATCAGCAGGACCTTGCCCATATCCGCTTGGGCGATCCCGTTAGCGTTGAGACAGACGCCTATTCGAAAGTTTTCCATGGCCGTATTTCTTATATTGCTCCCACGCTCGATCCCAGCAGCCGGACCCTGCCTGTGCGCATTGTTACGGATAACCCGCAGGGGATGCTCAAGAAAGATATGTACGTGACCGCTGATGTCGAGGCCGGGGATGTCAAGGCATTGACCGTTCCGGATACGGCGGTGTTGAGAAACAGCGTGAATGAGCCTTTCGTTTACGTGCTGGTGGGAACGAACCAGTTCGCCCAGCGGCTGGTGACGATCGGTCGGAGCGAGAACGGCCAGACCCAGATTCTCAGCGGACTCCATGCAGGGGAAAAAGTGGTGGGAGACGGCAGCCTGTTCTTGCAGTTCGCCCGCTCCTTGACTTGATAGAACAAGGCCGCACGCCGGCAAAGCATATTCTTTGGCCTCCGGACTGAACTTATTATGATCCATCGCATCGTGCAGTTTGCGCTCAACCAGCGTTTTTTTATTCTCGTTCTGGTGGGATTTCTGATTGTGGCGGGTGTCCTTTCTTTTGAAAGGATGCCGGTGGACGCCTATCCGGACCTCTCGCCGCCCATCGTGGAGATCATTACGCAATGGCCCGGCCACGCCGCAGAAGAGGTCGAGCGGCTGATCACCGTGCCCATTGAAATCCAGATGAACGGCATTCCGAAGCTTGAAACCATGCGCTCGATCTCGCTCTACGGGCTCTCGGACGTCATCATGACTTTCAAGTTCAGCACGGACAAATATTTCTGCCGGGAGGTGGCTTTCCGGCGCCTTTCAGGCGTATCCCTGCCGAGTGGAGTAACTCCGGGTTTGGCGCCGCTTTCCAGCCCCAGCGACCTGATTTATCGTTACGTGCTGCAAAGCCCTGACCGCACGCCCATGGAATTGAAGACCATCCAGGATTGGGTCCTGAACCATGCCTACCGGGCGGTTCGGGGCGTGGCGGACGATTCGGGCTTTGGCGGGACGACCATGCAATACCAGGTGTTGCTCGACCCCTCCCAGCTCTACAGTTATCACGTCACGGTCCCGCAGGTTCTGCAAGCTCTGAGCTCTAACAATGCCAATACGGGTGGCGGTTTCTATTCACAGGGTGGGCAGTTCTATTACGTGCGGGGTATTGGATTATTAAGGGATACCCAGGATATCGGCAACGTTGTGGTGACCAGCCACAACGGCGCGCCGGTTTACATCCGCAACATCGGCAAGGTAGAGATTGGGCATGCTCCGCGCCTCGGTGAATTCGGCTTCATGCACAACAATGATGCCGTCGAGGGCGTGATCATGATGCGCACCGGAGAACAGACTCAATACGTTCTCCAGCGGGTCGAAAAAGAGACCCAGTATTTGAACACCAAGGTTTTGCCCAAAGACGTCAAGATCCACCCCTTCTATGACCGAAGCGGTTTGGTGGAATTGACCACTTCGACGGTGGAGGGCAATCTGCTGCGCGGCATGGTGCTGGTCCTCATCGTTCTGGTTTTTTTCCTGGTGAGCTTCCGCGCCGCCATCATTACCGCGCTGACAATCCCTCTCTGCTTGCTATTCTCTTTCGTCTTTCTTCACCTGAAAGGCGTGTCAGCCAACTTGCTTTCGATAGGGGCCATAGATTTCGGCATTCTCATCGACGGTACGGTGGTCATGATGGAAAACATCTACCGTGAACTGGGCCTGCGCGCCGGCCAAAAGTACGATTTGAAGGAAGCGATTCTGGCCGGCGCCCGCGACGTGGACCGCCCCGTCTTCTATTCTGTGGCGGTCATCATTGCGGGGTATCTGCCCATCTACGCCCTGGGTGGGCCCTCCGGCCGCCTCTTCCACCCCATGGCGGACACGATGTCATTCGCGCTGGTTGGGGCTCTGATTATTTCTCTGACCCTGGTACCGGTCCTGATCTCCTATTGGTTTAAGGCGGGCGTCAAAGAGAAGGTGAACCGGCCGTTCGAATGGATCAAGCGTCTCTACGGCCGCCAACTCGACTGGTGCCTCGATCACCGGGCGCTCACTCTGGGAATTGCCGTGGCGATCTTTGCGCCGGTGATGTTTCTGGTGCCGCTGATTGGCGGGGAGTTCATGCCGCACCTGGACGAGGGTGCGCTATGGGTGCGCGCCACCATGCCTTATACCATTTCCTGGCAGGAGGCTGCCAAGATCGCTCCCCAGATCCGCAAGATTCTGATGTCTTATCCGCAGGTGACGGAGGTGGGTTCGGAGTTGGGGCGGCCGGACGATGGAACGGATCCCACGGGGTTCTTCAACTGCGAATTTTACGTGGGCCTCAAGCCCTACAACAACAAGGTCTGGAAGACCAGTTCGATCCGGAACAAACAGGAACTCATCACATCCATCAATGCAAAGCTCACCACCTTTCCCGGCATTATTTTCAATTACACGCAGCCGGCTGAAGACGCCGTCGATGAGGCCTTGACGGGTCTCAAGAGCGCCCTCGCCGTCAAAGTGTACGGCCCGAATCTCCAAGTTCTCCAGGACGCTGCCCTAAAGATCAAAATGAAGCTTTCGCACGTCCATGGCTTTACGGACCTGGTGGTGGTTCGGGAATTGGGCCAGCCCAGCCTGCTGATCAAGATCGACCGGGAAAAGATCGCGCGCTACGGCATCAACGTGTCCGATGCCGATGCGGTGATCGAGGCGGCAATCGGCGGGGCGCCGGCCACGCAGGTCATCCAAGGGGAGAAGTTGTTTGATCTGATCGTCCGCATGAAGCCGCAGTTCCGTTCCGATCCGAGGCAGATTGGGAACCTCCTTGTCGGCACGCCCGACGGCCAACAAATTCCCCTCAAAGATCTGGCCGATATCGAGATCGGAAACGGCGCTTCGTTCATCTACCGGCAAAACAACGAGCGTTACATCGGCATTCAGTACAGCATCGAGGGCCGCGACCTGGCGGGCGCCGTGAGCGAAGGCCAGCGCGCCATTGCGCCAATTGTGCGTTCGCTTCCCCAGGGCTACCACGTGACCTGGGGCGGTGAATACAGCGAATACGTGGCGGCCAGAAAACAGCTTGACGTGATCGGCCCGCTCACCGTGCTGCTGATTTTCCTGATTCTTTTCGGACTGTACGGTAACTTCAAATTTCCATTCTGCATTGCCCTGGGCGTGGTCATGACGGAGCCGGTGGGCGCTTTGATCGCCCTGAAGCTGAGCGGCACGCCCTTCAGCGTTTCCTCCGTGCTCGGCTTGCTGGTCCTGATGGGCGTGGCGACGGAGATGGCCGTGGTGCTCTATTCCTACATCAACAAACTGCGCCTGGAAGGGAAGGGCGTCCGCGAGGCGACGTATGAGGCCGCCTTGCTGCGCCTGCGTCCCATCATGATGACGGCGCTGGTGGCGTGCCTGGGATTGCTGCCCGCGGCGCTCTCGCACGGCATCGGGTCGGATACGCAACGGCCCTTCGCCATTGTGATTGTGGGCGGGCTGATCTCTCCACTCTTTCTGGGCTTCTTTGTGAATCCGGTCCTTTACACGCTGGTCGCCCGCGATGGCGACGTGTTGCAGGTTTAACACCGTGAATCCCGCCGTTTCCAAGCAGGCTTCGGTTTTCCGTGGGCGCAGCGCGGCGCGTTATCTGACCGCCTGGCTGGCCGTCCTGGTGCAGTTGCACATTTTCCTGGTGCTGGAACTGCACCATCACGTTCTGAGCCAAGCCTTTCTTCGGAGCACGGTTGCCTCTGGGGCGGATTGGGGTAAGCCCAGCCCCGCGCGAGTTCCTTCTCCCCTTTGCCCGGCGTGCCAGGTGGCCCGCCAGGGAGCCGTTCAGGCCGGCGTGGAAAGGCTGGCTTGGCTGCCGCTCGGCGCCGTCGCCCTTACTCCACCCGCCGCTGTTTTCAACATCCTCGTTGTTTTTCTCCTGCAATCCTCCGGTCGAGATCCTCCTCGCGTCTGATTGCTTGCCAAAGTCTCAGCAAAAAAATTAGACCACATTCAGGAGGACATGCATGCGCACGATTTTCCGCCGCGGTGCAACCGCGGCCTTTGGGCGATGGAATGACCGTTTCACCCGCCCGTGGTGGTTTACCACCCTGTTGATGATTGGTGGATTGGTGTTCCCCGCAGCAACTCTTCTGGGGCAAGCTCTGGGGACTTCCGGAACGATCCAAGGGACGGTGATTGACCCGTCGGAGGCTGGGGTTGCAGCGGCCACGGTAGAGATTCAAGATCCCGTTTCAGGATTTGTCCGGTCCACCACAACTGGCAATTCCGGGAAATTTGGATTTAAGAATGTGCCGTTCAATCCCTACCACCTGACGGTCACTCACCAGGGCTTTGAGCCGGTCGTCCAGGACGTTGAGGTGCAGTCGGGCCTTCCCGTGCAGTTGAAGATTCAATTGAAGATTGCCACGGCCGTTACCTCGGTTACCGTGACAACCAGGTCGAACGATTTGATCGAAAGAACTCCCATCGCACATACCGATGTCAACCAAACCCTGATTTCAACCCTGCCCGTCCAAAGTCCCTCCATTGGACTGAGCCAGGTGATCACCAACGCCACACCCGGCGTTGTTGCCGATGCCAACGGCTTCTTTCACCCCCTAGGTGAACACTCGGATACAACGGTGGTGGTGGATGGCCAGCCAACCAGCGACCAACAGGCTAAAATTTTTGCCAACCAGCTTCCCATGAATGCCGTGGAATCAATAGAAGTCATACACGGCACCCCGCCGGCGCAATACGGTGATATGACGAGCCTGATCGTCAACACCTCCATGAAATCCGGACTCGGCCAGGCACCCCACGGCAGCTTTAACACACAATACGGCTCCTTCGGGTCTTGGTCGGAAGGTTTCACTTTAGGGGTGGGAAACAGCAAGTGGGGGAACTTCCTGTCCCTCAATGGTGATGGGTCCAGCCGCTTTTTAGATTCCCCGGAGTTCACGGCATTTCACGACAAGGGTAATGATGAGAGCTTTTTCGACCGCGTGGATTGGCAGCCAGGCGCAAAGGATACGGCTCACCTGGATCTTTCCCTGGGAAGGTCCTGGTTCCAAATTCCCAACACCTACAGTCAGCTTGCCAGCGGGCAGGATCAGCGCCAGCAAGTGAGATCGATCAACCTTTCACCTGAGTGGACACACCTGTTCAGTGCGAACACCCTGATTGCCGTCCAGCCTTTCCTGCGTATCACGCACGTTCAATACTACCCGAGCCGGGATCTCTTCTCAGATTTGCCCGCGACGGTGAACCAGGACCGGCGGCTCGCTCACTATGGCTTCACCACCGCCCTCGACTACTCGCGCGGCATTCAAACTGCCAAAGCCGGAGTGGAACTGCTCGTTTCTCCCGTTACGGAAAACTTCGGCTTGGGAATCACCGATCCCACCTTTAATCCTGTTTGTCTTACCTCCACCGGGAACCCAGTGCTGGATCCCACGCTCACCAACCCTAATGCTTGCTCGGGCCTCGGCTACGTTGCGAATCCTTCGCTCGCCCCGGGATTGGTGCCCTACGACCTGACGCGAGGCGGGCGGCTTTTTGATTTTAACGGCTACGCGAACATCAAGGAGGTAGGCCTCTACGCGCAGGATAGCCTGAAGCTGGGCCGTTGGAGGGTGGATGGCGGCGTCCGCCAGGACCTCTACCGCGGGCTGAGCAGCGCCAACGCCACCGAGCCCCGTTTGGCCGTCTCCTACCAGGTCAAACGCACGGGCACGGTTATTCGCATGGGTTATGCGCGGTTGTTTGACACGCCTTACTACGAAAACCTGCTTCTCTCCAGCGCCACCGGAGCGGGCGGCCTCGCGAGTACCGGGACCGGCGCTTTTGGCCAGGCGCCGTTGGCGCCGGGACGCCGCAACCAGTTCAACGTGGGTCTGGAGCAGGCGTTTGGCCGGCACGTGGTTGTCAACGCGGGTTATTTCTGGAAATATACGCGCGACGATTTCGATTTCGACACGCTTTTCAATTCGCCGATCACCTTTCCCATTCAATGGCGCAAATCAAAGCTCGACGGAGCAGCAGTCCGCGTGAATCTGACAGATCTCCACGGCCTGACGGCCTATACGGTTTTGGGCCACGCGCGCGCGCGCTTTTTTGGCCCGGAAGTGGGTGGTCTGATTTTTAACTCTCCCCTCAACACCGGCGCCTTCCGCATCGACCACGACCAGAACCTCGAGCAGACTACTCACGTGGAATATCAATTCCCGCAGTTTCACGCCTTGCGTGAAAGCCATCCCTGGGTGGGTTTCACTTGGCAGTATGAGAGTGGGCTGGTTGCCGGGTCGATACCTGGCTTGGCCTCCGTATTAGCTCTCAATGGAGACCAGCAGGCAGCGATTGGCTTCTATTGCGGAAGTGACGTCGCCTCTTTGGATAATCCTATTACGGCCTGCAGTCTGCCATACCCGCAATGGGGAGCGACGCGGGTCGTGATTCCTGCGCCCGGAACCGAAAATGACGACACCAATCCCCCTCGGATCGCTCCTCGCAATCTGTTTGACCTGGCAATCGGCGTTGACAACCTCTTCCGCACCGACCGTCCCAGAGTCACGCTGAAGCTTACCGCCATCAATCTGGCCAACAAAGATGCCTTGTACAACTTTCTTTCCACGTTCAGCGGGACCCATTTTGTGACCCCGCGAACCTGGCAGGCGCAGTTAGGTTTTGTCTTCTAGGGCTTGTGGCGATACGGCCCCGCCATCTCTCACGGCATGGCGAGGACTGCACGCCTCTAATTTGCACGTTGTGGGGTGCCTAACTTCTGCGCCGGTTGCTCAGCGCTGCCTTGAGCGTGGCGTTCAGGTAACCGAGAGAATAGGCCAAGCCGGGACTTGGCCGGAACGGACCCGCGGACTGTGGTCCGTCGCCGACGAGTTCCGGGACGTGATCCGGAATCACAAGCCCGTCAAAATTGATCTCGACCAGTGCTTCCATTACCCGGTACATGTTGTAGTAGCCGTCGTCCATCAAGGTCTCGGTGAAATTCGGCAGCGGCGAGTTGACATTCCGGAAATGAATCTTGAACAGCTTCTGCCGTGCGCCGAAATATTTGATTACCTCCACGGGGTCCGCGCCTGTTTTCTTTCCGCCTTCCAGCCAGCTCCCCACGCACAAGCAGACGCCCACGTTGGGACTGTCGGCCATTGCGATCGCCCGCTTGTAGTTCTCAAACGTGGTGAAGATGCGCGGCACGCCTGCCAGCATCTGTTGCGGCGGATCGTCCGGGTGTATCCCAATGCGGACGCCCGTTTCCTCCGCCACCGGCGTAACCTTCTTGATGAAGTAATGGAAATTCTCCCAGACTTCTTCGCTCCGATAGACACGGCCGTTTGAGAGCGGCAGCTTATAGATCTCATTGCCCCAGAATCCTTGGAACTTTGGACTGGACTCGTTGCAGTTAGAAGCTGTATACCCGCGCGGCGAAACCGCCGTGCCGCTCCGCCAGATACCATTCCCCATGAAGCCGTAGGTTATGTAGTGAAGCCCGGCTTTGCTCAAGGCGCGCAGGTAATTCTGGAACTCTTCGATTCGAGCGTCGCGCCCGGGAAGGTTCAGCACCACCACCGGATCGTTAATAAGCGGATCCCCGTTCGGAGCGATTCGGGCCGTTTCGTTCCAAACGTGGAAGCCGCCCGCTTCCCACTGCTCACGCATGCGGGCAAAACCCTCGGCGTTCGCTGTGGCGGGGGTGATGTCGGAGCTGCTGATCCACTTCACGCCCAGCTGACGGAGGTACAGCATGTTCTCCGCGGTTGGACCCTTCGCGTATGTCCCGATTTTGATTCCCGGAGCAAGCCGGGGCAACTCTGCCAGACCCCGGCGGGCGGCGGCTGCCAGCGCCGCGCCTCCCAGCGCTACCTTGGCAAAATCTCTTCGGTTGATACTGAAGTTTCCCGGTTGCGATTCTCTGGATGTGCTCATGCCAGACCTCCGTATTTTCAGGATTGGCCTCCAGAACTACGGTAAGAATATGCCCGCCCAACGCGGAAGGCAACCGCTTCCAAAAGGGCTGGGAGAAGGTGAAACGTCGCGGTAGGCTCGAAGATCTTCAGCCGCGAGGCGATCAGCATCCTGCGGGCGTTGCTGCCAGACAGTGCGACGCTTCAATCTTGCCCGATGTGAACTCTTTCTTGAGTTGCCCGCGTTGGGTTCCGCAAACCCTGCAACGCAGCCGGGGTTTCACTTGCGGACACTCGGCCCAAGATTTTGGAGCTAAGCTTTTCATGAGAGCATCAGATAGCCAATGGTATACTCGATAGCATAATCGACCGGGCCGAAAGCAGAGAGAAAAGCGCACTTCACTTAGGGGCAGGTGTAAGTGGCGGTGCAAGAAACACTCGCAAAAGCAGGGGTAGCCAAAGACAAACTTGAAGCGGCGGACTGTTGCGTCCCCGCACTCCTGTGGTTTTGCGCGCTCGAATAGGTCCGGCACAACTCTCGGGAAATTGGGGTTCAATGCAGTTTTCGAGAACGAGGTCGTGATGGTGAAACCGGCCATTCTTACCGTGGACGACGATCCTGAAGTGCTGCGCGCGGTTGAGCGCGATCTGCGGCGCCGGTATGCCGAGCGCTATCGAGTGATGCGTGCTGACTCCGGCGCGACGGCGATCGAGGCGCTGCGCGGGCTGAAGAAGCGCAATAACGCGGTAGGGCTGCTGCTGGCGGACCAACGGATGCCTCAGATGACGGGCGTGGAGTTTCTGGGCGAGGCCATGAAGCTTTTCCCGGACGCTAAGCGCGTGCTTCTCACAGCCTACGCCGACACCGACGCGGCGATTCGAGCCATCAACGAGGCGGGAATCCACCATTACCTGTTGAAGCCCTGGGACCCTCCGGAGGAACACCTCTACCCGGTGCTTGACGACCTATTGGGGGACTGGCAGGCGTCGTTTCGCCCCCGCTTTGAAGGTGTTCGTGTTCTTGGCACGCGCTGGTCCCCGCATTCCTACGCCCTCAGGGATTTCCTGGCGCGCAACCAGACGCCGTACCGCTGGCTGGACATTGAGACAGCGGATCGGGACCCAGAGGTGCGTGAGCTTGTCGAGGCTGTTGGGCTTGAAGCCTCCGGCTTCCCGATGGTCTATTTCCCGGACGGATCTACTCTTTCTGATCCGAGTACCGCAGAGGTGGCTGAAAAACTTGGGTTGCGAGTGCGGCCTGAAATGGCGTTCTACGACCTGGTGATCGTGGGTGGCGGCCCGGCAGGTCTGGCGGCGGCAGTTTACGGCGCATCGGAAGGATTGCGCACGGTAATGATTGAAATGGAAGCGCCGGGCGGCCAAGCCGGAATGAGCTCCAGAATTGAGAACTACCTGGGATTCCCATCCGGGTTGAGCGGCGGCGATTTGGCTCGGCGCGCCGTTGCCCAGGCCAGGCGATTCGGGGTTGAAATTCTCTCGCCTCAGCACGTGGCTGGGGCCCGCGTAGAAGGCTCGACGAAAATGGTCAAGTTGGCGGACGGAAGCGAATTGGGTTGCAAAGCTCTGCTGATCGCGACAGGAGTTTCCTACCGAAGGCTGAACGTGCCCGGCGCCGAAGCTCTGCAAGGCAGCGGAGTCTACTACGGCTCGGCCATGACTGAGGCGCTATCGTGCAAGGGAGAGGACGTTTACATCATCGGCGGCGCGAATTCCGCCGGCCAGGCCGCCATGTATTTTTCAAAGTACGCGCGCCGGGTGGTGATGCTGGTCCGCGGGCCGTCCCTTTCCTCCACGATGTCGCAATACTTAATTGACCAGATTCGACAGACTGCGAATATCCAGGTGGAGACCCACGCTCAGGTTGTAGGAGTCCACGGAGAAAAACGCCTTGAGGAGATTTCCATTTACTGCCAGGACAGCGGGGAGACGGAGCGCGTTTCGGCAATTTCACTTTACGTTTTTATTGGAGCGGAGCCTCGCACGGACTGGCTGGACGGCATTGTGGAGCGCGACGAACGAGGTTTTATCCTTACGGGAGCTGACCTTCTCCGGGATGGAAAGCGCCCCCCAGGGTGGCCGCTCGACCGCGACCCGTATTGGACAGAAACCAGCATTCCCGGCATCTTTGCAGCGGGCGACGTACGCCACGGCTCGGTGAAGCGGGTTGCGTCCGGAGTGGGCGAAGGTTCGGTCGCTGTGCAGTTCATTCATCAGTATCTCAGCGCGGTGTAAAATGCCTGAAGAGGCCAGAAGCAAATCCGGCAAGAGCTTGGTCGCCGATCTTCGCAAGATCACGGTCTTTGCGGACCTGCCCGAGGAAGACCTTGCGTGGCTGACGGAGAAGGGAGAAGAGATCCTTTATCAGCCGGGAGAGGTCTTTATTCAAGAAGGCGATCCCGCGGATACCCTGTTCGTGATCCTGGAAGGGGAAATCCGATTTCAACTTAGCGGTAGTCCTGATTCAGCCGTCCATCGGGCTACTGGCGGGCAGGTCACCGGCCTGCTCCCCTATTCCCGGATGACGCGGTATCAGGGTACCGGGCGTGCCATTACGCTTACTCGCGGCTTTCGACTTCACAAGAGCTTCTTCCCTGAAATGTTGCAACGCATGCCCCAACTCGGCCAGCGTTTGGTCGGGCTGATGGCGGACCGCATCCGGGAGACCACTCGTACGGAGACCCAGCGCGACAAGCTGGCGGCGCTTGGCAAGCTTTCAGCGGGCCTGGCGCATGAGCTGAACAATCCTGCCGCCGCGGCTCAAAGGGCCACTGCGAATTTGCGCGAGGCGCTTGAGACTGTGCGCGACGCCAGCATCAGGCTGGCCCGTCACGCTCTTTCTCCGGAGAAACGCGAGACCATTTTGCGTTTTGAGCGGGAAGCCGGGCAGTACACGCCCGCGACACCGGTTGACCCCCTGGTGCAAAGCGACCGGGAAGAGCAGATCGCGACGTGGCTGGAAAGCCGTAAGATCCCCGACGCCTGGAAGATTGCTCCGGTGCTGGCTGATGTGGGTGTGGAAGTGCCGAAGTTGGAAAGCCTGGCTGCCGAGGTGGGCGACACCGTGCTGAGCGACGCCCTCATCCGCATCGCCTCGCTTATTACTATCGCAAGATTGATCGGCGAGATCGAAAACAGCACCAAGCGTATTTCAGATCTGGTCCGGGCGGTCAAAGAATATTCCTACATGGACCGGGCCGCCATGCAGGAAGTTGACGTGCACCAGGGCCTTGAGAGCACACTGACGATTCTCGGCCATCGGCTCAAGCGTGGAATCAAAGTGGTCCGCGAGTACGACCTGAGCCTGCCCTTGATTTGCGCTTACGGCGGCGAACTCAACCAGGTTTGGACAAACTTGTTGGACAACGCCATCGAGGCGATGCGGGGGAAAGGTGAACTGCGGGTCAGGACCGCCCGCGAACTCGACCGCGTTTTGGTGGAGATTCACGACAACGGCCCGGGCATTCCCACGGATGTTCTGCCGCACATCTTCGAACCCTTTTTTACCACTAAGGGAGTTGGAGACGGAACAGGTCTTGGACTGGACACAGTTTGCAGGATTGTGAGGAACCACCAGGGCGAGATTCGTGTTTCTTCGCAGCCAGGTGACACCTGCTTCCGGGTCTACATTCCCATCGACCAACCGAAAGCAGAGCGGCCTGAAATTGCCGATGAGTAAGAGTAGGAAGTCTTAGGCATCTCTATCCGGAACGAGCAGCAAGTGGAGATAGAAAAAGCTCTTGAGCGGCAGGAATTAGTCTCGCTTGATTCTTGAGAGACGAGGTGGATATGGCGGTCCGAGTCATCACCCTGGAGCGTGAATATGGGAGCGGCGGTGGCTTGATCGCTGAGATGCTGGCGGCGCGGCTGGATTGGAAGCTCTGGGACCAATTGCTGACAGAGGAAATCGCCAGGCGGATGGACTGTGATTGCCGTGCCGTGGAAAAGCATGAAGAGAAAAGAGATACCGTTTACTACCGGCTTCTAAAATCCTTTATGCGAGGCAGTTTCGAGGGGAGCCTGAACGCTTCGCGCTTGAAAATAGTGGACACCGAATGCGTCCGCGAGGTGGTGCAAGAGCTCCTGCCCGAGATCGCCAAGGATGGGAACTGCGTCATTGTGGGCAGAGGGTCTGCCTACTATCTTGGGAACAATCCTGGCGCGTTTCATGTTTTCATCTACGCACCTTTTCGGGAAAGAGTCCGCCGGCTGAAATCGACGGGCAAGACCGAGAAAGAAGCCATTGAATTGGCGGAGACGGTGGACCGAGACCGCGCCGCCTTCATCAAGCGATATTTCAACGTTGAATGGCCGGGGCGGCACCGCTTCCACTTGATGGTTAATTCCGCCCTCGGAAATGAATTGGCGGTCGAGACCATCCTCGGCGCCGTAGAGCGTTTTGGGAATCAACAGGCGTGACCGAGAGCGGCGAGGAACGCCGGGAGGTTCGCGCCGCGTCTTACAACTCCAGCAAGACGGCCGCCGACTCCGCGGGGATTTTTAGCGGACCGCCAAAATGCTTTGGCTCGGGCTCCTCGGGCGTCACGATGCTCAGCGGGCCTGCGTTCGGCAAACTCACGTTGCACAGAAGTTCCTTCGAGTCGCTGGGGTTTGCCACGGCCACGGCCCGTTGATGGGTCCCTTCTTTCACAAAGACCGTGTATTGCAAATGCGGTTTTCCCCCCACGGTGACGGAAGCTCCCACGGTGTCCCGGAAATCTCCGTCCCACAGATAGGCTTTGTAGCGCCGGCGCAGGGCGTCCACCTTCTTGCCGTAGGCCATGGTGAGCGGAAAATCGTCCAGACGACCCTTGAAGTTGTAAGGCTCGTAGCTGATCACGTATCGGTAGAGTAAAGCGCGGTTGATCATCTGGCGATCGTTCCAGCCTGTCGCCGCGATCATCATGGGCGCGTGCGGGTCGATATACCGTGGCAGAGGAATGTGCTCGGCGCCCGAAATGCGGAAGTAGCTGAGCTTGTAGTAGCGGAAGAGGAAGTCCCAAGGAGCTTCTCCGGCCATCAGGAAATGCTCCGGATCGATCTCCTTACGGAAGCTTTCCGCCAGCGGCTGATCCCCGGAATAGACAAACGCCGGGACGGGGTGGCCGTGGTGGGGAGCGAAGCAATAGTAAGCGTTCGGCCCGTGCCAGACTACCTCATCCTGGAGGATACCGCCGGCCTTGAGAGCTACGCTCTTGTGGAACTCTTTGTCGCAGATCTCGCGCCAAGTGGGGCAGGCGGTGCACATGGCGACAAGCTGGCGAGTGTTAATGCCGGAGAGCTGTTCAGGAGTGTCGTACTCATAGCCGCCGGGAGGGTAAATCTCTCCGTAAGGGTTGCGAACTGCGTAGCGGTAGAGTTCCTTGCGGTACCACTCCGTCGTGGAGTCCGCCCAAGTGTACTTGTTGAAAAGAATCACCTCCACGCCCATCTTACGGCAGGCTTCGATGGAGTTGCGAAGATCCTCCGCCGTTCCCAGCCGGGGATCGGTGTCGTGCGAGGGGTTGCCGCGGTCTTGGCCGCCCACTGTCCATCCCGTAA
>JBJKQF010000126.1:0-6534 GCA_046705545.1 Terriglobia bacterium
CGGCATGGTCTTGAGCGACGCGGGCGGAGCGTTGCTTCCAATGGCCAGAGCCTTCAAGCTGGGTGTGGGCGGGAAGCTCGGCGACGGCCGGCAATTCATGGCCTGGATTGCGCTCGACGACCTGACCCAGGCGATTCTGCACGTCATGATGAATTCCAGCATCACCGGGCCCGTCAACGCAGTCGCGCCGAATCCTGCGACCAACCAGCAATTCACAGAAACGCTGGGAAAAGTTCTGCGGCGCCCGACGATTTTTTCGGTGCCCGCTTTCGCGGCGCGCCTCGTCTTTGGTGAGATGGCGGATGCGCTGCTTCTCTCCAGCGCGCGCGTCAAACCCACGCGCCTCACTGCCGGCGGCTTCACCTTTCAGTTCCCCGGACTTGAAGGCGCGCTCCGGCACGCGCTCGGCAAGTTCCAGGAATAGATTCATGCTGGGGTGACTTGCTCCGCCCACCGATATTCGGCGAAGCAATGGTGCGAGAGACTAGAAGGCTTCCCAGAAGGTGTATAATCAGTAGATATTCTGGGGTTTTAATGAGAATTAAGGTTTTATTCTTTGGATTAACTCACGACTTGACCGGACTCCGGGAAGATCAGGTTGACCTGGATGAAGGTCGAAATCTCGAATACCTGAAGCAATTGTACGAAGCTCGCTTTCCGCGCCTCGGTGAACTCGCAAATTCTCTGCTGTTTGCCGTCAATCAGCAAGTCGCAGACCGCGCTACGCCCTTGCACGAGGGCGATGAGGTAGCGTTCATGCCTCCCGTGAGCGGCGGTTCCAACGATGACGTTTATCGCATCACTCGTGAAAAGATTCGCACTGCAGAGCTTGCCGATTCTCTGAAGAGTCCGGCGGACGGTGCCGTGGCGGTATTTGAGGGCATCGTGCGCGAGCAATCTGGCGGACGTAAAACGCTCTACCTCGAGTATGAAGCTTATGACGTCATGGCGAGTCGCAAGATGCAAGAAATTGGCGACGAGGCAAGAAAGAAGTTCGAAATTCATAACGTCGGCATCATTCATCGCGTGGGAAGACTGGAGATCGGAGAAACCAGCGTAGCGATCGTGGTCACTGCGGCGCACCGCCACGCTGCCTTCGAGGCTTGTCACTACGCCATCAACCGTTTGAAGCAAACGGTGCCCATCTGGAAAAAAGAATTCTTTGAAGATGGAGAGATCTGGGCCGAAGGAGAAGGCCTAAAACGGGTGCTTGCCGGGGCCAAGTAATCACCGCGCCGCAGGCGACGCCATGAAAATTGTAAATTCGTCGGGACAGGGGTCGATCGGAATTATGGAGAATTACTTAGGGACCGCTGCTGAAATCGCCCGCGAGGCTGGTGCATTGATCGCAGAGTTTTCAAAGCAGCCGTTAGAGATTTCTTATAAGCGAAAATCAGATCTGGTAACCCAAGCCGACCGGCGCTCAGAAGCTTTGATTATTGAGCGTCTTCGGCGGCAATTTCCCACGCATGCAATCGTGGCGGAGGAAGGCGGCGGGCAAGAAACAGGTTCTGATTATTGTTGGTACGTCGATCCGCTGGACGGCACCACCAATTTTGCGCACGGCTTTCCGGTTTACTGCGTGACCTTGGCGCTGGCTTACCGCGGAGAGGTTATTGCAGGAGTTGTTTACGATCCGACCCGGGAAGAATTTTACGCCGCGGAGCGCGGCTCGGGCGCTTATTTGAACGACCGCCGAATCAGCGTTTCAAAGACTCCGAAACTCTCCGAGAGCCTGCTTGGAACGGGATTCCCGCCTTTCGCGTCCAACCACGACCTGAACATTCAGCTCTTCTTTAAGCTGACGCATCTGTCCCACGGAATTCGGCGGGCCGGGTCCGCTGCTCTGGACCTTTGTTCGGTGGCCGTTGGTCGCTTTGAGGGATTTTGGGAGCTCAAGCTGAATCCCTGGGATAAGGCCGCGGGCGCCCTCATGGTCATGGAGGCGGGAGGCCAGGTCGGTGACCTGGCAGGAGGCCCATTTGACGTGCTACGCGATGAGATCTTCGCCTCCAATGGTTTGATCCACAATTCCATGCTCCAGGTCTTCGCGGAAGTTTTCGACGAGCACAAGAAGGTGGAATGCAGCCAGGAGCGCAACTGACCGGCGCTCGAACTAGTAAGGCAATGGCTGCCATGCTTGAAGGAACGATATGAGGAAACCCTTGGTCGCAAGGCGCCACGGAAGGCGGCAGGGACTGATCACTCTATCCCTGTCAGAACCGGAGCGCAGGTTTCCACGTGCCGGCCAAGCTCCCGACCCGGAAATCACCGAGATGGATATTCACCTCCGCCGGCTCGGCAGGGCGTTTGACGGCTTGAGGATTGTCCATCTAACGGACATTCACCATAGTCTATACACGCCGATTGAAGACGTTGAACGGGCCGTGGACCTTGCGAATCGCCTGAACCCCGATCTGGTGGCCTTGACCGGCGACTACGTAACCTTTTCACCTTCCTATATTGAGCCGGTTGCAGGAGTCCTGGGGAAGTTGCGCGCGCGGCTAGGAACTTTCGCCGTTTTGGGAAATCACGACTTCCAGGTGGATGCGGATGCAATGACGCGGGCGCTCGAAGAGCAGCAGATCCACGTACTTCGCAATTCGCATTTCGCCTTGCGCTCGGGAAACGCGCGGCTCTGGCTGCTCGGGATCGATGACCTCTGGTGGGGCGCAGACGATCTCGATGCCGGGACGCGCCATATTCCATCGCACGATCCCAAAATCTTGCTCTGCCACAACCCGCTGGGAATCCGGATGGCAGTGAAGCACAAGGTCGATTTAGTTCTTTCCGGGCACACGCACGGAGGCCAGGTGCGGCTTCCCCTGCTAGGCGCTTGGTATGGAAAGTCCAAACTCGGCAAGCGTTTTATTCAAGGTTGGAATCGCCTCGACGGAACCCAAATTTACGTCAGCCGTGGCATTGGAGAAGTTGTTCTGCCTTTGCGGGTCGGGTGCCCATCGGAGATCGCTTGCTTGCGCCTGCGCGCGGGTAAATCATCCAGGGCATCCTGAGCGCTCCCCTCCCCTTTATCTGCCTTTTCCACAGTTGAAGTCAGGAAACTTTCAAAGCGATCGCCGTCATGTCGTCGTGTTGGGGAACCTCCCTGCCAAACCGGCCAGCCGCATCAAAGATTGCGCGAAGCAAATCCGGAGCTGACAGGTCTTGGCATTGCGCGCAGACGTGCAGGAGCCTTTCCGCGCCGAAGCGCTCGCACTCTGGACCCGTGGATTCGATGACTCCGTCCGTATAAAACATCACCGTGTCTCCGGGCTCCAATCGTACTGAATGCTGCTCGTAATCGGCTTCCTGGAACATCCCGGAAGGAATGCCACCCTCCCCCAGGAAGCGGCAACCCTCCCGCGCGATGTGCAGCGGGAGCGGAAGTCCGGCGTTCCCAAAGGTCAAGATTCGCCCGTCAGGGTCGAGCATCGCGTATTGTGAAGCGCAGAAGCGGCCAGGAAAAGCGTAGAGGAGCAGTCGCTGGTTAAAGCGTTCCAGGATCGATCGCGGAGTTTCCCCGCTCTTGTTGAATCCCCGCAGCATGCCGGCCGCCAGAGCCGCATAGAGGGCTGCCGGAAGCCCCTTGCCCGCGACATCGCCCAGGTAAAGGTTAAGGCGATGACCGGGAAGGACGAAATAGTCAGCGAAATCACCTCCAACCCTCTCAGCGGGGTGAAAGCGGCAGGCAATTTCAAAGGCCGGCGCATGGATGGGCTCCCGCGGAATCATCGCCAGCTGCAGCCTGCGAGCTTCCTCAAGTTCGAGATCGTGAGAGGTTTCTATCTGAGCGGCCACGAATTTCTCGCCGAATATTTGATAGGTACGCTTCCTCTTATCCTGCTCATCTGCCGGGAGCGAAAAGAGGTAATTAAGTCCTATCCAATGATTTCGGCATCCCGGCGCCCGGACAGGAGAGGAATCCAAAGGCTCAAAAACGGACGACGACATCTCCAGCGCGTATCCTGTATAATACCGGCTTTGGCCTCGTGGCAAAGAGCGGGGCGGTTAGACCCATCCCCTAAGAATGCGTTTCAGCGGAGGCTTTGAATGGCTGAACATCTTGTAAAATGCGTGAAACTTCAGAAGGAGCTGCCCGGTCTTGATGAGCCGCCCTGGTCTGGAGAACTCGGCCAGCGCATTTACGATAACGTTTCCCAGGAAGCCTGGCAGCTCTGGCTGAGACATCTGACGATGCTGATCAACGAATATCGCTTAACCCCGGCCACCAAAGAAGCTCAAGAATTCATCGCCGAGCAGATGGAACAGTTCTTCTTTGGCGAAGGGGCCGAGCTCCCTCCCGATCACGTCTCCCCGCAGAAGTAATAGTGATCCAGCGAAGAAACCGTTTGGGCGCAAGGGATCTACCTTGCGCTCCGGGGGCAACTCTACGCAAAGCCTATTCTCGAAATCCCCCCGGTGAGATTGCTTGCACTTTGCGAGAACCGCAAAAAACTCATGATGCTTGATTTTTTGCCCTAGTCTTCATAGCATAGGAAGTGCAAACAGCTCACGCCCGCAGTCAATCCTGGGGGGCGCGCATGGATTCCGCAACAGCCGACAAATTCTTTTGAAGAGCGTCCGGCGGCGCGGTGTCAACCTTAATAGGTTAACTTTCATCAAAAGTAGAGAGTTCTTCGCGCAGCGTGCGAAAGGTCCAGGAGCATGGCAGACATTGAGTGCGCCGTGTGTAGTCTTGATGCAGACTTGAAATACGGCGACAAACATTCTCGCGCCGAATTCTTTTTTCGAGATGGGAGAGTTTTATGAAACGCCTTGCACGGCTGGCATTGCCGTTTGTCATGGGAATGGCGATCATTTCCGTGGTATCCGTGGCTCTTGCTGCAACTAAGAAACCTGCGGGCCAAGAGACCTTCATGGAAAAATGTTCCATGTGCCACGGAATGAACGGAAAAGGCTATGCGGCGATTAAGACGCCGAATTTCACCGATCCCAAATGGCAGGCGGCCCACAGCGACAAGGTCCTGATGGAAGCCATCGAGAACGGGGTGAGTGGAACAGCCATGCCGTCGTTCAAGGGCAAACTCGACCACGCGCAAATGACAGCCGTGCTGAAGTACATCCGATCTCTCGGCAGCAAGAAGAGCGAATAGCTCTTCCGCAAGGTTACAGGTTTCTTAAGACTGAAACCTTTCCTGCCCGGACCGGAGCAGGATAAAAGATGAAGCGTGTTTTTCCGGGCAAAAACCCGGGCGCCGTAGAGTCAAAATCCAGCGCACCGGATGATGACCGATGGGGCAATGCTGCTGGATAAGTTCAATCTAGGACCAACAACCCCAGCAAGTTGGTCTCTTCAAACGCTGAACAATCGTGGTTTCATTTTTTTGGCAGACGCTCTAGGAGTTTCAACACCCGGCCGTAGCCAGTCAACCGGCCGCGCCCTGGTCCTGATCAGCGATTCTTCAACCGGCGAATGAGGGTTTCAAGGTTTCACGCTCCGCGGGCGGCGAGGATGCTTTCTCCGCCCAGAGGACCTCAAGCGCTAAGAAGCCGCCAGAATAGAGAACCCTGCATAGAAAGGCATGGTCATGGGTAGAAAGTATAAACAGAAGGGTTATATGGACTCCGGCCGCGAGGAGCGCGAGAAGCGCCCGCGCGAAAAGTCGGAAAACTTTGGGCCTCGGACTCCTTCCATGCCGGGCCGGCGTTCGGTGTGGCGCTGCGCTTCCTGCGCGACGATTCTGCCGGCGGAATTAGGTTCGGATGGGAAGTGCCCGCGGTGCGGCACCGAACTTCACAGCTGCAAGCAATGCATGTTCTTCGACACGGCCAGCAGGTTCGAATGCACCAAGCCCGTTACCGCGCGCATCCCCAAGAAGGACGCACGGAACGAGTGCTCCTTCTTCTCCCCCCGGACTACCAGCGAACGGGAGACCTCTTCTTCGAAGCCTATGGACGCGCGCGCAGCCTTTGAAAACCTCTTCAAGAAGTAACCTTCCTTGAAGCGCAATCCCCGGCTCCGGCGGGATGGGAATCAGAGCAGCCTCGCCTAAAAGACTCCGGCCGTCTCTCACTTCTAAACCTTTCACAAACTCGGCTGCTGGCGCGGGCTGGCCCTTCCAGCACCCTCCCGAGCGATAGAAATATTCTATTTTGCGCATCCAAACTTTCTGCTTCTCTAATCCCCAAAGGACTGATAGAAACAAAGGCAGTCGGGGTTGGCAAAGGAAGATTTATGCGTTCAGCTCCGGCAGTTCTGTGCGTTCCCGATGTCTCCCGCGGCTTCTTGCAGGCAAGAGCGCTTTGGGGCGCTCGCACCTTCCCAATCTTCCCATGCGCAACACAGTTTCCCGTCCAACATTCAGGCGCCCTATCGCATCAGGAGCTGAAGGCTGGAAGTCCCTCTTACATCAAGGTTTGTCGCGCGCCCGCCAAGTCCAGAACGTCCAAGGCCGGATCCTCGGGAAACGGCCGGATAAGGAGTTTTGAAAATGAACAAAGAGAGAGATAATTTAAGTGTAAGGAAGCATGGAAAGGGCACCAAGGTCTTGCTGGTGATTGAGGAGACAAAGA
>JBJKQF010000127.1:0-6474 GCA_046705545.1 Terriglobia bacterium
CGACCTCAAGTTGCCCGATATCAAAGACAATCTGGAAGCACGATTGATCCTCCTTCGGCGCCGCCTAGAGGCCCAATGCAACTTCTTAAAGCTGATCCGCATAGGACGAGGGCAATTCCACATGGAACTGCAACGCCGGCTTACCCTGGAAGATTATCCGTAGCAAAACCGGTGGGTCAAACCACGGCTATAACGACCTATGGTTTTTCTTACAGTGACCGCCCGCCGGGCTCAGGGATTGGATTATTGCCGGACAACATTGTGGGAAAAAGTTCGCGAGCGGACACTTGCAAAAACAAAAGGCGGCTTTCGCCGCCTGCCTTGCAAAACCATTTTTTCCTCGGAGACCCGCCGCCGGGTTCCAGCGGAGTTCCCTGAGCTTGGGACCCCGTTTGCCCACCCAACTCTGGGCACTCTTTCCTTCTCCGCGGCCACCCAGCTCGGCAGCTCGTCTGCCGGCCTCTCATGGGCTTAGCGGGTCTCCGGAAGTCAAGTTGTTACCGCTACGCCTTCCATTATCTTCGATGCCCGGCAAGCCCCAAGGTTGCCCTTTCAGCACGATTTTTTCCCTCCTCATAATCACCTTTGGAATGAGCGTATCGAGTCCTCCCCGGCGCTAGGCGAAGGGCAGCGCAAACTGGCGGTGGCGCGCGGCCAGCGCGGGCTCTTCGCGCCCGCCGCTCAAGCCGTAGCGGACGCGCAATTCCTCGACCAGCCTGGAAATCTCCTCCTTGTAGTTGCCTGAGAGATACGCCGAGCGGCGGTAGAGCTTGCGGTAGCGCCGCACCAGCCGCGGGAATTCTTTTTCCAGGAAGGGCATGAACTGCGCCATGGCGCTGGGCATCAGGAAAAGCACGTTGCCGTAGAGGAAGTGCGCTCCGTGCGCGGCCGCGGCGCGCGCCAGGGCGTCCAGCGAGCGGCGCGAGTCCGTGAGCGCGGGCAGAATGGGTGCGGCGCTGACGCCCACGCGGATGCCTGCGTCCGCAAGCGCCCGGACGGCTTCCAGGCGCTTCGAGGGCGGCGGCGCTTTCGGTTCGAGCAGCCGCGCCAGGCGCTCATCCATCGTGGTGACGGTCATGTAGATGCTCAGGCGATGCCGCCGGGCCAGCTCTGCCAGCAGGGCGAGATCGCGCACGATCAGAACGCTCTTGGTGGTGATGGAAAAATCCAGGCCCTCGAACGCCGTGAACGTTTGCAGGATGCGGCGCGTGATTTCGAATCGCTTCTCCGCCGGCTGGTAAGGGTCTGTCGCCGAGCCAATCGCGATGGGCAAACCCTTGTCGCGGGCCTGGCGCAGCTCGGCGCGCAGCAGCTCCGGCGCGGCGCTCTTGGCGTAAATCTTCCGCTCAAAGTCCAGCCCGTCTCGCATCTCCATAAACTCGTGCGTGTAGCGCGCGTAACAGTACTTGCAGCCGACCTCGCAGCCGCGATAGGGGTTCAGCGTCCAGGCAAAAGGCATCCGGCGGCTCGATTCGCGGTTGAGCGCCGAACGCGCCGGCAGGGAAAAGTATTGTACGCTGGCGCGCTTGCGTAACTGCGGGCTCTGCTGCGCCAGGCGCGCAATCCCCGTAAGGCGCGAAGTCGGCCGCCCGGCAGGAATCGGCCCCTGCGGCGCGGGCGAAACGGCAGATGCAGCCTCGGCAGGCGTAGCGGTCGCAAGGCCGCAGCGCTTCCCGGCCTCTGGGAGCTCCGCAAGTGCTGCTATTGCTTGGGGTTGCGCCTGGGGAACGGTTTCAGTGAGGGAAGGATTCATAGCCGTGAGCCTCCGGAGACGACACGGCAATTTTCGCTTTTTGTTCGCCTATTGTCAACCAAAAAAGCGCCTTTTGCCCATACTCTGTGGTGTTTTTCATCAGGCTGTTAATCTGCTGATTGTATTGAGGATATTACTCGGCGCCCATCATCCTGCGGTAAACGTAGCGGACTTCCTGCTGAACCTCCCAGAGCCTCTGCGCCAGGCTCGTTGAGGATGGCACCAGCCCCCAGTTGCGCGCCAGGGTCTCCACCGCCTCGCGCTGTCCCACGTGGGTGGGCAAGCCTTCCGAAGCTTTCCCGGAGACCAGCCGGATGGCGTGATCCACGCTGCGCAGGAACGCTCCGCCGTCGCGCAAAGCCCGCGCGTCATCCGCGCTGAGCGCCCCCGCCGATTCCAGCGCCTCAATCTGTCTGGCCGTGTTCGAGCCGGGCGGCAGCGCAATCCCGTGCCGCAAGCGAAGATAGGAAACGGCAAAGTCCACGTCGTAATATCCGCCGGGCGCGGTTTTGGGATTGGTGGCGGGAACATGTTTCTCTTTCTCCAGCCGCCGGCGCATCTGCACCAACTCGCCTTCCAGGTCGGGATAATTTCTGAACCGCTCAAAGACCTTGCTGGTAAGCTCCGCCACCGTACGGCGGCCCAGTTCCCGATTGCCGGCAACCGGGCAGGTTTTAAGATACGTCAGCGCCTCCCACCCCTGGGCCTCTTCCTGAACGTACTTGAGCAGGGACTTTCCCGTCGTGACCAGCTCGCCTTCCTGGCCGCGCGGGCGCAAGCGAGTGTCAATCGCGAAGAGAGTTCCATCCCGCGTGTAGCTGGAAAGGATTTCAATGATCTTTTCGGGAAAGCGCATCCAGTGGGCGATCTCTTCGCGAGGAGTTTCGCTGGGCGCAACAAAGATCAAATCCGCGTCGGAAGCAAGATCGAATTCGCTCAAACCCAAGCGCCCCAGGCCCAGAATCGCAAACGGTATTTCTTCTGGCGCGTCGGCACGCTCTTTGGGCAGGCCGTCGAGCGCTTCACGGCCGATGAAGACCGCGCTGGAGACGGAACGCACGGCGAGCTGCGTCCAAGGTTCCAGGGAGGAGAAAACGTCCTCCATCCCAGCGAGGTCAGAAGCGCCCAACTCCAGCACCCGAGCGCGAAAATTGCGCCGCAGCAGAGCCATCTTTTCGCGGACGTCGAAGGATCCTTCCACTACCCATGGGAACGGGTCGGAGATAGAACTGTTCTCTCCCTCCATCGGCATTGAGGCCTGACCTTCGGGCGTCGGCAGGACGGGCGACCAGGAATCGAGAGCCTCAATATCTTCCGGATGGTGCACGAGCAAGTCCGTCAGGTATTCGCTGGAGCCGGCGATGCGCAGGGCGCGTTCAACGGATCGCGGCTTCTGGCAAGCTTGGCGAAATCTTTCCGGCGAGGCCAGCAGTGCGCCAAACAGCCGGGTCACGTTGCGGCGGGCGCGCTCCGCTGTGTCGGCGCCGCGCGCCACCTCTGCAAGTTCCGGAGCCTGGGCGTCCAGATAAGCCAGCAAGGCTTCAAAAGAGTGCGGCGCATGATCGCCGACGGGAGAGATTAAAGGCTCAAGTGCGTATGCCGTTCCGGGCCCGTGGGCAGTGGAGGGTTGCACCATGCGCTGGTGGATTTCGTCCACGGTGGCGAAAGATTTCTGAATTCGTTCCAACAGGGCCAGGCGCGCCGGCTTGCGGCTCTCAATGCCGACCCGGCGAGCCAGGCGGTCGAGCGCCTCGGACTCCGAAGGCAATCGATGCGTCTGGCGCCCCATTTCAAATTGAATGCGGTGTTCCACCTTGCGGAGAAATTCGTAAGCGCTTACGAGCGCGGCGTAGTCGCGGTCGGAGATCCATCCTTTGTCATTCAGTTTCCGCAGGGCCAGCAGGGTTCCTCCGGAGCGCACCCAGCGGTCTTCTCCTCCGTGGATGCGCTGGAGGCATTGCGTGAGGAATTCGATATCGCGAATTCCGCCCCGGTGCCGTTTGACGTCGATGGCGGCGCCGCGGCTTTCGCGCAGCTTCTTCGAGATCTTTTCGCGCGCCCAGAGCACGCTCTCGACGGCGGCGAAATCGGTGGAGTTGCCGTAAACCCGCGACTCCACCCCGCGCAGGAACTCGCGGGTCACCCGCACGTTGCCGGCGGAGTGGCGCGCTTTGATCAGCATTTGCAATTCCCACTCACGGGCCCGGCGCGCGTAATATTCGAGCGCCGACTTGAGTGAAATCGCCAGGTCGCCCATTTCGCCTTCCGGGCGCAGCCGCAGGTCCACGCGGAAAACCTGCCCCTGCGGCGTGGTCTGGGTGATGGTGCGGGTGATGGCGCGCGCCAACCGCACGAAATATTCCTTATTGGTGATGATGGAATCCTGCTCGCTGCCTCCCGCCGTCTCTCCGTCCTTCTCGTAGAGGAAGAGCAGGTCGATGTCTGAGCTGTAGTTGAGTTCGTTGCCGCCCAGCTTTCCTAGGGAGATGACGCTGAAGCCGCTGCGCACGATGCGTCCTTGGGCGTCGCGATATTGTGGTTGCCCGTAGCGCTTTTCCAGTTCCTGATCGCAGAAGATCAGCGCGTTCCAGAGCGTCACGTCCGTCAGCATGGAGAGCTCCAGCGTGGTTTCACCCAGAGTGGAGAGCCCCAGAACATCCTTAAGAACAATGCGGAGATAATTGCGGCGTTTGAAGAGAGCCAGTTGCGCGGAAAGCCAGGGGTGCGGATGCGTGGTCGAAAAGCGCGCGTAATCCTGCATCAAATCCTCGCGCGATTTCAGCTTGGCGAATTTGCGGTCGCGCGCAAATTGCAGGCAAAGCCCCGGATCAGCCAAGAAGCTTTCCGCCAGAAAGCCGCTGTATCCGAAGATCGCCACCAGGTATCCGAGCGCGGTGGGAAAGTGCGCCAGGTCAGCAAGCACATCGGACGTGGCGCCCTGCATATAACGCTCCAGCAAGTTCAGAGCGCCGTCAGGGTCCGGGGAGTGCGCCAGCAGCGATGCCAACGGAACGTGCAGCGACGGATCAAGCGCCGCCGCCAGGCGTTCGAGATTGCCCTCAGCTTTTTCCGGCTCCTCAAAAGCTATTTCAGAGAATTCAGGCTGCATTCTTCTGATTATACCCCGGAGGCTTCGCTGCGCGGGCCATGTCCTGCTCGTCCGGCGGCATGGTGTTGCAGCGGCTCACAAATCGCCCCCCCCACTGATTTTGCCGGATAAAGATGCGCGCCCCACTTTCAACTTTAAAGCCAGTGGCTTGGGATAGTCTGTACCGGGCTACTTTTGCGCATAGAGCGCCGTGCTCGCTAACGCACAGATGAAAAGCAGCGAGATGATTCGTTGCATGAAGCACCCCGAGGGAGACGGCCAGTAGCGGACCCTCGCCGTGACCTCCGTATTAACTCTTTTCAGGCTGCCGAGACCAGGGAAAACCGATTACCCAACCTTGCAAGAGTATAATGGCCCCAAGGTCGCGAGAAAAGGGGGCGCTGATGGAACCATTTGCATACCACGTCTTCATTTGTGATCAGCAAAAACCGGAAGGAGTCGCCTGCTGCGCGGCGAGGGGATCGGGCAAAACGCTTGCGGCCCTGCGCAAGGAAGTTGCGGAGCGGGGACTCGCGGACACCGTACAGATTACCACCTGCGGCTCGCTCGGCTTGTGCGAGCGCGGGCCGAATATGGTGGTCTATCCGGAAGGGGTCTGGTACTCGAACGTCATGCCGGAAGACGTTCCGGAGATCGTTGAGAGGCACTTCCGCAATGGCAAGCGCGTCGAGCGCCTGGCGAACAAGGATGCCGCCGCGTTGCGGCCTGAAATCACCGCCAACCGGGAAAAATTTCTAGCCGCCCAGCGCGTCCGCGACGCCGCGGGAATGCTTCCGGATAATTTGAACCACTCCATTCGAGGATTTCAGGAGAGCCGCGCGATCCTGACGGCACTGGAACTCGACCTTTTCACCGCCGTGGGTACGGGCGCCACAGCGGCGGAGGCGGCTGGCAAGATTGCCGCGAATCCCCGGGCCACTGAAATGCTGATGAATGCTCTGGTGGCGCTCAGGCTGCTTGCCAAGCAGGACGGTGTTTTTCTCAATACGCCCGCGACAGCCCGGTATTTTGTGGCGGGCTCGCCGGATTTTTGCCAGCCTTCGCTGCTGCACACGGCGCACCTGTGGTCGAACTGGTCCACGCTGACTGAAGCGGTGCGCGCCGGAACCTCCGTCACCTACCGGGAAATTGCCGAGCGCGGCGAGGAGTGGACGGAAGCCTTTATCGCTGCTATGCACCGCAACGCTTCCGAACGCGCCCCGCTGGTGGTCCAGGCGGTGGGCGCCGAGGGGATCAAGCGCATGCTCGACGTGGGCGGAGGTTCCGGCGCTTATTCCATCGCCTTTGCGCGGGCCAGCGAAACTTTGCACAGTGAGATTGTTGACCTTGGAACGGTGCTCACCATCGCCCAGCGGCACATCGGGGAGTCGGGCTTGACCGGGCGCATCCGGACGCGCGCAGGAGACCTGCGCAAGGATCAATTCGGCGGGGGCTATGACCTGGTGTTTATGTCCGCCATCTGCCACATGCTGAGCCCGTTGGAAAACCGGGAGCTGCTCAATCGCTGCTACCAGGCGCTCGCGCCGCAGGGCCGGCTGGTAGTGCAGGATTTTGTGCTGGAAGCCGATAAGACCGCGCCCAAATTCGCCGCGCTCTTTGCGCTCAACATGCT
>JBJKQF010000128.1:0-3202 GCA_046705545.1 Terriglobia bacterium
ATCCCAGCACTCCGGTCGGCCCCGGAGACTGGAAGCCGACCCCGACCGGCCGCATCATTTTGGACTTCATCAACGGGCGCATGCCGGCTTACATCCAAACAGGCTTGAATCTGGTTCCCGTGGAAGACGTCGCCACCGGACACTGCCTGGCGGCGGAGCGCGGCCAGATTGGCGAACGCTACATCCTAGGCGGCCAAAACCTGCTGCTTAAGGAGATTCTGGATATCTTAGCCCGAATTACCGGGCTACCGAGCCCGCGGGTACGCCTTCCGCACGCGCTGGCGCTTGCAGCGGGACACGCTGATCAGGTGATCGCACGGGTCATGAACCGGCCACCGCGAATTCCGCTGGAAGGCGTCCGCATGGCGCGCCATAAGATGTTTGTGGATTGTTCCCGTGCTCAGCGCGAGCTGGGATTTACACCCGGCTCCGTGGAAGCTGCCCTGGAGCGTGCGGTGACTTGGTACCAAAAGAATCTCTACGCTCGCGGAGGCCGCCTTCGCGAGACCAAGTTTGGCGTGGCGGCATAGCTAATCATGGCAGTCAGGATGAAAATTCTCGTAACGTTTGCGGTCGATTGGGAGTTCCGGCCTTGGCGCAAGATCCGTCCCTTTCAGCAGGACCCGGACGGCGCACCTGTTTTTCGCACGCAAATTGCCGACGCCGATGTCCAAGCAGTTCTCACGGGCGTTGGTGCGCAGAACGCCCTCCGCACTTTGCGTTCCGCCATCCGCGAGGCCCCAGACCTTTGCGTGGCTTCGGGGCTCGCAGGTGGGCTCAAGCAACAGCATCGCGCAGGCCACGTGCTGGCAGCGCGCTCTGTTCTTCGCCAGCCCGGCGATGACTGCCTCTCTAGCAATGAGGACCTTTTCAACCTGGCTGTCGAACGCGGGGCGAAACCAGCGGAAACTTTTGTTTCGGTCGCGCAGGTCGTACGGACCTCACGGCAGAAGATGGAACTGGGAATCCATGCCGATGCGGTGGATATGGAATCTTTTGCGGTGATGGAAGAGATGGGTCGGCGCAGGGTCCCTTGCGTCGCGATCCGAAGCATCTCCGACGAGGTCGAGCACAATATGACGTACGACTTCGACCGTGCCTTGGACGCCTCCGGACGTATCCGGGTCACACAGCTTCTGGGTCAGGTAGCGCGCGCGCCCAAAGGACTTTTCCCTTTGATGCGCTTGGGCGTGGAGAGTTCGCGAGCGGCAGGCGCGCTGGCCCGGCACCTTGACTCCTATGCGGCGTTCCTGACAGCGCATAGCCCGAACCTAGACCGGCGAATCGCGCAGGTGGCTTTATGAGTACCGTCAAAACAGAGATCGGCGAGTCCCACACCCTGCGCCCCGGCGACGGCCAGATGCTTGCGGGTGTTTACCGCGGCCAGGGGCGCGTGGTTCCCGAACAGGTGCCGATTCCAGAGCTTTTGGAGGGCGAGGTTTTGGTGCGCGTCGGCGCCTGCGGAATATGCGGCACTGACATCAAAAAGATCAAACAGGGATTCCTTCCGCCGCCCCAGATTTTCGGGCATGAGATCGCCGGCACCGTTGCTGCTGTGGGCCCAAACGTCCGCCAATGGCGCGCGGGAGATCGCGTGCTGAGCTTTCACCACATTCCCTGCGGGAAATGCTTTTATTGCCAGCAGAAGCTCTACTCGCAGTGCCCTATCTACAAGAAGGTTGGAGTCACAAGCGGTTTCCGTCCGAGTGGCGGCGGGTTCGCTCAATACGTCCGCGTGATGGACTGGATTGCGGAACGCGGAATGATGGCGATTCCCAACGACGTCAGCTTTGAAGAGGCAGCATTCGTCGAGCCAGTGAACACCTGCTTAAAAGCTGTCCACCGAGCGCGCGTGCAGGCGCAGGAAACCGTGCTGGTTGTCGGCCAGGGACCCATCGGACTTCTGCTGATGCTGCTGGCTCGCCGCGCAGGCGCAACCGTGCTGACCAGCGATCCCATGGCGTGGCGGAGGCAAAAAAGCGTTCAATTGGGAGCAGAAGCTTCCTTAGATCCTCTTCAGGATGATCTGGATGAGGAGATGCGCAGCCGGACTTCCGGCCGGGGTGCAGACGCTGTTCTGGTCAGCGCGCCCTTGCCTCACCTCTTGGCGGAAGCGTTGCGCCTGGTTCGGCCCGGCGGACGGGTTCTTTTGTTTGCTTATAACGACCCCCTTATGCGGGTGGAATTCCCTGCCGCGGCTGTCGGCATTGACGAGAAAGAAATCCTGGGAAGCTACAGCGCATCCTTTGACCTGCAAGAAGAATCGGCCCGGCTAATCTTTGATCGTATTCTTCCGGTTCGCGAGTTAATTTCGCACCGCTTTCCGCTTTCGGAAATTGCACAAGCCTTGGAATTGGCGGCGCACCCTTCGGAGGACTCGTTAAAAATCATACTGGTGCCTTAATGGATATAAATCCTGGCGGTGACATGCGAGCCGCAGTTCTTTACGGCCGCGAAGATTTAAAGATCAAACGGATTCCCATTCCCAACCTGAGTTCCGATGAAGTCTTGGTGCGCGTCAAGGTGGCCCTGACCTGCGGAACCGACCTCAAGGTCTGGCGGCAGGGTTATCATGCGCGGATGATTGTTCCCCCCGCGGTGTTCGGCCATGTGGTGTCACGAGTTGGTGAAGCCGTCGGCAGCGACCTAAAAGGGGAAGTTGAGCCGGGAAGCTGGGTGGTTCCCGCAAACTCCGCCCCTTGCGGCAACTGCCTCTTCTGCCGTAAGGGATTGGCGAACCTGTGTGAGTCGCTGTTGTTCAATAACGGCGCTTACGCCGAATACATGCGCATCCCCGGCCGCATCGTCCGCTCCAACATGCTGCAGATACCCTCCCACGTCTCTTTTCAAGACGCTGCGCTGGTGGAGCCGCTGGCGTGTATTTTGAGGGGAATCGACGAGACCGGGATCCATCCTGCCGATACGGCGGTGGTGATCGGCTGCGGGCCCATTGGTTTGAAGTTTATCCGCATCCTGTCGGTCCGCGGCGTAAACGTCATCGCTTTGGGAAAGCGTAAGACTCAGGTCCAGGCAGCGGAACGCCTGGGGGCGCGCGCGGCATTTGATATCTCCCAGATTGCAAATCCTATCCAGGCGGTTCGGGAGCTTACCGAGGCCGGCCTAGGCGCCGACGCCGTTATCGAAGCCGTGGGCGTTCCCGAGACATGGCAATGGGCCGTGCAGATGGTGCGCCGCGGAGGAA
>JBJKQF010000129.1:0-2569 GCA_046705545.1 Terriglobia bacterium
CGCAAGGCCATCCAGCGCAGGCCGTAGGCCGCTCCATACCAGTGCAGGGCGCGCTCCATAAAAAGCTTGGACTCGCCGTAAGGATTGACGGGGCGCTGCGGGTGATCTTCCGGCATGGGAACCTTGACCGGGTCGCCGTAGGTGGCGGCGGAGGAGGAGAAGACGATGTTCTTGACCCGCTGCGCCTTCATGGCGTCGAGCAGCTTGAGGGTGTTGACATCGTTGTTCCAGAAATATTTTTGCGGGTCGGTCATCGATTCGCCCACCAGCAAGCTGGCGGCGAAGTGCAGAACGCCTTCAATGCGGAGGTCCGCCAGAACCTTGCTCAACAGCTCGCTGTCCGCCAGGTCGCCTTCCACAAAAGGCCCCCACTTCACCGCCCAGCGGTGGCCGGCGCTCAGGTTGTCAAAAACCACCGGCTCATGACCGGCCTGGGCCAGCGCCTTAGCGGTGTGGCTTCCAATATATCCGGCGCCGCCGGTCACCAGCACTCGCATCTTCCCACCTTCTCCTGAGCTTCACAGATATTTACCGGCCACTCAGGCCGGACTCCGCAACATAACCCGCAGCACGTTCCGGCAGCAACCGGTTTTTCATAAGTACCGTTCCGGGATACTCTCCGGCAAAAAATGAGAACGCGCCTGGCGCCCACTGGAAACGGAAGAATTTTTAGATCTCCTGGCCCAAGACATAAGAGAGATTCTTCAGAATGCGTTCCACGTGCGAGCCGCGCCAATAAACGCGCCCGCAAGCGGCGCACCGATAAAAATCCTGGTAGAGCGCAAAGACTTTGGGTTTGACTTCGCTTCGCACGGTTTCCTTGGGCACGTTCGTAATCGCGCCGTTGCACATCGTGCAGCGGGTCCAGAGCCCGGAGCTTGGATCGAGCGAGAACTCCTTCACGACCTCGCGCAGTTGTTCAGGAGGGTATTCGCTCTCAACGCGAAAGACTTGAGCGGCGCGGGGAAAGCGCCGGCGGACATCACCGCGCGTCAGAACCGTGCGCTCCTCGCGCCGTGCGATTTCCGCGAGTTCGGCCGGGCCGAGGCTGGGCAGGAAAATCGTATCGTAGCCGAGCAGGCGAAGCATGCGGGCCAGGCGTCCGATCATGCGGTCTGCCGCGAAGCGCTTTCCGGCTTCTCCGCCATCCATCTCTCAATTATCGCGCCGACGCTGTCAAGCTGCGCCCGCTTTCCAATACCTGCGCGTCCCAAACCAGAGGACTCCCGGGATCACCATGATCGCTCCCAGCGCCGCAGCCAGCTCCCGGGCCGTGAAGCCCCAGGAGTCAAGGCCCCGGCCGATCAGGAAATTTGAAACCGCGATCATCAGCATGAGCAGTCCGAAGTCGAGTGAAAAGACGCGGCCGGGGACGTGGTCGGAGGTGTTGAGCTGCTATTAGCTGGTAGACATCACCCAGATGTTGCTGCCGCCCACGGACCCGAGGAAGATCCAAAACAGAGCCAGCCAGAGATTGGGCGAGCGGCTGAACGCCATATAAGCCGCCGCGATGACGAAAAAGCTGATGCCAATGATTTCCCACATTTTGCTTTCCAGGTTCTTGGAGAGGCGGTCGCCGATCAGCGGCCCGATTCCGGCCCCCACTCCGCGCGCGGCGTAGAGAAGTCCCACGGCCAGGGCTCCCCGGCCGTCCAGGGGAAAAATGCGCTCGCCGAAAATCACCAGGAGCAACAGCGATCCCCCCAGGACGCCGATGCCGGTCTTGGCCAGCAGAAGCGTCAGAACTTTTCCGTGGGTGCGGACGTATTCCAGGCCTTCGCGCACACTGGCGGCTGCGTCCGCGAAGCCTTGCGTGAGCCTTTGCGAAGACGCCACGTGCTTCTCATGAACCTTGAGGCGATAGATCAAAATTGCGGAAACAAAAAAGGAGGCCGAATTGGCGGCAAAGGCGACGTCGCGGCCCAACAGCGCGGTTATGGCTCCTCCCAGCGCCGCGCCCACCGCCAGGGCAAAAGACCAGGTAGCGGAGGAGAGAGCGTTGGCAGGCAGGATCTCCTCTTCTGAGACCACATTGGGCAGAATGGCGCTGCGAGCCGGCTCAAAGATCGAAGCGAAGATCACCTCCAGGCCCAGCAGCAGATAGATCATCGGGACACTGGACGCCACACTCGGAAAGAGCAGACCGAGGACCACGAACCCTTGAAAGATGTCCGTCACGATCATCAGCGCCCGGCGAGGGAAGCGGTCCGCAATGTACCCGGCCAAGGGCGTCATGAAAAACCAGGGGAGGGTTTGGATGATGATCGCCCATCCGACAGCGCCGCCGCGGTGTGTTTGCTTCAGCAGAAGGTCATAAACCGCCAGGCTGTAGAACCAGTCGCCTAACTCGCTGATCAATTGGGCCAGCCACAACCTCCGGAAATTCGGATTCCGGCGCAGCAGCGTAAAGTAACGGAGGTGCAGAGGAGCCGGCAGAGCGGTCGCGGAGGTAGTAGCGGGAATGGAAGATTCTCCACCCATAGTCGGCGGGATTTTATCATGGCCCGCGAGTTCCGTCTGCCGCGGGAACCCAGGTTACGGTGAGAATTTCGATTGCAGATAGCTCAAA
>JBJKQF010000130.1:0-33758 GCA_046705545.1 Terriglobia bacterium
GAGATAACGTGTCGATGGAGATCGAGCTGATCACGCCGATCGCCATGGAGAAGGGGCTGCGCTTCGCGATCCGCGAGGGCGGCCACACGGTCGGCGCCGGCACCGTCACCGAGATTATTCAATAAAATAGCCAAGCATTGGTGAGCTAAGAGATGCGCGACATCATTACATTACAATGTGGCGAGTGTAAAAACCGCAACTATTCGAAGACCAAAAACAAGAAGAAGCACCCGGATCGGTTGGAGCTGAAGAGGTTTTGCCCGACCTGCCGGCATCACACGGCCCACCGTGAGGTCAAGTAGGTCCGGCAACTCCGGAGCTTGAAACCGCGGGGACTCGGTCGTAGAGGGATGCTGGCAACCATAAAGGGGCGTCAGATCAACGGCTAATCTGCCGGTCTCCAAAACCGGTCATGGGGGTTCGAATCCCTCCGCCCCTGCCATGGAAAACGGAGACGCGCCGGGACAAGCGCTAGACGGGCGGAGCACACAGAAAAATGGGCGGCGAACTCGCAATTAACAAGAACCTATGGAATTCGATCAAGGGGTACATCTCTGAGGTGCGCGCCGAGATGCGCCGCGTCACGTGGCCCGGCAAGCAAGAGGTGTACGGCACCACAGTGATGGTGATTATCACTACCTTCCTGTTTGGGTTTTACTTCATGCACTGCGACGAGACTTTCTCGCGCGTCGTCGCTTATATCCTGAACTGGGGAAAGTCGGTACACTAAGCTCGTGAAAGTCGTTGATATGGAGAAAAACTGGTACATCATCCACACGTACTCGGGATTCGAGAAGAAGGTCGCCGAGTCCCTCCGGAGCAGGATTGATGCTGCGGGCTTGGTTGAAAAGTTCGGCGAAATCATGGTTCCGACCGAGGACGTGATTGAGATGCGGCAGGGCAAGAAGGTGGTAACCCCCAAGCTTTTTTATCCTGGGTACGTGCTGGTGGAAATGGCGATGAGCGATGAAACCTGGCACGTGGTGCGTTCGACGCCGCGGGTGACGGGATTCGTCGGCTCAGGCGTCAAGCCCAGCCCGTTGAGCGTCGAGGAAGTGGACCGCATCGTGCACAAGGTCGAAGTCGCCGCTGAGAACCCCAAACCTAAGCTTGAGTTTGAAAAGGGTGAGAACGTGAAGATTACGGACGGCCCCTTCAAAGACTTCAACGGCGCGGTGGAGGAAATCAACAGCGACCGCTCCACCTTGCGGGTGATGGTGACCATCTTCGGACGCGCCACGCCCGTGGAATTGGATTTCTATCAAGTCGAAAAGGTGTAAAGCTCATGGCAAAAAGAGTAACCGCAATGGTGAAGTTGCAGATTGCCGCGGGGAAGGCCACCCCGGCGCCGCCGGTCGGGCCCGCGCTCGGGCAGCACGGCGTGAACATTATGGATTTTTGCAAGGCTTTCAACGCCAAGACTTCGGCGAAGGACCAGGAAGGGCTGATTATTCCCGTCGTACTGACGGTTTACCACGACCGGACTTTCAGTTTTGTCACCAAGACGCCTCCCGCCTCCGTGCTTTTGAAGCGCGCGGCGGGGATCGCCAAGGGTTCCGGCGAGCCGAACAAGACCAAGGTTGGAACGGTCACGGAAAAACAGGTCGAGGAAATTGCCAAGCAGAAACAGCCAGACCTCAATGCGCGGGACCTCGCGGCTGCCGTGGCCACGGTTAAGGGAACGGCCCGGAGCATGGGACTTGAGATTACCTCCTAAGGCCCTGGGGCCGCAGAAATTCAGTGATTGAAGCAATCAAGAGGAGAAGGAACGTGGGGAAAAAGTACCAGGCGAGCTCGAAGATGGTTGATAAGCCGTTCTATTCGCTCCCGGACGCCATGCCGCTGGTCAAGCAGGCGGCGTTTGCCAAGTTTGATGAAACCGTAGAAATCTCTATGCGCCTAGGGGTGGACCCCAAGCATGCTGACCAGATGGTGCGCGGCACCGTCGTCCTGCCCCACGGGCTGGGCAAAGAGACAAGAGTGGTTGTCATTGCCTCCGGAGATAAAGTTCGCGAGGCCCGGGAAGCCGGAGCAGATGAGGTGGGCGGCGAAGATATGGCCCAGAAGATCCAGGGCGGCTGGATGGATTTTGACGCCGTGGTGTCTACTCCGGACATGATGAAGGTTGTGGGCCGCTTGGGCAAGATTCTAGGGCCCCGGGGCCTGATGCCCAATCCCAAGACCGGCACGGTCACCATGGATGTGGCGCGCGCGGTTCGCGAGCTGAAAGCCGGAAAAGTTGAGTTTCGCGTCGATAAGACAGGGATTATCCACTGCCCGCTGGGAAAGGTTTCCTTTGAGGCCGGGCAGCTTGCTGATAACGCCAAGGCCCTGATTTCCAGTGTTATCAAGGCAAAACCGGCGACGGCGAAGGGACGTTATGTTCACTCCATCGTGATCTCGTCGACGATGGGGCCGGGCATTCCTGTCGAGCTCGCCTCAGTAGAAGCGGTCTAACGGGCCAGAAATTGTGGTGAGAGGAGTCTGATGAACCGGGAAGAGAAACACAAGAAAGCAGAAGAGCTTCACGAGGAGCTAAAGAAGGCCCGCACCGTCATATTGTCTGGCTTTGAAGGCATAACGGTTGCCCAGGATACGGAACTGCGGCGCCAAGTCGCCCAGGCCGGCGCGCGGTATGAAGTGGTGAAGAACAGTTTGATCGAACGCGCGGCCACCGGCACCGAGACCGAAGCCTGCGCCCAAAAGCTGCGAGGAACTACCTCCGTGGCCACCACCCCCTCCGACCCGGTGGGGTTAGCCAAAATCCTGGTGGATTACGCCAAAGAGAATCCAGCTCTGGTTTTCAAAACCGGCATGGTGGAAGGCCGGGTTGTCTCTCTGGATGAGTTGGAGTCGATCGCCAACCTGCCTTCCCGCGAGGATTTGTTCGCCAAGGCTCTTTTTGTCATCAAATCTCCGGGGCAGCAAGTGGCGGTCGCCGTTTCCGCGGTCGCGCGAGACCTCGCACGGGTTATTCAGCAAGGAGTTAAGGAAAACAAGTTTAAGGCATCCGGCAGCTAGCTTTGGCCACGAGGGGATTGCCCCCTCACCGAAGAAGAGCCAAGCCAGGATATTTCAGGAGGGAAAAAGAAACGATGTCCGAAGCAATTGATAAGATTGTCGAAGAAATCAAAGGGTTGTCGCTGCTAGAAGCCTCAGAATTGGTGAAGAAGCTCGAAGAAACCCTGGGAGTTTCCGCTGCCGCCGCCGCCCCGGTTGTGGTAGCCGGAGCCGCGGGCGCGGCCGGCGCCGGAGCTGCCGCGGAAGAGAAGACTGAATTCAACGTGGTGTTGACCGCCGTGGGCGCCAACAAGATCAATGTCATCAAGGCGGTCCGCGAGGTAAGCAGCCTGGGCATGAAGGAAGCCAAGGATCTGGTTGACGGCGCTCCCAAGCCGATTAAAGAAGGCGTTTCAAAGGATGAGGCTGACGCCATCCAGAAGAAGTTTACCGAGGCAGGCGCCACCGTCGAAGTAAAGTAACGGCATCCCGAGCGGGGAAGGCGGCCCGCAGAGCCCGGTCGTCGGTGAGATTAAGGTTCCGACCGAGAGGACTGGTGCTAGCAACAACGAGTTCTCAATTCTACACAACATCGGCAAAGGTGCTTCATTGCACCTTAGGGGAGATTTGCATCCCCAAGCCGCTCTCATGCATCTAACAAAAAGAGTGTCTGTGTCTTTTAAACCAAAGCCCTTCGAAAAACCAGGCGAGGAGTAAACAGAATGCCAAACGGCGTCAACGGTAGCATGCCGCGTCGGATTGATTTCTCTAAAATTCCATCTGTCATCCAAATTCCTAATCTGATCGAGGTGCAAAGGCGCTCCTACGATCGTTTTCTTCAGATGGACCTGCTGCCTTCCGAGCGCGAAGATTTCGGCCTGCAAGCAGTGTTTAATTCCGTTTTTCCCATCACCGACTTCCGGGGAGTCGCCCAATTGGATTTTGTGGACTACTCGATCGGAAACTGGGAATGCAAATGCGGAAGCCTCCGCGGGCTTCACCATTTGCGGCGCACGTGTAAACAATGCGGCTTCACAGTGGTGACCGATCCCTTCAAGGCCGGGGACGTGCTCTGCCAGAAGTGCGGGACTTTCAACAAGAACGAAGTCGATTTTTGCCACAAATGCGGCGACCCCGTCACCCTGCAGCTCAAGTATGACGTGACCGAATGCCAGGAGCGCGGCATGACCTTTGCCGCCCCGCTCAAGGTCACCATCCGGCTGACCCTCTATGACAAGGAAAGCGAGTCCGGACCCCGCAATATCCTCGACATCAAGGAGCAGGAGGTCTACTTCGGCGAAATTCCTTTGATGACCGACAATGGAACCTTCATCATCAACGGGACTGAGCGCGTAATCGTCAGCCAGTTGCACCGGTCTCCCGGAGTCTTTTTCGAGTCCAACGCCGCCAAGTCCTATTTCCTGGGCAAGCTGATTCCCTACCGCGGATCGTGGGTCGAGTTTGAATACGACGCGAAAAACCTCCTTTACGTCCGAATCGACCGGAAACGAAAGATCCTCGGCACGATCTTCCTGCGCGCGCTGGGCTTGAAGAGCAACTCCGAAATCCTCAAAACTTTCTATCAAATCGAGACCATTTCCCTGAAAGACCGCAAGCTTTTCTGGAAGGTTTCCGACGGGCTGCGCGGGGTGCGGCTTTCCAAGAGCATCGAGCATCCGCGGTCGCACGAAACGATTGTTGCTTCGGGGAAGAAGATTACCCCCTCGGTGTTCAAAGAAATCCAAAAGTCCCACCTCACCCAGGTGGAAGTCGGGCCGAGTGATTTGGAAGGAGCGTACGCGGCAGAGGACATCGTGGATTCATCCTCCGGCGAAGTTCTCGTGGAGACGAACAACGAGATCACCCCGGCGGTCCTGAACTCGCTGATCGATGCCGGCATCCAGGAATTCAGCCTTTTCTTCCCGGAGCGCGACGATATCGGCGTGATCATCAGCCAGACGCTGAAGCGCGACGCTATCAAGTCGCGCGAAGAAGCTTTGATTGAAATGTACCGCAAGCTGCGCCCCGGTGATCCGCCCACCCTGGATACGGCCACGGCGCTCTTTACGGGAATGTTCTTTGACCCTCGCAAGTACGATTTCTCAAGGGTCGGACGCCTGAAGTTCAATATCAAGCTCGGATACTACTGCAAGCTCAAGGCGCGGCTGGATGACAAGGCCACCCAATTTGAGCTGGAATCGGCCAGAGACCTTCCGGCCAGCAGCTTCTATGTGGTGGTTGACCACGAAAAGATTTACGTCCGGAAACGCGAAGGGAATGTATGCACTGAAGTCGAGCGCGGATGCGAAGGAACGCTGGCGACCGAGCACTCTGAAAACACGCCGGTCCAACTTCCCCTCGACAAGCGGACCCTGGACCCTGACGATTTCTACTCCACCATCCGTTACCTGCTGAACCTGCGCAAGAATCCCGGCGGCAAGCACGAAATCGACGACATCGACCATTTGGGCAACCGGCGTGTCCGGGCGGTGGGCGAGCTGCTGGAAAACCAGTTCCGCCTGGGCCTGGTGCGCATGGAAAGGGCCATCAAGGAAAAGATGTCGGTGTACCAGGAAATGTCCACCGCCATGCCGCACGACCTGATCAACGCCAAGCCGGTGATGGCGGCGATCCGGGAATTTTTCGGGTCGTCCCAATTGTCCCAATTCATGGACCAGACCAACCCGCTTTCTGAAATCACGCATAAGCGGCGGCTCTCGGCGCTCGGTCCTGGCGGACTTTCGCGCGAGCGTGCGGGGTTTGAGGTCCGCGACGTTCACCCCACCCATTACGGGCGCATCTGCCCCATTGAGACCCCGGAAGGCCCCAACATCGGTCTGATTTCCTCACTCTCCTGCTACGCGCGGATTAACGAGTACGGCTTCATCGAAAGCCCCTACCGCAAGGTGCGGGGCGGCCGGGTCACCGATTACGTCACCGTCACGCACGGCGGCGACGGGCCGTGGAAAGTGGGCGAGCACGTCGAGCAAGGCGAGGTTGACACTCTGAATGAGGACCTGCAGCAAAAGAAGCGTAAGGCCGTTGAATACGAACCCTACTCGTTCTACTTGTCAGCGTGGGAAGAGGACCATTACGTGGTCGCGCAGGCCAATGTTCGAATCGATGAAAAGGGATATATTGCCAACGAGTTGATCAACGCGCGGCAAACTGGAAACTTTATTCTGGTGCACCGTGAAAAAGTGGATTACGTCGACGTCAGCCCCAAGCAATTGGTGAGCGTTGCTGCATCGCTGATTCCCTTCCTCGAAAACGATGACGCCAACCGCGCCTTGATGGGATCGAACATGCAGCGCCAGTCCGTTCCCCTGCTGCGCGCCCAGTCTCCCCTGGTGGGGACGGGCATGGAAGAGGTAACCGCCCGCGACTCCGGCGCCGTGGTCATCTGCAAACGTGACGGGATCGTGGACAGCGTGGATAGCGAGCGGATCATTGTGCGGGTTGAGGGTACCGGCCAGAGCACCCAGCTCTCCCGGGAAGTCGGCGCGGACATCTACCAGCTCATCAAGTTCCGCCGCTCAAACCAGAATACCTGCATCAACCAGAAACCGGTGGTCAGGAAGGGCCAGCGCGTCAAGGCAGGCCACGTGCTTGCCGACGGGCCTTGCACGGACCATGGCGAGTTGGCGCTCGGCCGCAACGTTCTGGTCGCCTTCATGCCCTGGCGGGGATACAACTTTGAAGACGCTATCCTGGTCAGCGAGAAACTGGTCAAGGAAGATTCCTACACTTCCATTCACATCGAAGAATTCGAAATTGAAGCGCGGGATACCAAGCTGGGCCCCGAAGAAGTCACCCGGGATATCCCCAACGTCTCTGAAAGCCTGCTGCGCGACCTCAATGAAAGCGGCGTGATTCGCATCGGCGCCTACGTCAAGCCCGGCGACATTCTGGTCGGCAAAGTGACGCCGAAAGGCGAAACCCAACTGACGCCGGAAGAAAAGCTGCTGCGGGCGATCTTCGGTGAAAAGGCCGGCGACGTTCGCGACGCTTCTTTGAACTGCCCGCCGGGAATCGAAGGCATTGTCGTCGACGTCAAGGTTTTCTCCCGCAAGGGAACGGAAAAGGACGCGCTCGCCAAGGCCATCGAGGAAGCGGAAGTGGCCCGCATGGAAAAGAACCTCAACGACGAAATCCGCATCCTCAACGACGAACGACTGAACCGACTTTGCGTCCTCCTCGAAGGAGAAAAGCTCCAAGTCGACCTCCATGACGAAAAGACCAACAGGCGCCTCCTCACCAAAGGGGCGGAGTTGACGAGGGAGATGCTGGGACACCTTTCGGGCCGCAACCTGAAGCGGATGAAAATCGTAAAGAAAGATCCCACGCTGATGGAGGCCATCGACGAAATCGAAGAAATGACCTCGCGGCAGATCGACATCCTGCGGAAAATCACCGCCGAGAAAGAGCACAAGCTCAAGAAGGGCGATGAACTGCCCCCCGGCGTCATTAAGTTAATCAAAGTTTACATCGCCATGAAGCGCAAGCTGTCCGTGGGCGACAAGATGGCGGGTCGGCACGGGAACAAGGGCGTGATCGCGCGCATCCTACCGGAAGAGGACATGCCTTACACCCCCGACGGCACGCCCGTCGAGATCGTTTTGAATCCCCTCGGCGTGCCTTCCCGTATGAACGTCGGCCAGATCTTGGAGACGCACCTGGGCTGGGCGGCGCACGAACTAGGCAACAAGGTTCGCAACCTCTTCTCCACAAACGGCCACGCAGAGGTTTTCCGCCGGGAATTGAAGGAGACCTTCCAAGGAACCTCCATTGCCGGAAAGTTCGACTCCGTGCCGGACGAGGAAATCCTCGACTTCGCGCGTTCCCTGCAAAGGGGAGTTCGTTTTGCCACGCCGGTGTTTGACGGCGCCACGGAAAAGGAAATCAGGACGTTCCTGGAGAGAGCCGGGCTCTCGTCTACCGGGAAGATATACCTTCGCGACGGCATGACCGGTGAACAATTTGAGCAGCCCGTAACCGTCGGGTACATCTACATGCTGAAGCTCTCGCACCTGGTAGACGACAAGATTCACGCCCGGTCGATTGGTCCCTACTCGCTGATCACTCAGCAGCCGCTGGGCGGCAAGGCGCAGTTCGGCGGCCAGCGCTTCGGAGAAATGGAGGTGTGGGCCCTCGAAGCTTACGGAGCCGCCTGCATCCTTCAGGAACTGCTCACGGCAAAGTCCGATGATGTTTACGGACGCGCCAAGATTTACGAAGCCATCGTCAAGGGCGAGGCGGCCATTGAACCCGGCGTTCCCGAATCCTTCAATGTTCTGGTCCGGGAACTCCAGAGCCTCGGCCTGGATGTGGAATTGATTAAGAAGCCGAAGGAAACGCGGCCCGTTCCCGCGAACTCGAAATAGTTTCTCGCAGCGGTTTGAGATTCAAGGCGGCGCCGCTGTCCGCCCATTGGAAGCGCTAAATTTCTTCTCTCTTGAGAAGGAGGAAACCATTGTTTCGAAGCAGCCCTTATGACCGAGTTAGTCTGATTGGTGAGTTTGACGCGATCCGCATCAGTTTAGCCTCCCCCGAAAAAATCCGTTCCTGGTCGCACGGCGAGGTCACCAAGCCGGAAACGATCAACTACCGGACTTTCAAGCCGGAACGCGACGGCCTGTTCTGCGCGAGGATTTTCGGCCCCGTAACCGATTGGGAGTGCTTGTGCGGAAAGTACAAGCGGATGAAGCACCGCGGCGTTATTTGCGACAAGTGCGGCGTTGAAGTCACTCTGTCCAAGGTGCGGCGCGAACGATTGGGGCACATCGAACTGGCTGCGCCCTGCTCGCACGTCTGGTTCTTCAAGGGCCTCCCCAGCCGTATCGGCCACCTTCTGGACCTCTCTCTCCGCGACCTCGAAAAGATCCTCTACTTTGAGGCCTACGTTGTCACCGACCCGGGAGAATCCCCGCTCAAGGAAAAAGAAGTCCTCACCGAGGACCGCTACCGTGAGCTCATGGAGGAGCACGCCGGAAAGTTTCGTGCCAGCATGGGCGCCGAGGCCATCAAGGAACTCCTGAAGCAGGTTGATGTGGAGACACTTTCGGTCGAGTTGCGCGAGAAGATGAAGACCGACAACTCGCAGCAAAAGCGCATCAAGTACGCGAAGCGGCTGAAAGTTGTGGAAGCGTTCCGCAAGTCCGGAAATAAGCCGGAATGGATGATTATGGACGTGATCCCGGTGATCCCGCCGGAGTTACGGCCTCTCGTGCCCCTGGACGGCGGCCGCTTTGCCACCTCCGATTTGAACGACCTTTACCGCCGCGTGATCAACCGCAACAACCGGCTGAAGAAGCTGATGGAGCTTCACGCTCCGGACGTGATCGTGCGGAACGAAAAGCGCATGCTCCAAGAAGCCGTGGACGCGCTGTTTGACAACGGGCGCCGCGGGCGTGTTCTTCGCGGGGCCAACAACCGCCCGCTCAAGTCGCTCTCCGACACCCTCAAGGGCAAGCAGGGGCGCTTCCGGCAGAACCTGCTGGGCAAGCGCGTGGACTACTCGGGCCGCTCGGTCATCGTCGTCGGACCCGACCTCAAGCTCCACCAATGCGGCCTGCCCAAGAAGATGGCGCTCGAGCTCTTCAAGCCTTTCATCTACCACCGTCTGGAGCAATCCGGCTACTGCACCACGATTAAGGCCGCCAAGGAGATGGTGGAACGCCAGGAATCGGTGGTTTGGGACATTCTGGAAGAGGTCATCAAAGACCACCCGGTGTTGCTGAATCGCGCTCCGACCCTTCACCGTCTAGGTATTCAGGCATTCGAGCCGGTGCTGGTAGAAGGCAAGGCCATCAAGATTCATCCTCTGGTCTGCACCGCCTTTAACGCCGACTTCGACGGCGACCAGATGGCCGTGCACATTCCCTTGTCGCCGGAAGCTCAAATCGAGGCTTCCGTGCTGATGTTGTCTTCGCACAACATCCTCTCCCCGGCCAACGGCCAGCCGCTGGCCATCCCCACCCAGGACATCGTCCTGGGGGTCTATTACCTGACCAAGGAACAGAAAGGGGCCAAGGGAGAAGGGCGCACTTTTGCCAATTCGGATGAGGTCGTCCTGGCGCTCGAAGCCGGTGAAATCGGCACTCGCACTCCCATCCGCCTGCGTCACACCGGGCGCGTCGTGGACCTGACCACCGCCTATGACGACCAGGACGTTCTGCACACCGAGCCCATCACCTTGAACCACCAGTTCGTCAACACGACGGTGGGCCGCGTAATTTTCAACGATCATTTGCCTCCCGAAATGCCCTTCATCAACGGTACGCTCCGCAAGAAGGGATTGGGCGCAGTGGTCAATTACTGCTACCTCCGCTTTGGACTGGAAACTGCAGTGGCCATGGTGGACAAGGTCAAAGCGCTCGGCTTCCTCTACGCCACCAAGTCTGGCATGTCGCTAGGCATTGGGGATCTGGTGGTTCCCATGAACAAGGCGGACCTGGTCCAAGAGGCCCAGAGAGAAGTGATCGAAGTCGAGAAACAGTACCAGGAAGGCGCCATCACCCACGGCGAGCGCTACAACAAGGTAATCGCCATCTGGTCCAACGTCACCGACCGCGTGGCCGACGAGATGTTCCAAACCATGGAGAACCAGGACAAGGAGGGAGCCCTCAACCCGGTTTACGTGATGGCCGATTCCGGCGCCCGCGGGTCCAAACAGCAGATTCGCCAGTTGTCCGGCATGCGCGGCCTGATGGCCAAACCTTCGGGAGAAATCATCGAGACGCCTATCACCGCGAATTTCCGCGAAGGCTTGAACGTTCTGCAATACTTCATTTCCACGCACGGAGCGCGTAAGGGCTTGGCGGATACCGCTCTCAAGACGGCCGATTCCGGCTACCTGACCCGCCGTCTGGTGGACGTGGCGCAGGACGTCATCGTTTCCGAGTTCGACTGCGGCACCGTGGACGGCCTTTATGTCGAGTCCATCGTGGAAGCGGGCGAGGTGGTGGAACCCCTCCGTGACCGTATCGTAGGCCGCGTATCCCTCGAGCAGATCAAGGACTACGAGGGCAACGTGATCGTAGACCTCAACCAGGAGATGAACGAGGACCTGGCGGCGGCGATTCAAGCAGCCGGCATCGAGCGGGTCAAGATCCGCTCCGTCCTCACCTGCGAGTCGCGGCGCGGCGTCTGCATCCGCTGCTACGGGCGCAACCTGGCAACGGGCCGCTTGGTGGAAATCGGCGAGGCCGTGGGAGTCATTGCGGCGCAGTCGATCGGCGAACCCGGAACCCAGCTCACCATGCGGACCTTCCACATCGGTGGAACGGCCAGCCGTATCTCCGAGCAATCAACCCTGGAAGCTAAGAACAACGGCTTCCTCAAGTTCCAGACCCTCCAGACCGTCACCAATCGCGACGGCCACCACGTGGTCATGAACCGCAACGGCTCCATCGTGGTTGTGGATGAGAAGGGGCGCGAGCGCGAACGCTATTCGGTGGTCTACGGAGCGAGGATTCGTTTTGCCGACGGAGCGCCCGTCAAGCTGGGCGATATCATCGTCGAGTGGGATCCTTACACGTTCTCCATCCTTACTGAGGTGGCCGGAGAGGTTCACTTCAAAGATTTGGAGCCTGGGATCACGCTGCAAGAACAAGTGGACGAGGTAACCGGACTCTCGCAGTTGGTGGTCAGGGACTCTCCCGATGAGAAGCACCAACCTCAGCTGGTCATCCGGCCTGACGGCAAGAGCGGCTCCAGCAAGGGCACCAAGAAGTACCTCATGCCTTCGCGGGCGCACTTGATGGTTCAGGAGGGCGACACGGTCAACGCGGGCGATGTTCTGGCCAAGATTCCGCGTGAAACCACCAAGACCAAGGACATCACCGGCGGTCTGCCGCGCGTCCAGGAGCTCTTTGAAGCCCGGCGTCCTCACGAGCCCGCGGTCATTACGGAAATCGACGGCGTGGTCCGGTACGGCGACGTGGTCAAGGGCCAACGTAAAGTCATCGTGGTGCCCGATCGCGGCGAACCCAGAGAGTATCTGCTGCCTCGCGGCGTGCACATCTCCGTTCAGGAAGGCGAACGGGTCCGGGCGGGCGAGCCTTTGATGGACGGCCCGCGCAACCCGCACGACATTCTGGCGGTGCTCGGCGAGAAGGAAATGCAGAAATATCTGGTGGACGAAATTCAGGAAGTCTACCGTCTGCAAGGCGTCAACATCAACGACAAGCACATCGAGGTCATCTCCCGCCAGATGATGCGTTGGTTCAAGGTTGAAGACCCCGGCGACACGGAGTTCCTGCTCGACGAGCAGGTGGACCGCTTCCGGTTCCGCGACGAAAACGAGCGGGCCAAAGCCGAAGGTGGCAAACCGGCCACCGGGCGTCCCCTTCTGCTGGGCATCACCAAGGCTTCACTCGCAACCGATTCGTTTATCTCGGCGGCTTCCTTCCAGGAGACCACGAGAGTGCTTACGGAAGCGTCTATCCGCGGGGCCGTGGACCATCTCCGGGGCCTCAAGGAGAACGTCATCATGGGCCGACTGATCCCCGCCGGGACAGGGCTCGAGCGCTACCGCAGCTTCCGGCTGCTCACAGAAGCTTCTGTGCCGGAGCCGGAAGTGGCCGTGGGCGAAGGCGAGGCCGGAGAGGCCGCCATTCCGCCCTCACCGGGCATGGCCGCCGAGTTGATGGACGACGACGAAGCGCGGCAATCTCAATAATCCTACGAGGCCGGGTACGAGCTGACTTGCTTGCTCCCGGCCTTTTTCTTTTATCCCATGCAGTTCTCCTGCTTTAAATGCGGCAAGGTTCTGGAAGCTACCGGCCGCGTTGGAACCCGCGAAACCTGCCCGCAATGCGACGCTGACCTCCACTGCTGCCGCAATTGCAGCTTCTATGACCCTGGCAAGCACAACCAGTGCGCGGAGACCCAGGCGGAATGGGTCGGCGATAAGGAAGCTTCCAACTACTGCGACTACTTCTCTCCCAATCCCGTCCTCATGGCCCGTGGCGGCAAAGCCGCTTCCAAGTCCGAAGACGCCAAAAAGAAGTTTGATTCCCTTTTCAATTGCTGATCAGGCAGGATTAACGGCTGTGTCGGGCTCCAATGGGCTGGCAAGGCGGAAGCCGGCTTCTAAGAGAGGGTGAACCCGCCAGCCTTCTCAAAGGCGTCGGCCACCTGGAGCAGCCGGGCTTCGTCGAAATGCTTGGCGAGAACCTGCATGCCCACCGGCAGGGGAGGATCGCCAGGGACCATCCCGCAGGGCACGGAAATCCCCGGAATGCCCGCCAGGCTGGCGGTAATGGTGTAAATATCGGCAAGGTACATCTGGAGAGGATCAGCCAGGCGCTCGCCCAGCTTGAAAGGCAGGATGGGCGAGGTGGGAGTAACAATCACGTCAACTTCGTCAAACGCCTCGACGTAATCGCGCGCGATTAAGGTCCGGACTTTCTGCGCCTTGCGGTAGTAGGCGTCATAGTAGCCGGAGCTCAAAACGTAAGTTCCCAGCATGATGCGCCGCTTGGCCTCCGTGCCCAACCCTTGGTCGCGCGTCTTGCGGTACATGTCCCGTAGGTCGGCATACTCCGGAGCGCGGAACCCGTAGCGAACACCGTCATAGCGCGCCAGGTTGGAACTTACTTCCGCGGTGCAGAGGATGTAGTAGCAGCCCACCGCGTACTCCGTGTGGGGCAGGCGGACGGGCATGACCTCGCACCCCAGCTCTGTGAGCAAGGCAATTCCCTTTTGGAGGTTCTCTCCAATTTCAGGACTGAGCCCTTCAAAGTACTCGCCCGGCAGTCCTACTTTTACGCCGCGCACCTTGCCGTCGAGCGTGCTCTCATAGTCCGGCACCGGCACGTCCGCAGAAGTCGAATCCATTGGATCACGGCCCGCAATCACCTTGAGAACCCGCGCCACGTCACGCGTGGAACGAGCGACGGGACCGATATGGTCAAGCGAGGAAGCAAAGGCCACAAGCCCGTAGCGCGAAACGCGGCCGTAGGTTCCCATTAGTCCCGCCACGCCGCAGAAAGCGGCAGGCTGCCGAATCGAACCGCCCGTGTCCGTTCCCAGGGCGATAGTCGCCATGTGGGCGCCAACCGCCGCCGCGGAGCCGCCGCTCGAACCTCCCGGAACCCGCGTCAAGTCGTGAGGATTCCGGGTCGGGAAAAAGCCGGAGTTCTCCGTGGAAGAACCCATGGCGAATTCGTCGCAGTTGGTCTTTCCCAGGATAATCGCACCCGCTTCCCCCATCCTCTTGACCGCAGTGGCATCGTACGGCGCAACATAATTTTCCAGGATTTTGGAGGCGCAGGTGGTGGGAAGACCCCGCGTCATGATCACGTCTTTAACGGCCACGGGAACCCCTGAAAGCGGCCGCAGGGGCTCTCCTGCGGCAATTTCCTGGTCCACGCTCCTTGCCTGCTCTAAAGCGGCTTCTTCGCAGAGGGAGAGATAAGAACGGACGTTATTATCTTCCAGGCCGATTCTGTCAAAGTGGGCGCGTGTGATCTCCTCAGCGGAAGCATCTCGCCGGAGGAGGGTTTCTTGAATTTCTTTAATAGTAAGCTTGGTTAGGTCCATGAATGATTCTTGCCTGTCGCCTGGGGACTCAGCCGCGATCAATGACCCTCGGCACCTTGAAGCAGCCTCCGCCGGACTCCGGAGCGCTCTGGAGGGCGTCCTCCGGAGCAAAGGAACGCTCGGTCCGGTCGGCACGCAGGGCGGAGTTTTCCGTCAGCGAAACCGTCACTTGGGCCATGGGTTCAACGTTGGTCGTGTCGAGACGGTTCAACTGCTGCATGTGCTCCAGGATCGAGTTGAGCTGCGGGACGAATTTCTGGACCTCTTCCTCCGTCAATTCCAGGTGAGCCAGATCCGCCACGTAGCGAACGTCCTTTTCCGTTAATGCCATCCCTGTGCTCCAACCCTTTCTGCGCCGGCAGCGCGGAGAAAATTGCTCTAGAAACGTAACGCACCCGAAGCTTGCGAACAACGGAAACTCCCAGGTACCCGTTGATCTCCCGCTTGATGTCATCCTCCATCAAGCGAAGCTGCGCGGACCATGACGTGCAATCGCTCTCCAGCGTCAAGGTTCCTTCCTCAAAGGCTACAGGCTTCGAGTGCCGGGCCATGGGCTTTCCGGCCACCTGTGGCCAAAGGGGCCCAAGGATTTCAATCACTCGAGGGTCGCGCCGCCGCACTTGATCTTTGAAGATCAGAGGCAGAATCTTGCTGATCTCTTCCATAGCAGGGTGTCCCACCCGGCAGATGCTTGTGTAAGTTGGTCCCTGAGTTTAACACAGCCGGGCGTCAGGTGAAATAGCTTGTGGGTCTCTGGAAGCGACTTTTATAATGGGATTCGTCATGCGCCTGATTCTGGCCTCAAAATCGCCTCGGCGGCGGGAATTACTGGAAAAAGCCGGCTTCGAATTCGATGTGCAACCTAGTGACCTGGAAGAAGTCCCTCGGCCTGGGGAGCAGGCGGAGGATTTGGCGCGCCGCATCGCCCGCGACAAAGCCCTGGCCGTCGCCGCCTTAGCAGGCCAGGGCACTTTCATCCTAGGCGCCGATACCGTAGTTGCCAGCAACGGGGAAATTCTGGGGAAACCGGACAGCCCGGTCGACGCCAGGAGGATGCTTCGGACGCTTTCCGGAGCCACTCACCGCGTGATGACGGGAGTTTGCGTGGTCCGCGCTCCTCAAACGGTTGAAGCTTGGACGCACGAGACAACTTTTGTCACTTTCCGGAAACTAGACCCTGAAGAGATTGAAAGTTACGTGGCAAGCGGTGAACCTTTTGACAAGGCCGGTGGCTACGGCATCCAAGGTTTGGCGTCCCGGTTTGTCACCCGCATTGAGGGTTGCTATTTCAACGTGGTCGGCCTGCCGGTCCCGTTGGTCTATGATATCTTCAAGAAAATCTCCCAGCGCGAAGAGGCCCTCCGCCCGAAGGCTTAGCTCAGGCCTTAGAGAATCACCCGCTCGTCACCTTCGCGGCGCGTCACACGCTCCCGGTCAAGATACTCCAGCAAGGGAATCGCGTACTTCCGGCTGAGCCCGGTCAGGTCCTTGAAGATCGCGACGTTAATCCGCGGACCCTTGGCTTTTTGGCCTGCCAGGAGACGGCGCAGGCGGTCAAGCGCCGACTGGTGAAAGACCAAATCCGCCGCTATCTTCACCAGGACCTTTTCTTTAAGAAGCTTTTGCAGAAGCTTTTCCGATCTCTTGCGGTCAACCTTCACCCGCGCCAGAACCTCACCGACCGCGGGCACGGCCAAGCCGGCGGCCTCAAAAGCCCGGGCAATTTGTTCCTGGGCCGCCTCTTCCTCGGCATTAAGCGTGATCTTCCGTCCTGCCCGCCTAACCATTTCGCCCTGCACTTCAATCTTCCCTTCCCCGGCGAGTGACTGAATAACCGCGTCGAAAACTGCGGGCGATGGCAATCTGCGCACCCTCTCCAGCACACGGCCCCGCAAGTCTTCTTTCACAATACCTGCCATCAGCGGATTGCGCGCGTGGAAGTCCTCAAGCTGAGCCATAGTTCGGTTTGCAACATCCCGGAAGCGGGCTGCGTGCACAAGGACGCTCGGCGGCGTGCCTGGAATCACCAGCCGCCCCTGCGCCTCCAGCAGCCGCGCAATGCGATCAAGATCCTTCTCCGACCTTCCCATTCGCGCGGTCAGAGCAGAAACGGGCGCTTCCCGCAGTTCACCCACGAGAATCTCCATTCGCTGCTCCTCGCTGCCCCTTTCCAGGATTCCCAGAAACGCGGGAACAACGGGATCAGAGAGCCGGTGCTTGGCGGGCGCATTGTCCAGCACCACGCCACCGCCAATGGTCACCACCGGAGAAAACTGCCGGAGGATAAACCGGTCGCCCGGCAGGAAGAGCCCGGGTTCGGCCAATCGGAACTGCGCATAGCCGCGTTTCCCCGGGGCAAGCTCCTTGGAATCCAGCAGCGCCACTTCCACTACCATTTCAGCGGTTCCACAGTGGAAATGGGCTTTGGCGCGATTCTTCAGCGGCCGCGCGGAAGGCAGCAAACTCACCGAGCAGTCCAGGCGTGAGGTGGCTCGAAAAAGACCCGCAGCCGCCAGCACCATACCGCGAGTGATTTCTTTGGCTTCAATACCCGCCAAATTCAGGGCGGTCCGCTGCCCGGCGACGGCCCGCGACGCTGGGGAATTGTGGACCTGGATGCCACGCACTCGCACTCGGTGTCCACCCGGAAAGATTTCCGCCTCGGTGTCCTTTTCAATGCTTCCCGCCATCAAGGTTCCGGTAACAACCGTGCCAAAGCCTTTCATAACGAACGCACGGTCGATGGGCAGGCGGAAAGGCAAACCGGCGGGTTTAGGAACGGTCGCCTCCGCCGCGCGCAGCAATTCGCTCTTGACGGCATCCAGGCCTTCTCCGGTCTTGGCGCTCGCGGTCAGGATGGGTGCGCCGGCAAGGAAGGAATCTTTCACCATCTCCTGGATTTCCAGCTTCACGAGGCCCAGGATTTCCGGGTCCACCAAGTCAGCCTTGGTGATCACAATCAGCCCCTTAGGAGTGCTGAGCAGCTTGCAAATCTCAAAGTGCTCCAAGGTCTGGGGTTTTATGGACTCATCCGCCGCCACCACCAGCAGCACCAAGTCGATTCCGCCCACGCCGGCCAGCATGTTCTTCACAAAACGCTCATGGCCGGGAACGTCCACGAATCCCACCCGCACGCCATCGCCCAGATCGAAGTGGGCAAAGCCCAGGTCGATGGTAATGCCCCGCCGCCGTTCCTCCTCCAGACGATCGGGATCGGTGCCGGTAAGGGCCTTCACCAGGGCGGATTTGCCGTGGTCAATATGACCCGCGGTTCCAACAATGAGGTCTTTCATGAGGCAAAGATCATCGGCCAAGCAGAATGGACTGGCAACGGGCGCAGCGTCCGGCGTTGCGGCGGCCCACTGAAGTGCTACTGTGGCTCTGCCGGCTGTGAGGCTGCCGGTGCTTGCGCCGGAGGCGCTTTTTCCCGCTCCTCGCCCAGCCACGCGCTCGCAACCTTCCAGCCGGCCGGCGTCTTCTGGAGGACCAGCCAATAGGCCGCAACCGCTTGCTGAGTTTCAAAATTCACCGCCGCCAGCGCGCGGGTCTTGTCCGGAGAAAAAGTAATCAAGTGGTCCTTAATGCGAACTTCCGCCTTGTAGTCTTGCTCGCCGGCCTGGCTGGAGTCCGGAGGTGGTTCGAGTGCTGGCATAAAATAAGTCCGGACCGCCTGCCGTACGGACCTTCCCGAGTTCTTCCCGGCGGAAGTGGCAAGATATTTTGCCCGGAGGTCAATCACCGTCATGGCTGTATTAATATCGTCCTGGATGACGGGATCCGTGACATCCTTGCCCGCCTCGTGCAGCTTGGCGATCAATCCTGGATCGGAGCTGATTGAAAGGGCGAGAATCGCGTCCTGCGTCACCGTGCGATCAGACTCCTGGTCAGAGTTTCGAATTTTATCCAGCAGAATCCCGATGCTCTGCGGATCATCCGTTCCGCCCAGAGCGCCGTAGTAGAAACGGCGCAGGTCCAGGTTGCGCGGATCGTTTACCAAGCCTGCCAAGACTGCGGTCGCTTTTTTGCCACCCAGAAAGGCCAGTTCCTGAGCGGCGAATTCCGCCGTGCGATCATCTTTCAGAGCTGCCACCAGTTTAGGGATGATCACCGGCCCCGCAGCAAAGGCTGCCCGGTAGAGGTTTTCCTTGGCCGCGGCGTGGGAAGAACTCAGAATGGCGTAGAGCTTCCCAGGGTCCCATTGGCGATTGAGAAGCTCTTCCCTCTGCCGGGCGACGGCCGCAGCAGGCATCAAGGCAGGAGTAGCGGCGCTGCTAGGGGAGCCCTGGGCAAGCGCCGGGCAGACCGCCGCGCCCGCAAGCAGCGCCAGCAAGAGAACTCCAAGAAACAGCCGGGCAGATTCCAAAAGCGTTTCGCTAAAGTCCATTGATTGTCTAGGAAGAAACTTTGCCATTGAGAAGTCTTGGTAACTCCCGCAGATCGCCGATCATCACGTCCGGCGGTGCTTCTTCGAGGGTCGGCGCGCCGAAGCCGTAGCTGACCCCGCAAGTCCAAACGCCCGCGTTCCTGCCCGCAAGCACGTCGGAGATCGAATCGCCAATCATCAGCGTTTGTGATGCCGGTTCCTGGGCATCCGACATGAGTTGAAAGATGCCCACCGGGTCAGGCTTTTTATTTTCAAAGCTGTTGCCGCCATAAATTTGCAGAAAGCTGTCCGCCATACCGAGGCCTTCCAAGATCAAGCGGCTGAATTTGACCGGCTTGTTGGTCAGAACGGCCATCTTGTGGCCGCGCAACTCTTCAAGCGCCTCACGAACTCCCGGATAAGGAACCGTGTGGTCGAGCATGTGCTCGCGGTAATGCGCTAAAAAAATCTCTGTGCCCCGCTCAACGTCTTCCGGGGCCACGTTGGAGCCCAGCGCGCGGCTAATCAAAACACTCACGCCCCTCCCCACGTAAGATGCAATCCGTTCCGTACTGAGTGGCTTTTGGCCCATCTTTTCCAGAGTAGCATTGACGCTGAGGGCCAAGTCCTCCTCGCTGTCTACCAGAGTGCCATCCAGGTCAAAGATCAGAAGCTGCATTTGGTCTAAAACTTGTTTCGAAATCGCCATGAACAGGTTGTCCTTGGTTTCCCCGGGGGCCTATAAACCCTGGGGCTCAATCTTCCGCAGCAGGTCCGCCGCCTCTTCGGGAGCCAAAGGATTATAGTAAATCCCTTCCCCATCAATAGCTTGCGACTCATCACCGAGCTCGGGGTAAATCTCCATATGCCAGTGGTAATCGTCCGGGACGGTCTGCCATCCCTCCGGCTGGAGCACCGAGGAGGACAGGTTGGGCTCCGTATGGAGCGCCAGTCGCAGCCGGTAGGAAACCTTCTGTATTCTCAGGAGAGTTGCCTTCAGAAAGGCCGCGAAGGAAAGCAATCGGGGCTGCGAGGCCATGTCCTTCTCAAAGGACGAGTTGTGATCAAGCGGCATCACCCAAACCTCATAAGGGAAACGCGCTGCATAAGGACAGAGGCAAACATATTCTTCGCTCTCATCGACAATGCGCTCCCGCGACTGGGTTTCCTGGTGCAGGATGTCGCAGTAGATGCAGCGTTGCTTCCGGCGATAATGGAACAGGCTCCAGCGCAATTCCCTTTCCACCAGATGCGGGACCACCGGGGTGGCAAGGATCTGCGAAAGGGAGTGCTCGGCGCGCGCGGGACTCCCCGACCGCTGGCGCCGGATCACGGAAACGTACCGAAAACGGTGGTCGCGCTTGAGATCAATGATCCGGTCCCGATAGGTTTCAAGCACCAAGGCAATTTCTTCTGGAGAGAGTTCGCCAAGCGGCTTGCCGTGCTGGGGAGTTTCAACCAGAAGCTCGTGGGCGCCCAGGGCGTTCATCCGGTCGAACATCCCTTCAGCCGCGCTTCCAAGATCTCCCTCAACATGGAATAGAGGCGCGCGATCATGAATGACCCGCACCTTCCAGGTTCCGGTCCCATCGAGCCGTTCACAAATTGGCTTGGGGGTAAAGCGCTCATTCCCTGGGCAAAAGGGGCAGTTTGCGCCCGAATCCAAGGCGTCCGGCATAGGCTGGCGCTTGCCTGTGATAACCCATCCGCGACGGACGGGATCAAGCCGAAGTTCATCCATTTCTGATGTCTCCTGAGTCCTTTAAAAGGGATGGCTTGAGTCTTCTCATTGCCAGGACCGGCTCGCCGGCTGTCTACGCGCGGCTAGCCAATACTTTATTGTAGCGCGAACCCGGAAATACGTGTGGAATTGGTGTTGGGTTAGCAACCTGCCAGCTGGCACAGCGTCTCTTTGGGGAAAATATTGCTAATCTTCAGGAGCGGCTAATCAAGGAATGGGCGAGCCCATCGGGCGCAGGCCGAAAAATTGCATTTACAAGAGGAGACGTTTCCGTGCCGCCCATGATTTGAAGATTGAGGCAGCGGTGGAGTAATAGCCTTGCCGAGTTCCAAAGGGTTCACAGCACCTGCTTCATCCAACCAACATATTTCCCCGACCAAGAAATGTTGTCGCGAAAAATTCTCAGCGACTGAGTCGATAGGACCTCCACTTTAGCTGAGAGAAATATCTTCAGGAGTTCATCCGACGTGGCGCCACCCACGGAATGTGTCAGCGAGCCCTCGATTCCCTGCGGAGAACCTGTCCCCGCTTCGTGGGAGTTAGGACGATACAATTCCCGAACCAGCGCAAGGGCGCTGGCTCCTGCGTGTCTGTTCTCTTGAGGCCAGGCTTTGGAGATGTACAAGTCGGCGTCTTCGCGGACGTCGTCCGCCGCGCGTTCTCTCAGCGCCAGGGCGTCCTGGCGGTCCAATTCCGGCTGATATTGTTCTACCTTCGCGTTGTCCTTCAGCATTGAATCCTCCGCTTCACGATCGACTGTGATGGGGGGCGCCCCGCCCTGTTTAACTCTGTAAAGCGGTATTCGGGTGCCGATCAAAGCGTGATTCCGGCGGACGTGCAAGCGCCGGAAGACAACAAACCCTCCCCCACAACAAATTCTACGGGAAGAGAAATTTTCTTCAATCGGGTGAGTGCAGGGTCTTGCCGTTTTAATTCCCTAGATACGGGCTGGGGCGGTTACCTGATGTACTTAAGTACAGGTCGCGCGGCCCTAAGATGCGGACGCCCCTAAGCGCCGCCGCGGCTACCCTTTGATACTGTGTTATTCTAGTAACTTCGTTCCACACCAGGAGAGACCAACCACATGGCTGAGATCGTTCCGTTTCGCGCGCTGTACTACAGTCCGGTAAAGGTTGAGGACCTGCGCAAGGTTGTCACCCAACCCTATGACAAGATTTCCCCTAGCATGCAGACGGCATATTACGAAGCCAGCCCTTACAATTTTGTCCGGCTGATTTTGAGGAAGAAAGGCGATCCGGATCCGGGCGAAAACATCTACCGCGAATCGGCTCGCGAGCTTCAAAGTTGGATCGGAGAGAGCATCTTGGTTTCCGATTCCCGGCCTGCCATCTATCCCTACGCGCAGGAATACGCCATTCCCGGCCAGCCTTCCAGCCACAAGCGGCGCTGGGGCTTTGTGGCGCTCCTCCGCCTGGAGGATTACAGCGCCGGCGTCGTCCACCGGCACGAGGAGACTCTCTCCGGGCCCAAGGTGGACCGCCTGGAACTGCTAAAGGCCACGCGATCCAGCTTTGGCCAAATCTTCTTCCTCTACAGCGATCCGCAAGGCGCGGTGGAAGCCGCCCTGCGCGAGATCTCAAGCGCAAAACCCTGGCAGCAGGTTACGGATGAGTACGCCACCACGCACTCCATGTGGCGCGCTTCTGAGCCCGGCCTTGTGCAGCAAGTGGCGGAATTGATGCGGCCCAAAAAGCTGGTGATCGCCGACGGCCACCACCGTTATGAAACGGCCTTGGCCTATTCACGCCAGCGCAGTGCCGAGGCGCCTGACGACCAGCGCTCGCAATACGTCATGGCGACGTTTGTTCCTCTTGAAAGCGAGGGGCTGACCATCCTTCCCACCCACCGCGTGGTTCATAGCTTGGAGACTTTCGATTGGAATCAATTCCGCGGAGGAATCAAGCAGTTCTTTGATCTGGAGGAGATGAACCTTGCGGGAGCGGCGGCGCAGGATGCCGCCTCGATCCGGAAGGCTCTGGAGGACGCCGGGCAAGAGCAGCCCGCGATTGTCGCCTACGGAGGAAAAGGCCGGGCGCTTTTGTTGCGCTTGCGCCGGGACGCCGACCTGGACCACACTTTGGCCGGCGTGCCTGAAACCTTAAGGCGCCTGGACCTCGTTCTCTTGCACGAACTGGTACTGGAGAAGGTCATGTCCATCGACCGCCAAGCCGTCCGGGAGCAAAAGCATCTGCGCTACATCCGGAACCTCGAGGAAGCCATGAACGATGTCAGCGAAGGCCGGGCGCAGGTGGCCTTCCTGATGAACCCAACCCCCATCCGAGCCGTCTGCGACAACGCCTTCGCCGGGCTCGTCCTGCCGCAGAAGTCCACGGACTTCTATCCGAAGCTGCTCTCCGGCTTGACGGTGTATTGGATGGATCATCCCGCCGGACTGTAGCTCGGAGCCTTAAGCAAAAGACTTCAAGGCTTCATCAACGCTCTTGTAAACGGAAAAGACCGTCAAGAGTTTGGTGATGCTGAGCAGTTCGTCGAACTTCTTGTTGATATTGGCCAATTTGATGTCCCCGCCGCTATTGCGCGCCGAGGTGTAAGCGCCCACCAGGGTACCGAGCCCCGTGCTGTCAATGTAGCTGACGTCACCCAGGTCCAGTACCAAGAGCTTCTTTCCCTGCGCCAGGAGCTCTTTGATCTTGGTCCTCAATTGGTTGCTCTCCTCACCCAGGGTTACGCGGCCGGTGAGAGTAACAACTGTCACACCACCCGACTCCTTGATATCCATGCTCAGCGCCATATCACGCCTCCTGAATTTGCCGGCTCAGTCCCCACAGCCGGGAATAGTGATCTAACCGCGCCCCGCGACAGAGAGGCCGGTGAACTCAAATCGAATCTCACTCGAACTCCGAGCAGGACATAAAATACCCGCAACGATTGCAGACCATCTTGCAGCGATGGGATTCCAGCCGTTTTCCGCAGACTGGACAGAACTGATTAGGGAGTTCCTCAGGGATCAACCGGGCTTCAGCCGGCAAATCTGGCTCGCTCATGCTGTCTGCTCCAGCAAGAAACTATTTTCCGGAAGGAAATCGCTTGCTCTGTTTTTGATGATCGCGACTACCCGGAGGAAAGGCTATATAGCTAGCCCCTTTCCGTGACCCAAACCGCTTGTCCCCCAACGGGCTCGCGCCGCCCTGCGGGCCAAATCCGTTGCCCTAAAAACCCTAAGGAGCGCGTTCCTGAAGATAGGCCCCGATGCGGTCCAGAGCCTCCTGCAAGATGTCCTCTTGCGGCAAGAACACAATCCGAATGTGCCGGTGAGGTGGGGGCTCGTCAAAACCGCTGCCATGCACAACCAGCACCTGCTTCTCCTTCAGGAGACCCTTCACAAACGTCTCATCGTCTTCCTTGATGTCAAGTCGCGGAAAAGCATAAAAGGCGGCCCGCGGGGACACACAACTGACCTTGGGCGTCTTGGCGGCCCACTCTACCACCAAATCCCTTCTTTTCCGCAATTTACGAAGAACCTCCAAGCGGAAATTGTCAGAGCTCTCAAGCGAAGCCGGGATCGCGTACTGCAAGGGATGATTGGCGCACAGCCGGGCGCGGAGCAGTTTCTGAATACCTTCCACGTAAGGCCTGACCGCAGCCCCGTCACCGGTCACAATGCCCCAACCCAGCCGCCAGCCAGGCGCCAGGCAGGCTTTGGACATGCCGTTGAGCGTCACAATAGGCAGGTCCGGCGCCAGGGCCGCAATGGGAATGTGAGATTCGGAATCCAGGACTAATTTGTCGTAAATCTCATCTGTAAAGATGACCAGGTTGTGCCGCCTGGCGATTCCCGCAATCGCTTCCAAACTCTTCCGCGAATAGACCGCGCCGGTCGGGTTGTTGGGGTTGATTAAGACCAGCCCGCGCGTGTGTTTGGTCACGCGGCTTGCCAGGTGCTCAATGTCCGGCTCCCAGTTGTTCGCCTCGTCCAACCGATAGGAATTCTTTCGCACGCCCAGCTTGGCCAGAATCGCGCTATAAAGCGGATATTCGGGAGAGGGAGTCAGCACATCGTCTTGGGGGCCCACCAAGGCCGTCAAGCAGATGTCAACCGCCTCACTCACGCCTTCCGTGATGAAAATACTTTGGATGTTGCGGAGCCCTTCTTGCTCTGCGTTGGCGCGAATAGCATCAATCGCAATTCCCACTCCGGGCGAAGGCGCATAGCCGTTGTGCCCGTCCCGCATAGCTTGAGCGGCCGCTTCTATCAAATGGGGTGGAGTGCAAAAATCGAATAAAACCGGATCGCCAATGTTGAGAGGGAGAATCTCTTTTCCCAGGCGAACCTGCTCCTCGGCCAGAACGGCAAGGTCGCGGATCGCGTAGCGAACCGGCTCAAGCCTCTCCGAGGCAAGGATTTCACGGAGTTGTGGTACCGCGCTCGACATAACCTTAAGAATTTTGACAGAAAGCACGGGTAGGGTCAACTGCCGCAATGCCTGGCCGCATCACCCGTTGAACAATCTCTCCCGTCCCCTGCAATTAAAAGTAGATTGATGGAGGGAGGCGGAGTTAACATAATCGTTTACCGATGCGAGATAAATCACCACGCACACTTTTGCTCGTCCTGGCCCTCCTCGTTTCCTTTCCACTGAGCATCTCAGCCCAAGCTCCCGCGACCGCCCCAGCCGCCAAGAATCAGGGCCTGGCAAAGATTCTTCTCTATATTTCGAATGGCTGGAATTCCTTGACGCGCTCCATGTCAGCGTGCGATTCCTTTTCCGACTCCAAAAGCGACACTCCCTCGGCTCTTTACCTTCCTGCTGACCTGCCGGATCCCCCGGCATTAAAGGCGGCGGATAAGAAGTGCAAGATCCAGATAAAACATCTCCCCGCGGTGATTACCCGCTTGGGGGCAATTGACGGCCAATCCGTTCATCCCCAAGGACTTCTTTACCTTCCCAAGCCCTACGTGGTCCCGGGAGGGATGTTCAATGAGATGTACGGCTGGGACAGTTACTTCATCATTCGGGGGCTTATCGCCGATGGGAGAATCGCCCTTGCCCGCGACATCGTCGATAATTTCTTGTTCGAGATTGACCACTACGGCGGAGTTTTGAACGCCAACCGGACCTATTACCTGACCCGCTCCCAACCACCATTCCTAACCTCAATGATTCGTGCCGTTTACGCCGCCGAGAAGACTCACGGCCAAACGGACCCTGCATGGCTTGAGCGAGCCTACCAACTTGCTGTTAAAGATTACGACTTTTGGACCACCGCGCCCCACCTTGCTGGAGAAACGGGCCTCTCCCGGTACTACGCGTTGGGCAGCGGCCCGGTGCCGGAACTGGGTTCAAGCTCCACCGACTACTATCGGCAAGTAGTGAACTACTTCCTCTTGCACCCGGAAGACAGCCAGCCTTACCTGATGTCGGTCGAAAACCAGTCCGGCCAATCCAAGGTAGTCGGGCCAGAATTCTCTTTGGTTCTGGATGAAAATGCGAACCCCGGAAAGAACCAGAGCCTTGAAAAGGTCGCGCTAACGCAGACGTTCTACAAAGGCGACCGAAGCATGCGCGAGTCCGGGTTTGATGTTACCTTCCGGTTCGGACCTTTCGGCGCGAGCACACCCGACTTTGCAGCCGTGGGGCTCAACAGCCTGCTCTACAAGACGGAAAAGGACTTGGAATGGATGAGCGGCCAGCTCGGGCTGAAGAAAGCCTCAGAAGAATGGCAGCAGCGAGCCGCCACGCGCCAGGCGGAAATGAACCGGTATCTTTGGAACTCGGATGAAGGACTCTACTACGACTATGATTTTAAGGACCGCCGGGGATCGTTATACACGTATGCAACCACGTTTTACCCGCTCTGGGCAGGGGTTGCTTCCCCAAGCCAGGCCAAGGCGGTGGTGGGTAATTTGAGCGCTTTTGACCAGCCGGGTGGAATTGTGATGAGCATGAATGACACGGGCGCCCAATGGGATTCCCCCTACGGTTGGGCGCCGATCCAGCTCCTGGCCGTTGAAGGGCTGCGGCGTTACGGCTACCAGGCCCAAGCCGATCGAATTTCTCTCCAATTCCTTTCCATGGTCCTCAAGAACTTTCTTCGGGACGGTACAATCCGCGAGAAGTACAACGTCATAACGCGATCTTCAGAGACCCAAATCCAGGTGGGTTACAAGTCCAACGTGGTGGGATTCGGCTGGACAAATGGGGTTTTCCTGGCGCTCTTGCACGGATTGCCGAAGGAAGCGCAAGCATTCCTCGCACAGAAATGACCCGCCTCTGCGAACCCTTCCGTAACTTTAGGTGATCGTTCGGTCCGGTGGAGTAAATCTAAGGTTGCCGGGCTATATGTCGGCAAGCAGCGCCGAAGTTAAAGGGCCCCACCACGATCAGGACCCGTCACAGGATTGCTCAAAGTCCCGATACCCTCCACGGAGACAGCAACCGTATCTCCCGGCGTTAGATACCGCGGAGGCTGGCGGTAATGGCCTACCCCGCCCGGAGTGCCGGTTGACAAGATATCGCCCACTTCCCAGGTCATGGACCGCGAAAGGTAGCTAATGAGGAAGGGAATTTTAAAGATCAGCTGGGAAGTATTTGAATCCTGCATTTTTTCGCCATTGATGGTAAGTGAAATCTGCAGCCGCTGGGGATCCGGAATCTCCTCCCGGGTAACGATCCAGGGACCCGTGGGGCCGAAGGTGTCGCAGCTCTTTCCTCGAAACCACTGCCGGTCGCCGTATTGCATGTCACGCGCGCTGACATCGTTCAGGATTGTGTATCCGGCAACGTAGTCATAAGCTTTTTCCTCAGGAATCAATTTCCCTTTCTTTCCGATCACGACGGCAAACTCCGCTTCGTAGTCGATACAAGTGGAGTTGACAGGCAAGTGAATCAGATCGCCCGGGCCGGAGATGGCATTGCCCCCCTTGAGGAAAAAGATCGGCTTTTCGAGCGACTTGGCGTTTTGCTCTTTGGCGTGGTCGGCGTAATTCAATCCCACGCAGACAATCTTTCCCGGACGCGCTATAGGAGCCAGCAACCGCGCTTTCACGAGCGGTGCAGAGATACCTCGCGGCGCCTTGGCAGGATCAAGACTCTTAGCCAGAGCGGCAACGACCACGTCCAGCAACTTCCGAGCCGCTTTCCCCTGAGCCAGCAGCTCAACCATGTCGCGGGGTGCAAAGCCACCTTCCCGCAGGATTCGCGAAGCCCTCTTGAAATCCGCGCGCTGAGAAACCAGGCGCGGCACCCGTCCGCTTTCAAGGTATCGGATTACCCTGCGAACATCAAAAACCCTGCCATTCTGAACCACGCCAACGCGAGGTTGTCCGCCCGACTCATACGTAACAAGTTTCAAACCCGATACCTCCCTTAGTGCGCACATGCACCGGATTGGCTTAATAAGATAGACCAACCCGGCAAACTGGCCAACTCAATGAACGCCTTTTTTCTCGATTAATTTCTTGGTTTCCCGCGCGACAATCTTTTCCTCATTGGTATAGACCACCAAGAGCGTCACGGCTGAATCAGCCGCGGATATAACCCGGTCGCCGGTCCCGCCGGCGCGGTTCTTCTCTTGGTCAAGCCGCACCCCCAGATGTTCCAGACCTCTCACAGCCTCTTCACGAACCCTCCAGGAGTTTTCCCCGATCCCTCCGGCAAAAGCGAGGACGTCCAGCCCTCCCAGCGCCGCCGCATAAGCTCCGATGTACTTCTTGACCTCGTAGGTAAACACATCGAGAGCCAGCTTGGCTTGCTCGTTTCCTTTTCCGGCCGCCTCCTCCAGGTCCCGGATGTCGTTACTCAGCCCGGAAATGCCCAGGAGTCCGCCCTTCTTGCACAAAACCTCCCGAACCTGAGCGGGAGTGAGGTTCTCCTTTTCCATGACGTAGAGAACCGCGAAAGGGTCAAGGTCTCCGCTGCGCCCCGATTGCTCGACGCCCGATTGCGGCGAAAACCCCATGCTGGTATCAACAGACCGACCATCCCGAATCGCGCAAATGGAAGAGCTGCCTCCCAGATGGCAGGAGATCAGACGCAGGCCTTCGCTCGATCTGTCTAGAAACTCCGGGACGCGCTCGGAGACGTAACGATGGGAAGAACCATGATAACCGTAGTGGAGCACGCCGTAGCGAGACCCCCACTCCTGCGGAACGCCGTAGGTACTGGCGAAGGCTGGCATGGTCGCGTGGAATCCCGGCTCAAACACCGCAACCATCGGCACCTCAGGAAGCAGCGAGCGGAAGATCTGCATGGCTTGAATATAGATGGGATTGTGAACGGGAGCCACGGGCAAAAATTCCGTCATGGCCTTGAGCACTTCGTCGGTAACAAGAAACGTGCCGCGATAATCCGGTCCCGCCAGCACCGCCTTGAAACCCACCGCGTCGATTCCGCCGCCCGGTCCGGCATTACCCAGCGCGTGCAGATGCTCGATCAGTTTTTGCACCGCCGCACGGTGATCCGGCACTGAAGAAGCCGACTTGGCCGCATGGCCATCCGCATCCCAGGTGGTAATCTGCGCCTGATCGCTCCCAATCCGCTCAATCTTGCCGCGCGCCAGAAGGCGCTCGGGCTCCATCTCCAGGAGGAGGTACTTTAGGGAGGTTGACCCAAGGTTAGGAACTAGAACTCTCACTGCTGATCTCCTTCGCAGGGCGCAAGGTTGCTCCGCGCAAGAACATCAGGCCGCCTCACCAGGTTTTGCCAGCGGAATTAAGAAACACGGTTTCCGCTCAGTCACCGGAAAGCTGCCGCTGATGATGCTTGACCAACAGAGCTAATGCTATGGAATGAATCTTGGTTTCAGGAGGCTCGGCTCGCGAGAGCAACACCAATGGCACCCGGGCTCCCACGACAATCCCTCCGGACTCGCCGCGCGCGAAATAGGTAATGGCGCGGTAGAGGATGTTGCCGGCCTCAATGTCCGGAGCAATCAGCACATCCGCCGCTTCCACCACAGGACTCTCAATGTGCTTCCGGTCGGCCGCAAAGCGGCTGAGCGGCACGTCCAGAGCCAGCGGGCCTTCAAGATAGGCCCCTGAAATTTGCCCCCGTCGGTTCATCTGGACCAGCGCGGCCGCGTCCATCGTGGCCGGCATGTTGGAATTGACAAATTCCAGCGCTGCCAGCAGCACGACCTTGGGTTCATCGATTCCCAAAGCATGCGCCACCTGAATAGCATTGCGGCAAAGGTCGGCTTTCTGGTCAAGGGTGGGAGCAATGTTGATGGCGGCATCCGTCATCAGCATCAAGCGAGGAATGTGCGGCACCTGGAATGCGATGACCTGGCTCAAGAGCTTACCGGCGCGCAGCCCCCGCTCTTTGTCCAGAATCCCCCGAATCAGGCTGGCGGTGGTCACCTTGCCTTTCATCAGGAAATCAGCCTTCCCTTCCCTCACCAAGTCGATGGCTTGGCGAATCGAGGCCGCTTCTCCATCAGTTGAAACAATGGAATCAGGATGCAAAGGGCAATTCACACGCCGGGCGGCGGATTCGATCTTGTCCGGGTCCCCAATCAGAATGGGCGTTGCCAAGCCCAGCGGTTCAGCTTGCGCCAAGCTTTGCAGCACGTCGGCATCGTAGCCTTCGACCACTGCAATCCTGGCGGGCCCCAACTGCCGGGCTTGCGCAACCATTTCCTCTAAATTCTGAATCACCCTTCACCGTCTGGTGCGGACGCGCTCTCCCGCACCCGCAGAGTTTGCATGCGCCTTCAGTTGGCTGTGGCAGCTTTCTTCAAAGTGAGGTCCACGATGGCCTTGAATTCATCTTCGGTCAACAGATCCTTCTTCGCGAACGACTTCTCTTTGACCTGCCGGAGCATCTGCATCATCTGTTCTTCACTAGCTTGAATCTTCAGCTTCTCGCACCACTCCTGGATGGAGGGCAATCCGCTGTTCTTGCCCAGAACGATGGAAACAGGCTTTTGGCCGACCAATTCCGACTTGAAGGGCACGAATTCGAGAGGATGCTCCTTCCGGGCTTTGCGCACGAACCCGGCAACAATGCCGGACTCAACCTGGTAGAGCATTTCGCCGACGATCGGACGGTTCCCGGGGATTTGCACCTTCGCCAGGTCCAGCACAAAGTGCGAAACCTCGCAGAATTTTTCGGTCTTAATGCCCATGTCCACTCCGTACTGGCAGAGCAGCGCCATAGTGACGTCTTCCATGGGAACGTTGCCGGCGCGCTCTCCCAGGCCGGCGATGGTGGTCTGGGCCACGGAAGCTCCGGCGCCCAGCGCGTAAATCGTGTTGGCCACTCCCAAACCAAAGTCCTGATGGCAGTGAATCTCCACGGGCTTCTTCAGGCGCTCAAGGGCCTTCTTCACGACGTAATAGACGGCCTCCGGCGTGCACCCGCCAAAGCTGTCCGCCAGCGTAAAGGCATCCATGTGGCCTTCGGTCGCAACCTCCTCGGCAATATCCAGCAGCCTGTTCACTTCAGTTCGCGTGGAATCAATCGTGAAAAAGACCGTGTAAAGCCCCGCTTCCTTGGCCGCCAGGGTGGCTTCAATGGAAGATTTCATGGCCCGTTCCAGGGTCCAGCCGTAGGCGTTCTTGATGATGTGTTCGCTGGAGGGAATTTCTACGATGACGCCGTTCACGCCGCATTCCTTGGCGGCCTTAATGTCGTCGATAATGCAGCGTGAGAAAGAGAAGATCTCCGCTTTCAACCCCAGGCTGGCGATCTCCTCAATTGCGGCCTTATCCTGGGGGGAAACTGCGGGCATGCCCGCTTCGATCCGATGCACTCCCAGAGATTCCAATTTCTTGGCAATTTCCACTTTCTCTTCCGGGCGGAAAACCACTCCGGTTTGCTGCTCGCCATCGCGCAGCGTCACGTCATGAATCTTGATCTTGGGTTGGAAGTTAAACTCTTTTCGAACTTCCGGCAGATAACACCAGGGGCTAACAAACCATTTGTCGGTCTTCCAAGGCTCAGACATCACATCCTCCAAATTTTTGCAAAAATATCTTTTTGGGGCCGCGTAGCACGCAAAGCCGCCCTAAACTTCCCCCGCGCAGAACGGGGTGCTGCCACGAGTTACCTCTTGTAGACCCAACAAGTTTACAACACTTCCCCGTGCCCGCGCCACCGTTCAAGGCCGCTTCTCCTTTGCCCGTAAGGATCAGAATGCAGCCTCCTGCGGCCCGCCCGGTGAGCGGGCGTCGTCTGGGGAGAGTTCCCTGCTTGGCTACTCTCCTGACAGGTCAAATTGGTAGTGCCCCGAGCCAACCTCGAAGGTGATGACATACGACGTTGTAAACCAATAAAACGATTGGATCGAGGCGGCTGCGGAGGTCAGAAACTTATGGCGGTTCATGTCGTTTCCTTTCTGGGATCCTAAAGGGATATCTACACTTCGCCCGGCCTAATTCGCCGTCAGCGTGAAGTGATAGTTTCCTGAGCCCACCTTCAGGGAGATCGCGTACCGGTTCTCGGCGCGAACTTTCTCACCGCCCAGGACGCCCGCATCACCGGTCACAAAGTGGCCCTTCTCCCAGACCACGCGCCCGTCCTCCCGGACAATAACCTCTTCCAGGGGCATCTCCGGATCATGGTGGAGCACCACGACGCCGTCGCTGTTAGCAGGCAGTGTGACGTTCACGGCAATCTTGCCGGGCGTGTGCCGCCACGAGCAGGAAACCCTCCCGCGCACTGTGTTGAGGGAAGCGCTGACCCAGTCGAGGTCCTCGACAATCTGCGGATCGATGCGGACGTGGCGATAGCCGGCGCCCTCTGGCTCCTGCCCGATGCCGCCCAGGGCCCGGTAGAACCACGCGCCGATGCTGGCCAGCATTGCGTGATTGTGCGAGTTCATGGAAGGTCCCGTCCTATCCTGCCAGAGCTCCCAAAGCGTGGTCGCACCGTGGGAGACCATGTATCCCCAACTCGGATAGGTGGCCTGCGTGGCCAGTTCGTAGGCCAAGCCCGGCCGCCCATATCGGGTCAGCACCGGAAACAGGTACTTGGCGCCGATAAAGCCCGTCGTCAAGTGCGTGTTGTGCTCGTAAGAGATATTGATATCGCTCAGGTAACCCATTACCGAGCCCACGTCCTTCTTGGGCACCAAATCCAGGAACAGAGGAAGGACCTGGGCGGTCTGGCTACCCTCCGCATATTGCCTGAGCGTCGAATTGAAGAACTTCTGGTTGAAGGCCGTCTTGATCTGGCCTGCCAGGTGGGAGTAGGTCTCGGCGTCGGCGGTCTTGCCCAGAATCTTCGCCACGTGCGAGAGAATCTGGGTATCGTAATAGTAGTAGAAGTCCGAGACTAGCGCTCCCGGGGTCGGCGCGAGAGAAATCCAGTCCCCGTAAGGGCTCTTGCTGAGAACGTTCTCCTTCGCTTCGCCCTGCAAGAACTTCTCATATCTCTTCAGGCCCTCGTAGTTCTCTTGCGGGATACGCCGGTCTCCGTACTGCTGCCACATGTACCAGCACAGCAGCGGATAGGCAGATCCCCATGCAGGATCGGTCGGCCAGTTACCGCGCATCGGCACGGTGTTTGGAATAGATCCATCAGGAAGCTGGGCGTCACGAATGTCGCGCGCGAAATTGGTGTAGAAAGCCGCCATGTCAAAGTTCATCATGGCTTCTTCCATGGTCACCTGCGCGTCACCCATCCACCCCAGCCGCTCATCCCGCTGGTCGCAATCGGTTGGAATACTGTAAAGGTTCGAGAGCTGCCCCCAATGAATCAGGTGCTGAATCTGGTTCAGAATCTCCTTCGACGCCACAAAGCTTCCCGTCGTCTCCACCGCGCTGTGCACCACCCGGCCCCGCAGGCTGTCCAGACTCGGAGTTCCCGGGTATCCCGTCACCTCCACGTACCGGAAGCCGTGATAGGTGAAGTGCGGTTCATAAACCTCTTCCCCGTGACCGTTCAAGATGTAAATGTCGCGCACCTTGGCAGTGCGAAGATTCTGCCGGTTGATCATGCCGTCCGGAAAAAGCAGCTCGCTGAAGCGCATCTTGACCTTCGCACCCCTCGGGCCCCGCACCCGCAACTGCGCCCAGCCCGCAAAGTTCTGGCCGAAATCGTAAACGTAAACACCCGGCTTCGGACTCGTCAACTTCCTCGGAACCAACGTGTCCACCACCCGGATCGGCGGCATCATCTCCGC
>JBJKQF010000131.1:0-5525 GCA_046705545.1 Terriglobia bacterium
ATTCCCGCATGTCTTCGGCTTGTGCCAGTTCGCTGGCAAGGTCGTCGCCATGGCGAATCCAGACTTCCTGCATCATCATCGGCATGTCCATCTGGTTTACGGTGGCGCGCAGCTTCTTGAGGAGGCCGTGGATGCCCAGGTAGTCCACCAGGTTCCCTAAATCCTCTCCGGTGCCTCCGCCCACCGTGACCAAGCGGTTGGCTCCCGTCTTCTGCATGGTGCGGCGCATCGCCCGTGTCCAGTCTTTCAAATCCGCAAGCGGCACCGTCGGCTCGTTCCACAGATCCCAGGCAATACCAGGCACGCCTTTGTAACGCGAATTGATGCGCTTCAGGAATTCTTCCTCGACGGCGCGCTTTTCCAGGCAATCGACCCTGTCCAGGAGAGGTGACCAGCCGCGAGGGTCGCCCATCTCCTCGGGCACCAGCGTGAACAGGTCACCGCCGTAAACAATCCCCGCTTTCTGGCAGAGGTAGATGATGGCATCCCAGATACGCCAGACGCGTTCGTCGGGCATGGGGCTTTCCAGGTTTTCCAGGCTGGAGAAATATGGGAACAGCCGCTCGTGCTCAAAGAGCAGATAATCCTTGAACCATTTCAGGTGGTGGTAGTGCGGGCGGATTAGATTTACGCCGCAAGAGCGCATCTGCCGCAGGTCTTCGGCAATGCGCTTCATGTTTGGCCGGAACCACATCATTTCGCCGTGGGTGGACTCATAGTAGTTTGATCCGCTCAGGAACGTTTCCGACTCGCCCACACGGAAGTATTGTCCCTGGATATCCACGCGGGGGCCCTGCCGCACGACGGTTTCATTCCAAACCACAAAGCCATTCTCGCCGGAGGAGACGGTCTGCCCGCTGCGCCGCACGCGCACGTAAACTTCATACTCGTCGGTTTCAAAAGTTTCCGGAGTCCAATGCCATTCTTTGGTCACGCGCTGTTGGGCAGGGATGTGCAGGGTTTCGGTGTGCGAGTCCACGGTTTTTCCACCGCCGTGAATTTCAAGGGTTACTTCCACTTCGGTTTCCTGCGGCTCAAAGCTCAGCAATGCTGCTCTGACGACCACCGGCTCGTGCTGCCGGAAACAGGCGTAGTTGGTTTCCACGCTTTCGACCACCACGCGGTTGGTAAGCAGATTGAGCAAGCTGTCCATCAAAGGCCGAAAGATGGGAGAGCCGGGAGAGAGCGGATGAGGTTCAGTCTGTTGCGCCAGATGGATGCGGCGGCTGCCGTTTTGGAAATCCTGGATCAGCAAGGCATTGGTGGCGAGCACCTGGCCGTACTTGTCCGTTCCCCACATCAAGGGAATGACTTGGCGAGCGGGGTAGCGTTCCGGAAAGGTGTTGCCATGGGAAGGCTTGGGGACCGGAGCATGGGAACTGTTAACACCCACGATACCCAGTGGGCAACCGGCCACGTCGAGCTCCGCTGGCAAGCCGGGAAAATACGCTTGATCAACCCGGGTCACCGTGGGTTGATAGGGATGGACGTAATACTTGTATCCGAGCGGCGCCACCCAGCGCACGTAGAGGCGGTTCTTCAGGTTTAAATCGCCCGGCTTTCTCGCAAAGCCCGGGGGCGGCTCCAGCTTCTCGCTGACGGGCTGGGCGAAGGGAACTCCTCCCGTGGTGAGCACCGCGCCCCCGCGCTTCAGGTAATTGTTCATTGCAGTGCCGGAGAATACCGGGAACACATCCATCGGGTAGAGCTCGCCGTAAGGATAGACGAGGATGTCCATGCGGCTCTTGAAGAGAATGAAATAATCACGAATCTGGTCTTTGTCGAGAAAGACGACCCGGACGTTATTCCTAGCTCCCCAGACTTCCTGGAAGTGCTCGGGCCGCAGGCTCGCGGGCACTTCGTGGCCAGCAAAAGCGGGATCGCGAAAGACTCCGATGACGGTCCGTTTCTCCTTGGATAGTTCGCGTGCCAATGCGCAAAGCTTCCGGCCCGTCGGATTCTCCTGTTCGGCTGTTTCTGCGGGAAATGCTTCGCCGAGATGTCCGGCCAGCGCCATGCCGGGAACAAAGCCGGCCACGGCTTTCAGGAACGAACGCCTTCTCATCATTAAATTCCCCCTTGGTTCACTGTGCTTGCTCCAGGCAGATAATTCCGCGATGGGTTTCTTTTTGCAGTGACGCTGAGATTCCAACCAGCGAGCCGATCGGATTGATTTCGCAGTTCGCCAGTCATCCTACCCGGAAAGCGATTAAACTTCCACCCATGCCGAAACGTAAGCGGGAGCGTACTTCAGCAGTTTGTTCTTATATGGCGCGATAGCGAATCAGCGCGGAGTCCGGTTTTTGACGCAGGTGTAGCCTTAAACCTCTCTGGAGGATGTCTCTTCCGGACAGGACCGAACGTTCCCTGGTGTCGAAGTTAAGAAATTCGTATGTCCGCTCCGTTTGGAGAGCTTTCAGGGGGAAGAGCGCTGTTAAATAATCGCTCAACGGGCGCTTGAGGACCACAACCAACCCTTCCTGCTTGTCCGGCAGGTGAAGCTGATAGGCTTCCCACGCATCTTCGGCCTGCGTGTATTCGGTGAGCGGGTAGTAATCGCCGTAGAAGTACGGCTCAATATGCCGCTGCTGTTCTAGCTCCCTTTCCACGCGGTTAAAAGGAAAGTGAGCATAGTCTTCGCTGGTCTGGGCATTGTCGCCGTGTCCAAAAAGGCCGAACACCACTCCGCTGCACATGCTGCTGCGCAGGGTGTAAGTGGTGCTGACGGCGAGGTCGCCGGCGGAAGTCGAATTGAGCGGCACCCAAGAGAGCAGGCCGTAGGTGTGGCATTGTTTTCCCGTGTCGTTGTTGGGAAAGTCCGTTCGCCAGAGGGGCAGGCAGCGGCCCATGGTTTCGAGGTCGATGCGGCGGCCACCACTCGCGCAGACGTCGATCAGCAGATTGGGATGGCGCTGTTTCAGGGCGTCCCAGAAGGCGTAGAGACCCTCCACCCACCGGATTTCCGTGATTCCCTGGCGGTCTGGGGTATCGGCGGCGCGCCAAAATTCCAGCGGCGCGATGTTGGCGTCGTGCCGAAAACAGTCGAGGCCGAATTCCTGGATCTTGCCGGAAATGAAATCGGTCAGGAATTCACGGGCCTCCGGAATGGCAAGGTTGAAAAGCCGGTCATTCTCCTTGATCTGGTTTCGCCGGCTCTCATTTCGCACCCAATTGGGATCTTCCTGGGAGTTTCCCCAGTTATAGAATCTCCTATCCTTGGGAACTTCCAACAACCACTTGACGTGTTCGGTATACCATGGTGTTCCTTCACAGACACGCTCGGGCTCGAACCAAAGTAAGAACTTGTATCCCGATTGGTGGAGCAGGTCGCTGATGGGCTTGAAGCCTTGCGGGTAGAGGGCCTTGTTGACCCTCCAGTCGCCGGTGTTGGTATACCACGGCCCGTTGCCAAACCACCCAGCGTCAATCCAGTAGTAATCCAGGGTGAGCTTGTGCTGTACGATCTGACGGATGTTATCGAGGTGAAACGCCGCGGGGGTTGCCCCCCAATTCCCATTGCACATGGGCACGCTCACCGGCCGGCCTCCTGCCGAGGGGCGGTGGTAAGAGAGAATCAGACGGCGCAGGAGATTGTTGCCGCGTAGCCGCTCGCCCTTCCAGAAGAGCGCCAGGACGCGCGGGGTGCGAATCTCCTCGCCCGGGTGGAGTTTCAAGTGGGTATGGGCCATGCCCGCGCGCACCCAGACGTCGCCGCCCTCCGGGTGGTTGAAATCCATCGTCCATTCTCCCGTCCAGCCGAGCGCGATCACGGCGCCCTCGCCGTGACCCTCCACATTGAAGAAGGGCAGGAAATCGCTGGAAGAGCGCCCGCCTCCCGGCTCCACGTGCAATTCGCCTCGTGCGTTGAGCTTGCGTAGCAGGGGCTTGAAGTCGTTCATCGAGCAGGTCGCACCTTTGGCGTAATGGATGGCAAGGTCTTGCTGCTTTGGCGATACGAGGGCCGCGTCCAGGGCTTGAATGTCTTCCAAGATCGGGGTGTCCTTGCTGCCGGTGTTCTTGAGATAGGCCACCCATTCCACGGCAGGGAAGTCCCGGTATTGCAGGAGTTCAACACGAACCGCCAAGCCTGTCTCTGGGTCCGTGTAAGTCACTTCAGACAACTTTCCAGCCTTGGTTGCGTGCGGGACGGAAGAAGCTTTCTTCCAGGCGGGAAGCAACTCAGAAGAAGGTCTGGAGCCATAGATGAAGGAGAAAGGAGGCTTCAAAAGATTCGGCAGCAACGTGGAGTTACTTTGCTTTTTCCACCCGGCGGCCGGAGCCGTGAAAGCGTGAAGCCAATCCTCTGCGGCGTTCATCTCCAGGGGATCCGAGGACGTTGCTTTGCCGGAGGCTTCTATGTCCCAGCCTGTTGCCGCTCCCAGACTTAGGCCCTTGCCGAGAGCGGCTGTGGCTGCGGTAGGCAACGCTGCTGCAGCGCCCGCAAGCCGCACGAAATCCCGGCGCGTTAATCGAACCTTCTTCATGGCTGATTTCTCCTTGAAATTGCTTCTTAGCCGCTTTCTGACGCTCACCGGCCGGGACGCCGGTCTTTGAATTTCAATCGATGGGTAACATACGCCTCAGCACGCCGGAATGCAACGACGCACTGTGCAGCGGATTCAGGACGGCCAATTGGCACGGCCGGAAGTGTTGCGGAAGTTCGTGGCAGAGAGGAGAGCAGAAACGCCGGTTACGCCAGCGCGCGCTCGTAGTGGCAAGCCTCGTTCATGCAGTAACGCGAGGACGAACCAGACTTCTTGTCGTATTTTTCGAGAAAAATCGGAGAACCGCAATCAGGGCAGGGTTCCGCAATCGGCTTATCCCAGACCGTAAACTTGCAGTCCGGGTAGCGGGTACAGCCGTAGAAAACCTTGCGCCGCTTGGTGCGCCGCACCACAATTTCACCCGAGCAGCCTTTCTCAGGGCAGGGAATTCCCAGCGTCTCCCGCTTTAGATATTTGCAATTGGGATAATTGCTGCAAGCAATGAATTCTCCGAATCGGCCGTGCTTCTTGACCAAGTTGTTGCCGCACTCGGGACATTTTTCCTCGAGTGGGACATCGCCCACAGCTGTGGCTGTGCCTTCCTTGATGACGATTTTCTTGGTGTTCCGGCACTCAGGGTAGCCGGTGCAGGCCATGAAATAGCCAAAGCGGCCACGCTTCAGCGTCATGGGCTTGCCGCACTTCTCGCAAGTTTGCTCAGGAACTTCCGGCGCCGGCGGCGCCGCGGAGCCGTACTTGGCGGCGAGCTCGGGAGGCAGGTCGCTGGTTCCGTCGCATTCGGGATATCCCGTGCACGCCAGGAACTGCCCGTTACGTCCCAGACGAATCACCATCGGTTTGCCGCACTTCTCGCACTTGACGTCGGTCGGAATCCCCTCGCCTTTCAGGTTCACCATCTCACGCTCGGCCACCTGAAGAACTTTCTGGAATTTCGAATAGAATTCAGTCAGGGCTCCCGTCCAGGAGAGTTTGCCATCCTCGACTTCATCGAGTTCTTCTTCCATGCGCGCCGTATAGGCG
>JBJKQF010000132.1:0-3292 GCA_046705545.1 Terriglobia bacterium
TAATGTTGATCACAGCCTCGGCGGGAGAGATTACGCCGCGGTCTTCGATGAAGTCGCCAAGATGCGAATCTTCTTCTTCCCCGATAGGCGTTTCAAGCGAGATCGGCTCCTGAGCGATCTTCATGACCTTTCGCACCTTGACCACCGGAATGTCCATGCGCTTGGCGATCTCTTCCGAGGTCGGTTCGCGTCCGTACTCCTGCACGAGCTGACGCGAGGTGCGAATCAGCTTGTTGATGGTCTCGATCATATGGACGGGAATTCGGATAGTGCGCGCTTGGTCCGCAATGGCGCGGGTGATCGCCTGGCGAATCCACCACGTTGCGTAGGTAGAGAACTTGTAGCCGCGGCGGTACTCGAACTTGTCCACCGCTTTCATCAAGCCGATGTTACCTTCCTGGATCAGGTCCAGAAACTGCAGCCCGCGATTGGTATATTTCTTGGCGATGGAAACTACCAGGCGGAGGTTGGCTTCGATCAATTCACGCTTGGCAGCCTCAGCCTCCATTTCACCCGTCAGAATATTCTGATAAGTCCGGCGAAGTTCGGCTGCTGTGGCCTGGTTTCGCTCCTCGATCTCGGCAAGGTGCGCCTTGCTCTGGCGAAGCTCCTTCTTCAGTTCCTTGCCGTTATTGCGGGCGTTCTCAACGCGCCTTCCCAGCCTCAGCACCTCGCGCTCGACCGGCCGCACCTCTTCCACTGTCTGCCGGATGCACTCCATCAGGCGTTTGCGTTCCGTATGGGTGAATTCAATCGAGCGGAAGAGCTTCGAAATCAGGATGCGATGCCGGGCGACCGCCATAGCGTAGCGCCGGTAATCCTTGCCGCGCCGGCTGCGCGGGATCCGGTCGCGCTTGGTCTTCAACTGCATCAGCTTCTTGTTGAGGCGCTCCATCTCGTTAATGGTGGCCACCAAATCCCGGCCTCGCTGCGCAACGCGATCCTCAGTCAGCTCGTCGTCGTCAAAGACCACAATTTCTTTGATCGCTCGGGTGCCCTCTTGAAGGTCTTCGCGGAGGGCAAACAGTTCCAGGATCACAATCGCAGACCGCGAGAGAACTTTCAGCACCCGGAGCTGGCCGCGCTCAATGCGCTTGGCGATTTCAACTTCGCCGTCGCGGGTCAGCAGGGGAACGGTTCCCATCTCCCGCAGGTACATACGGACCGGATCGTTGGTTTTGTCCATCGCTCCGGGGGTCAAATCCAGTTCGGCGTCATCGCCCGAGTCGTCGCTTCTGGAATCGTCATCCTTGTCCGAGGCCAGGTCCTCGGTTTTGGCTTTGGGGGACTCCAGGATCTCAATCCCGGCGTTGTCAAACATCGACAACAAGTCGTCAAGGTCTTCGGCGGTGTGAACGTCCGAGGGCAGGAGTTCGTTCACCTCGTCATAAAGCAGATAGCCTTTTTCCTTGCCGAGCGTAATTAGTTTGCTAACCTGGTCAAACTTGTCGTCAAATGCCAAATCGATTGCCTCCGTACGGGAGCAAATGTAGATGGGAACCTTGCTGCTCGTGGAGGAAATAACCACGATGAGCCCCGCCATCTCGCCGGGCCCTTCTCATCGTTTTGCAGCAAGGAATAAATTCCAAGAACCAGCGGCCTCTAATTGTAATTAGATGTAATACTACACTATTTCGTTGGAATTTTCTTTTCAGTTTTTTCAACTCTCCCGATCCTGGCTAACTCCTTCATCAATAATACCTTACTTCCGTTCAGCGTGGCAAGCTGGGCCCAGTCCTGGTTTCGCCCCGCTGCGTCAATCGCGGGGACTAAGGCGCTCAAGTCCCGCTCAATCTTCCTGCGGCGCAGCGCATCACAGTATTTGAGGACGTCTTCGGCAGCCGGGACATCATCCGAAGCAAGCAAGCTTTCGCGAACCAGTTGTTGCCTTTCAGCGCTAAGCTTTTCTCCCAGACGGTGAACTTCCACGCTCTCCCCGGCGCCTCGCATCTCCAGCATTTTGGCAAAAACCTCTTTGGTAACCAACCCTTCCAAAGCACCATCAGCCAGCAGAGGGGGAAGGAGATCATCCATAACCTCTTGATTCTCAAGGAATAATCGCAACAACTACCTTTCCGCTTCGCTCGCTGCAAACTCCCGCCTGCTGCTCACCTCCGGTCGGCGATCAACGGCCGCCCGCCGCAACTCTTCCCTCAGCAGACGATCGTCCAGTTGAGCCTGCGCTGCCAGCCGATCGGTCAGTTCACGCCGCATTATGGGGTTTGGCACCCTGGCCAAGTAAGGCAGCACGGCATTTGCCACCGCCAACTTCCCTTGCGGGGTGCTCAGCCCGTGCTCGGCCACTGCCCGGTCCGTCACGTAGTCAACGTACCCAGGCGCCGCCGCCAAAGCCCCTTTGTATGACGCATCCCCCTGCTTGCGGATAAACGAGTCGGGATCGAGCCCGCCGGGAAGTGACAGCACTTTGACTTCAAACCCCGCTTCGAGCAAGGCGTTCAAGGAGCGCTCCGTTGCAGCCATGCCGGCCGAATCCGGATCATAGTTCACAACCACCCGCCGCGAGTAGCGCGCCAACAAGCGAATCTGGGCCTCCGTAAAGCTGGTGCCGCAGCTGGCGATCACATTTTCGATGCCGCAGGAGTCCACCGCGATGCAATCCATATAGCCTTCCACCAAAATTGCGTAGTCTTGCTTGCGAATCGCCTTGGCCGCGTGGTCCAGGTGGTAGAGAACCCGGCTCTTCGTATAGATCGGCGTTTCCGGAGAGTTCAAATACTTTGGCTGCTCGTCTCCCAGAGCACGCCCGCCAAAAGCGATCACCTTCCCGCTCTCATTGGAGATGGGGAAAATGATGCGGCCGCGAAAGCGGTCATAGCGCCGTTTCCCGCCGGCGTCGCGCAGCACCAGCCCGCTTTTTTCCAGAACCTCCTCGCCGAACTTCAAGCTGGCAAGGTGCCGAGCCAAGGCACTGCCCTCCCGCGGGGCATAACCCAGCCGGAAGCGTCCAATGACCTCATCCTTGAGGCCGCGGTCCACCAGGTAGGCGCGGGCCGCCCGGCCTTCGCCCGTGCCCGTCAGTTGCGAGGCATAGAATTTGGCTGCCGCCTCTTGAACCTTGTAAAGCGCCGTCCGTTCGTGGGATTTAGAATCACCCCGGCCCGCCGGGCTCTCCCGCAAAGTGACGCCGACGCGCTCCGCAACCCGCTCCAAGGCTTCCGGAAAGCTCAGGCTATCCACCAGCATCACAAACTTGAAAACGTCCCCGCCCACCCCACAGCCGAAGCAATGGAATATCTGCTTGGAGGGATGCACCGCAAACGAGGGTGTCTTT
>JBJKQF010000133.1:0-15324 GCA_046705545.1 Terriglobia bacterium
GGCGATATGTCGAAGCGGGACACGCGGCGCCGGGAGACAAGGCAACCCTCACGTTCCCGATTGCGGAGCGGACGGTGAAGGAGACGATCGGGGACGTTCCCTACACCCTCACGATCAAGGGCAACACGGTCACCACGATCGACCCGCCCGGCAAGATCGGGCCCATGTACAACCGCGCTTACTACCGGAAGAGCCGCGCCCCCATGAAGAAAGTCCGCCGCTTCGTCGCCAATTCAACCATCGATTGGTAACGGAGCACTTTGGCATTTCTCTCGACGTGATTCCTTATCGTAATGCTTGAAACCACCCGCTCGATGGGGCGACTCATCGTCATGGGGCGTATCAATTGCATACCAAGAGCTTTTTGGGTGTACTGTCAGAAGTTGGGAGTGATGAAATGAAACAATCGCCTGCATTCTTGAGGCTTGGCGATTGGAACCTGGGCCCCAGGTCTGGCGAGAAGATTTTTCTTTGCTTCGGTTCTCAATTGCGGGGCGCTATAATAAATCAAGTGGCGCAAAAGACATTCAGCGCCAGGAGGTACTGTAATGGACGGATTATTAGAACCAACTCACCTCTTTTTTATTCTCGTTATCGTGCTGATTATTTTCGGACCTGGAAAACTGCCGGAGCTTGGTCGGGGACTAGGAAAAGGGATTCGTGAATTTAAAGGAGCCATCCGGGGCGTTACGGAAGAGTCCAAAGACTCGGATAAAAAGGTGGCCTAGCTTTACACGGAATTCTTAGCCGCTCTCCGCCCGGAGGGCGTGGGATCCCAGCCGCCACAAGCTGAGTTTGCAGGCGTATTCCTCTGGTTGTCAGGATTCCAAGCCGCCTCACTTTGCATTGCGCCCGCTGGAGGAATAAGCGAGACGGCGCTCAGAAGTCGGCGCAGTTGGAACTATAGCAGCAAGGGCAGAAGACCCGGCATCAGGCCCCCAAGCCGAATCAAAGAGATTTCCGCTCCAAGCGCAGCAGGCCGCAGGCACCCTCACATGCTGTGTGCAGAAGTGGAGCCGTTAGACAATCGCCGTCATGACCTCTTCTTGCAACTACCTATAAAATCTTTAACTTATGCCGAACCCTCTAAGTTAATTGCGATTGCCCCAGATATTGGCCTCATCCATCCCGCCGTGAGGGTGGCGGGCCTGTCAAAATCCTCTAAGCTTAACCATTCACAGTCTCTTCTTGATCTGCTTTGCACTGAGTCGCACGTTTCTGTGACCTTCTGCAAACGTCGAGCATCAATAAGTTGTGCGGGTAGACACAGGGTCAGGACCTTCCCCTTCACCCGGGAGGCGGATCAGAGAATTCAAAACTCTGCTATCACAGGGCCAGGAAGGTAACGGCCACTGGGTGCAAATCTGCCGGCCTTAAAAAGCATGGAGGCATCTGGGCCGGACCCGTGGCTAGATGCTCTTAAGAATACGCTAAGTTCGATATATACTAGCTTGGAAAACGTCACTAATTTGCTTACAATAGGACGCCAGCATTAGAGAACGGAGGGGCTCGCTGGCAAGCGCCCCCCGAACCATTATTCTCTCACTCAACAGCCAAAGGGAAAGGAGACTCGATGGGAGAATCTGAGAAGTACGGGCAGACCGCCACGAACGCGCCTCAATTCAGGGTGGATGTGCAACTGCATGACTTGTTGATGAAGGCGCCGAAAAGCCCGGACGTTCCGCCTGGCATGGGGGATCATTCCCCGCAAGCCGACGCGACCGGGGGCCTGACGTTGCCGGAGCCCGTCTATCCCCAATGCTCGCTTCCCGAGGGAGAAGACCTTACCGAAAAGCAGTATCACAAGATCAATACGATGCGGGCCTTGAAGTGCTGGGCTCTGCCTTTTGTAAAGTCCCGGTTCCGTTCCTCCGAACTCCGACCGATCATCGCTTACCTGTTTACCGAATTCAAGTGCAACGTCGACTGCCACTACTGCTGGTCGTATAACAACAACGTGAAGGGCATGAACGAAGACGTCGCCCGGAGGTCCATCGACTGGCTGCACTCGATCGGCTGCCGCGTCCTTGCGCTGATGGGGGGCGAACCCCTGTTGCGCCCCGGATTCGTGCACAAGGTGGTTTATTACGCCGCCAAGAAGGGCTTTTATGTTTACCTGCCCACCAACGGCCGGCTGATGCGGCCGGAGGTGATCGATCGCATTGGAGATGCCGGGATCGGCATCGTCAACTTGGCCATCGATTGCGTCAACGAAAAGCCGGGTCTCCCCAAGGCTCTCAACCTCATCCAGCCCTATTTCGATTACCTGATCAAGCGCCAGCGGCACTACGGCTACACGGTGATGATGAACATCAACATCACCCACATCAACCAGGACGATGTGAAAGAATTGACCGAGATTGCGCGCGCCGCGGGGATCGCCACCGACTATCACCTCAATGAAGCGCCCATGCTGGAGCAGAGCCACTTCAAGCACATGGATGAGAACAGCACCTACCTGATGCCGGAAGACTTCCCCAAGGTTGAAGCTCTGCTGGACTACCTGGTGGAAAAGAGCCGGCACGGCTACAAGATGGCGAACCCGCAACAGCACATGTACGACATGAAGAAGCTTATGCGCGGAGACGTCAAGCCCTGGCCCTGCCGCGCCGGGCAGAACAACCTGATCATCCGCCCGGATGGCACCTTGGCCCCCTGCTTCCCCATGTACTCGGCCACTTATGATTGGGGCACAGTGGGCGATCACAAGTTCGAGGTCAAACAGCTCGACGAGATGAAGAAGACCTGCTCTACGCACTGCCTCTCAACGTGCAATTACATTCTTTCCCACTGCTACAACGGCTCTCGCGTAATCCGCTGGGGCATCAAGCAAGCCATGCGCGGGTTCAAGGGAGTCAGCGGCCACTTCGACGATTAATTCCTTCGGCTCGGGGGTTTCGGCGCGCCCGAAACCCCTGGGATACTTCAGCCACTCACCCGGTCCATCCTGACGCAAGTTTCTTCTGTCTAACTGACTCGACGTATTTTGAATATGGAGTTTGTTTCCAGCGTCCGGGGCCTCACTTCTCCCAGCGCTCGAACGCCGCTTGCATTTCAGGCTCCGGGTCAATGCCCAGGGCGTCGGCGATTCGGTTGATGTAGTTGAAATAGGCGATAACCTCGACCGCGTCCAGGATGTCCCGGTCGCTCAAGCCGTGCTCGCGGAGCCCGTCAACATCTTGCTTGCGGAGGGCTGCGGGAGTCCGGGTGACCATCTCCGCGAACTTGGCGAGGGCCATTTGGCGAGGCGGCGGGTTGGCGTGCAGGTAGCCGTATTTGGCCTGCTCGGCCCACGGTGCGTTTTCACTGGCTTGACGGAGATCCTCCCCGTGAGCTTCGATTCAATAGAAACAGTGGTTGGCCCAGGAAACCACCACTCCCAGCAACTCCCGCTCCGCCCGTGAAAGCCCTGAGGGCCCGTGCATGGTGGCAAGATACAGCTTCATGGAGGCGCTCAAGGTCTCCTGATTCAGGCTCTGAATCTTCAGGATGTTAAAGACCTTGCCTGCGCGGGAGACGGCCCTCGCGTATTCCTCTTTCAGCTTCCCGGTTGCCTCCTGCGGTTCGATCATTTTGATCCAAGCCATAAAACGCCTCCTTCCCTTCTCTTCCCAAACTCTTCAGCCCGCCGTTCTGAACTTAGCGAGGAATCTGTTTTCCCCTCGCAAACAGTGCCCCGACGTGACCCGGCACTTTGCAAGTGCTCCGGCGGTTCCTCGCAGGCAGAAAAGGTATAATACAAACTTTGTTTTCTCTTGTCGCGCAGCCGGAAACACAAAGAAGACTTCCATGAAGAAACGCCTAGGGGTGCTATTAAGCGTCTTACTCTTTGCCGGGGCGGTGGACGCTCCGAGGGCCCAGAAGTTTTCCAAACCGCCGACGGTCTCTCCCAGGGAATTTGCCCTGATGGCCTGGGGCAACTCGCCTTCTGACCCCAATCAACTCCACTGGATGCGGCAGGCGGGGCTCAATATTTCAGGGTTTTGTTCTCCGGAGGACTTGGCCAAGGTCAACGCCGCCGGGCTCTCCTGCTTTGTCACCGATCCGCTCGCCAACCAGTATGACTGGACCGCGTTACCGCAGGAAGAAATCCTACAGCAGAATATCGCCGATCTTGCTCCCAAAGTCGCAAACAACCCCGCTGCCCTGGGCTTCTTTTTGGATGACGAGCCCAGCACCACCGCGATGCCGGGCCTCGGCCGAGTTGCGCGGGCATTAAGGCAAGCCATGCCGCAGAAGTGGCCTTACATTAATCTGCTTCCCAATTACACGCCTCTTGCGCAGTTGCGGGCCAAGAACTACGAAGCCTACTTGCAGAAGTTCATCAAAGAGGTTCACCCTTCCATCCTGAGTTATGACAACTATTCCCTTTTTAACGGGGAGATGCTTGACCGTTTTTACACCAACCTGGGCACTATCCGGCGCGTATCGCTCGAGGCGGGAATTCCCTTCTGGAACGTCATCCTCTCGAATACCCATTTCACATACATGGAGCCGAGCGGCGCCACGCTGCGGTTGCAGGCTTACAGCACCATCGCCTACGGGGGGAGAGGAATTGAATACTTCACCTACTTCGCTCCCCGCCGCGGCAATTACCGGATGGCTCCTGTAAATCAGTTTGGACATCGGACGCCCACTTGGGACGAGCTACGGCTTCTCAACAGCCAGATTCGCGAGCTTGCGCCCTGGCTGGTCCGGCTGCGCAGCACCGGCGTCTATCACTCCGCTCCGGTTCCCAAAGGGGAAAAACCCCTCGGCGATAGCCGGCTTGTGAAGGGAGTTTTGGCAAGCTGTTACCAGAACCCTCCGGTCCAGCCTCGCTATTTGATTGGCGAGCTTGCGGGCCCCGGCGGGCATCCCTTTCTGATGATTGTTAACAAGGACTTGGAGCATTCCATCCGGTTCCTGATCCGCTTAAAGCAGCAGGACAAGCGCCTGTTCCAAATCTCTCCTTACACCGGGAAAGAAGCGCCGTTCCAGGGTGAAATGGATTGGCTGGCTCCGGGTGCCGGGGCTCTTTTCGAAATCAAATGAGAGGTCTGCAGGCTCACCGGGGGGGGTCTTCTGAGGGGTCTGGTTGTCGCCGTCTCGATCTCAGGCTAAAATAAGGGTTTGGAAATGTCTGATCTAATTCAAATTCGCACCGATTCACGCCCTGCGCGGCGGCCGTCGTGGCTCAAAGTACGTATCCCTTCCGGTGATAACTATTTTGAGCTGAAGGGGCTGATGCGGAATCTTGAGCTCCACACGGTCTGCGAGAGTGCGCGGTGCCCCAACATCGCGGAGTGCTGGCAGCATCGAACCGCCACGTTTATGATACTGGGCGAGCTTTGCACGCGCCGGTGCGGCTTTTGTGCTGTGCCCAAGGGGCGTCCCGCCGGGCAGGTGGACTGGGCGGAGCCGGAACGCGTGGCACGCGCCGCTCAGGGCATGGGACTCCGATACATCGTGGTAACCTCGGTTGACCGCGACGACCTGAAAGACGGCGGCTCGACGATCTTCGCCGAGACGATCAAAGCCCTGCATGGCGCCATCGAGGGTTGCAAGGTAGAAGTCCTCATTCCGGACTTCCGCGGCTCTGAGGAAGCTCTGCGCACGGTGCTGGAGGCACGCCCCGACATCTTGAACCATAATATCGAAACCGTGCCTCGCCTCTATTCCGTGGCGCGCCGAGGCTCGCGCTATGAGCGCTCCTTAGAGCTTCTCCGGCACTCGCGGGAACTGGCGCCGGATATTCCAACCAAATCCGGGCTGATGGTGGGCTTGGGCGAATCCTGGGAGGAACTTCTGGAAGTGCTCGGTGACCTGGGCGCTGCAGGGGTGGACATTGTCACCATAGGCCAATATTTGCGGCCTTCCGGCGATCAGTTACCGGTGGCAAGGTTCTATACTCCGGAGGAATTCGCCCAATTGCGCGAAGAAGGCCTGCGGCGCGGCATCCGCCACGTCGAGTCCGGTGCGTTGGTGCGGAGCTCCTACCATGCGCACGAACAATCCTCTTCGCTCAGCACGCCGTTGAAGCAGTAGCTGCTTCTAGTCTGAGGCGGTTGACTTCATTCAAATTTCTCCCTCGGATGCCGCCTTTCCAGTGCCTGCTTGGCCGCGCGGTGGAAAGCCTTCTCCACGTCTGAACCCTTACCTCGTGTTTCTTCTAAGACCTGGCGGTAAAGAGCTTCACCTTCCTTCACGCGCCCCATACGGATTTGCATGCTGCCAGCCTGAAGCTTCCAGAGTTCATTGCGGGGATACTGGTGCGCGAGTTCTTGGAAAAGCTCGAGAGACTTTGCATATTGCTTCTCGCTCGAGCGGGAGTAGTCCTTAGCCAGGTAAAATTTGGCTTCGCCGCTGGTCAACTCGCCATATTTTGCGGCGTACTCCATCTCGCGGAGCCCCTTCGTGCGGCTGCCGCCGGGCAATCCCATGATCCACCGGAAAAGTTTCGCGAATGTGGGAAGCGTATCCACGAAATAGTCATAGAGTCCCAAGCCGAGGTAGGCGTCACGCAGATACCGGTCCTTTTCAAGAGCCGTGATTAACAGTGCGCGCATCTGCTTGCCAGCCCCGGCGGTCGCCATGGCTTGGTTGCGCATTCCCAGAAACCGGCCGCGAAGTCCGAAAGCCATCCCTTCGTACAGATAGTTGCGGGCCACGTCGTGATGCGCGGCGATATTCTCTTGCGCCTTGCTGATCCCCTCATTTACCAGATCGGAGAAGTTAGAGTCGTAAGGAGAAGTGCTGCCGGAATTGACATTGAAGACATCGGGATTAATCAAATCGCCGGTAGTCAGGAAAATCTTCCACCATGTGGCGTCGGCTTCGAGCAGTTCGCCCAGCGGTGAGCTGGGATCTTCCGCCTGGATTCTCCGAAAGTCTTGGATAGCAGCATCCGGATCACCGTTCATGAGGAGATCGAGGCCTTGTTGTGCAATCTTAAGCTCTACGCGGTTAGCGCTGTGGACCTGCGGCGACGCCCCCAAAGTAGTTGCCGCTCCAGCCCATATGGCAAAGATCAGAATCTGCGCCAATCGCTTTTGCAGGAAGTTCCAGGGCGTCTTTAGCATCTTCGGCTCAGTCCTCGAATCATTAACTTGAATGTCACTCACACTCGATGGATGCTGTCCTGGAATGAGAAGGAAATCTAGCCGGACTTTTTCATCTTTTGGATTCAGTCATGGAGGGGTGGTGCACGGAGGCGGCCGCCTCTTGCGGGCTATGGAGAAGGAATCTCGCGGTCGCTCTTAAGGACTCGTACATCACAAAGCACTCCAAGGCGAAGGCCGGAAAACCCAAGTAGCCGGGCAGAGGCATCTCAAAGATCTTCCACCCTTGCAGGATGGGGAAAATGTAGAGCCACTTGGCCGCCGCCCAGTAATTCCAGAACTCCCAGAGTACCCCGCAAATCAGTCCGGAAACGATCAGACTCCAAAAGGTTGAAACTTTGCCTTCCTCCCATTCCCGCAAGAATGAACGCGCGCCCCAGCGATAGTTCAGCGGATCAAGGAAGAAAACAAAGCCCGCCCACACCAGGCCGAATAGATACTGCCCCACATGGAAAGGCACCAGAATCGGAACCACCAGGAGCAGAAACCCCAGGAACACCATTCTTCTTCGGCCGCTCTGTGTAAAGGTTCGGCGGCGCGTGGCGGGTTGACTGAAAAAACCGAGAGCCTCAACAAAGTCCGCAGTCTTGAAAATCACCGGCCAGATTGTGGCAAACGCCCAGGCATATCCCAGGTTGCGCAACAAGAAGTTCGACGGCAACCCGACGTAAGTCCAGTTTTGCAATCTCAAGTTGTAAGCTTCGAAGATCAACCACAGGGGGATGGAGGCGAGCGCCAGAATGAAGAACCCGCCCGGAGAGCTCGACATGCGGGACCGCCCTTTCAGGCTGGCAACCGCCGCATCGATTACCATCAGGTAGGCTGTCCAGCAGATCGGCGTAAAGTAGATGGAGACCCAGTGGACGCCCAACACAAGACAAAGCTCGGCAAGAAACAAAAGGAATAGGCCTATCCACCCCCAGGAGCGGAATGCATGCTGCCTCTGCCTCCTGAAGTAACTTAGGCCGAAAAAACCAATCGTGACGCCGACGATCACCATTCCGACTGGAACGTGGGCGGTGTTCATAGGATCTCACGCAAAAGGCCTAGCTCATGCAGAAGAATAGCGGGGGCTGACCGGGAATGCAAACCGTTTTGAGGCTTCTGCGGCATCGGAAAGGGATCAATAATTAGAAGTCTGATTGGACTATAAATTTTTCGATAATATCCCGATCTTAGACATTCGCAAAGGGTTCTTGTTCTGTACTGAGCGTACGGTGTATCATGATTGCTCCGCAGGATTTAGGGGGCTTAATACAACGCAAACTTAAGGGGTGTACTGGCATGGCAGAAGTTAAGGTGGGACTGCAAGATGTGGTGATTGCGACGTCGCGAATCTGCTCGATTGACGGGCAGCAAGGTCGGCTGATCTATTGTGGCTATGACATCAAAGATCTTGCCGACCACGCGAGCTTTGAGGAAGTGGTTTACCTGCTTTGGTACGGACGGCTCCCTAACCTGAAGGAATTAGAACAACTTAAGAAGCAATTCGCTGAAAACTCCGACCTCCCTCCCCAGATTCTCGATCTTCTAAAAAGCCTACCACCCGCCCAGCATCCCATGGAAACGCTCCGGACGGCGGTTTCAGCGCTCTCACTTTACGATGCCGAGTCCCAGGACATGTCGGAGGAAGCTAACCGCCGGAAAGCGTTGCGCTTGACGGCGCAAATGGGGACCCTTGTGGCAGCATATGCCCGCTTGCGGGATGGGAAAGAGGCTGTGGCGCCGGATCCCACCCTGAGCCATGCTGCAAACTTCCTCTACATGCTGACCGGAGAGAGGCCGGACAAGACGGAAGCCCGATGGTTTGACGTTGCCCTGATCCTCCATGCGGATCACAGTTTCAATGCCTCAACGTTCGCCGCGCGCGTGACAGCTTCCACCCTTTCGGACATGCACTCTGCCATCACCTCGGCCATTGGCGCTCTCAAGGGGCCTTTGCACGGGGGCGCCAACGAGCGCGTGATGCGCATGCTGCTTGAAATTGAAACTGCGGACCGGGCGGAGAACTACATCCGCAATCTCCTGGCCCAGCGGCAAAAGATCATGGGTTTTGGCCACCGGGTTTACCGCACCAGGGATCCTCGGGCCACCGTCTTGCGCGTCATGTCAGAAGAGTTGGGGCAGCGCCGCGGCCAGCCGAAGTGGTTTGAGATCTCGTGCCACATTGAAGACTTAGTGGTCCGTGAAAAGAAGATCAATGCCAACGTCGACTTCTACTCAGCTTCCGCCTATTACGTTCTTGGCATACCAGTGGACCTTTATCCCCTGATCTTTGCCGTCAGCAGGATCGCCGGCTGGACGGCGCACGTACTGGAGCAATATGCCGGCAACAAGCTCATCCGTCCTTTGGCGGAGTATATTGGTCCAACCGGTCTAAAATACGTTCCGATCAGCGAGCGGTAAAACTTAAGACGGCGAGGCGGCTCCACGCTATCCCATCGCAAGGCAAGTCCACCGCTAGGATTCTACATTGACCCACCACCAAAATCTTCAGCGCGGCGCAATCCGGGCGGTTTGTGGTATATTCGGCGAGAGTTTTGAATAAGAAGGATCTTCAGCGATGACGATTGTCGAGCAAGTAGAAAAAGACCTTGTGGCCGCGATGAAGGCGCGGGAAGAGCTTCGCCTCTCCGTGCTGCGCATGATGAAGACCGCTCTCAAGAACAAGCAGGTTGAGCTGTCAAAACCTCTCGCGGACGAAGAAGCTGTGGCAGTGCTCCGAACTTTGCTGAAACAGCGGCGGGATTCCGTCGAGCAGTTCCGCAAGGGAGGCCGCGAGGAACTGGCCGACAAAGAGGAAGCTGAAATTGTGGTTCTCCAGGGTTATCTGCCGGCGGCTGCGAGCGATGAAGACGTTGAGGTGGCGGTCGCGGCGGCGATTGCGGAAACCGGAGCTTCCGGCGCGAAGGATTTGGGGAAAGTCATGAAGGCCTCCATGGGAAAACTCGCAGGGAAGAACGCAGACGGCAAGCGCGTCAGCGAAATCGCCCGGAAAAAGCTTGGCGGCTAATCCCCCAGCCTCAGGGACTGACTTCAGACTCATCACAATTGTGAAGCATGGCATCTGAACCTATAGCTGAGTCTCAATCGAGCGGGAAAGTCGATTTCCAGCCGTACGTTCCGGCAAACGTAATCATGCCGGAGTTTACGCTTCGAGCTGTGCTGCTGGGAGCGTTGCTGGGCATTGTTTTCGGCGCCGTTTCCGTTTATCTCGCGCTACGCGCGGGACTTACGGTGAGCGCCTCGATTCCCGTCGCCGTCATCTCCATCACTATCTTCAAGTGGCTGGGCAAATCTACCATCCTGGAAAACAACATCGTGCAGACGGTGGGCTCCGCCGGCGAGTCGATCGCGGCCGGAACCGTCTTCACCCTGCCCGCCCTCATCTTTCTCGGGTATTCCCTGGATTACTCACGCATCTTTCCATTGGCGCTGGCAGGAGGTCTGCTGGGCGTCCTTTTTGTGGTTCCCCTGCGCAACGCCTTGGTGGTTAAGGAGCATGGCAATCTGGTCTTTCCTGAGGGTAAAGCTTGCGCGGATGTTCTGATCACCGGCGAGCGCGGCGGCATCCAGGCAGGCAAAGTCTTTGCCGGCGCTGGTTTGGGGATTGTTTACAAGTTCCTGATGGGAGAGACGGGCGGGCTCTGCTTCTGGAAGGCGCAGCCCGAGTGGCATCCGAGTTGGTATCCCGGCGCCACCCTGGCGGGTGAGATTACGCCGGAATACCTGGGCGTCGGGTACATCTTCGGCCCCAAAATCGCGGGCGTTATGGTCGCGGGAGGTGTTCTTTCCTGGCTGGTGCTGATTCCCCTCATCAAGTTTTTCGGGCAACAACTGCCGGGAGTCATTTACCCGGGCACTTTCCGCATCGCCGACATGACGCCTACCCAGATCTGGAGCAGCTACATCCGCTACATCGGCGCCGGCGCGGTGACAATGGCGGGTATCATCACCTTAGCCCGGACCTTTCCGACGATCATCAGCTCCTTCCGTAGTACCTTCAAGCAGCTCCGGGAGAGCAAGCTGGGCGTGGCGGCGGCTTCCGTGGAGCGCACGGCGCGCGACCTTCCACTCCCCGTGATCGCGGGTGGCTCCGTGCTGGTAGTGGGATTTGTCTGGGCGCTCCTGGCGTTCCACATCAACCCGCACGCCCACGGAAACTTTGTCTCCGCCTTGCTGATGGTTCTCTTCGGCTTCTTCTTTGCCACCGTCTCCGCCAGGATCGTGGGTTTGATCGGGAGTTCTTCCAACCCGGTTTCCGGGATGACCATCGCCACCCTGATGGGAACCTGCCTGATTTTCCTTCTGGTCGGCTGGACCGGCGGAGTCTATTCCGCCATCGCACTGAGCATTGGCGCGGTTGTGGCCATCGGTGGCGCCAGCGCCGGCGCCACAACTCAGGACCTGAAAACGGGCTTCTTGGTGGGCGGCACGCCCAGCCGCCAGGAGTTGGGTTACGCAATCGGCGTGATGACTTCGGTTTTCGTGGTGGGGCTCACCATGCAGTTGCTCAATCGCAGCGCAACTTACGTCAAGCCCCTGCGCATGTACGACGTGGCCATCACCGCCCAGATGAAGTCGCAGGGGACCACCCAATATCAAGGCCACACCTACCAGGTTTACAGCGTGATCGGGTCGCCCAAGATTCCAGACGGCCGGTACTTCTACGACCCCGCGCAGAAGCAAATCGATTACCAACAGGTGATGGGCATCGGCTCCACCGATTACCCCGCTCCCCAGGCCACCCTGATGAGCGTGGTCATCAACGGCATCCTGACCCGCAAGCTGCCCTGGACGCTGGTGCTTTTCGGCGCGTTTACAGTGATTGTCCTGGAGCTTTGCGGCATTCCCTCGCTGGCTTTCGCCGTGGGACTGTATCTGCCTATTTCCACGACCACGCCGATCTTTGTGGGCGGCATGGTCAAGTGGGCGGTGGAGCGGACGGGGCGCCGTGAAGAAGCGGAATCGGAAACCGGGAGCGGAGCCCTATTCAGCTCCGGGCTGATCGCTGGCGGCTCGCTGGGCGGTCTGGCGCTAGCCACCGTGGTGGGGTTCCACAAGGAAAACGCCTTCGCAATCGGCCGGCGCTGGTTCCCGCATTTTGCGCAGAGTGACGCAGTTGCGCTCACCATTTTCACCGGCCTGACTCTCCTGCTTTACTTCATGGCGAAGTCTAACAAGTCCACCCACAGCGCTACGTGACCCTGGGCAAACCAGCCGCAAGCCCCGGGCTCGCCCTCCACCGGCCAGGATTCTTATGATAGGCTTTCAATAATGCCCTATTACCGCCAACAGGTGATGTCGTTCTTCCCTCCGTTGACCCGGATGGTGAAGGCGCTGATTATTGTCACCACGGCCGTCTTTCTGCTGACTTACTTGCCCTTGCGGCTCTTCGGCTGGCAGGCTCCATTTGTATGGTTCGGCCTTCAGCCCTACCTGGTCATTCATGAGCTCTACCTATGGCAGCTGTTCACGTACCTGTTTCTACATGGCGGATTCTTCCACATTCTGTTTAATATGTTCGCCCTGTGGATGTTCGGGGCAGACCTGGAAAAGCTGTGGGGAGGCCGCAAATTTCTCTACTTCTATTTCCTGACGGGAGTTGGCGCGGGGGTCTTTGACGTGGTGCTTACCACGTTGTTTGGATCGCCCTATACGTCCCTCACCATTGGCGCTTCCGGAGCCATATACGGGCTTCTGCTGGCCTTTGGGCTGCTGTTTCCCAACCGGCCCATTTTTCTCTGGTTTGTGATTCCCATCAAGGCCAAGTGGTTCGTGCTGATCATCGGCGCCATAGAATTCTTCAGTGAAGTCGCCGGGCCGGGTTCCGGCATCGCCCATCTGGCCCACCTGGGCGGAATGCTGGTGGCTTATTTATACCTGCGAGGTGGAGGGTTCTCCGGCCGCTTTCAACTGCGTTATCAGGAATGGCAGCGAGCGCGCTTGCGTAACAAGTTTGAAGTCTATATGCGCGAGCATGAAAAGGATAAGAAGAAAGACTCCGACCCGTGGATCAACTAAGCAAAACCCCAAAGAGCTTTTGATCCATGTGGTCTGAACGACCTTGCCAATCGAATTTCCGCAACTTTTGGTGACGACCGATAGGTCGTGGTGGTAGATTCAAGCGCGTTCCTTGTTCTTTGAAAACTTACGTTCCTGTGGTGCCCCGCGCGAGCGAGGTCAAAAGGAAAGGCCGTGAAAATCGGCCGCGGTCCCGCCACTGTAATCGGCGAGTTGGGCCTTCAGCAAAGAAAGCCACTGTTCCCGAAGCCGGGAATGGGAAGGCAGAAGGTTCCGCAATAACCCGAAAGCCAGGAAGCCTGCCCAGGAACAATCAATCAGCCTGACTCTTCGACGGAAAGAGGATGGAGGAAGATTTGCCAGGGCCTCCCGATTCCGGTTCGACGGATTGGGGGGCTTTTCGTTTTTCAGGCTGGCTCTTCACGCGTCCTTCCGTCCGGAACGCCCGTGAAAAAAACGGGCAGAAAGGATGGAACCATGAGGCCCCAAGGTTTTCGGCCCTCATTTGTTCACTTCTTGTTTTTGTTTCTGATCAGTACGGCGGCTGCCCATGCCGCGACGCTTCGCGGAACTGTTTTGGACCCCAAAGGGGCCAATGTTCCCGGGGCAGAGGTGCGCCTGCTCGATTCACAAGGTGCTGAGGTGGCGCGCACGCTGACCGACAATCGAGGCGAGTTCCACTTTCGGGACGTCGCCGCCGCCACCTACACGGTGGAAATTTCACTTGCGGGTTTTGGAACGGCCACGGACAAGGTGAAGCCCGGACAAAATCTTCAAGTCGTCCTGCCGCTGGCCCCTCTCCATGAAAACGTCATTGTCACGGCCACGCGCACGGAGGCCACCACCGGCCAAGTCGGCGCCAGCACCAGCGTGATCACCCGAAAAGAGATTGTGGACCGCGACACGCCTTTTGTCAGCGACCTGCTCCAGTCACTGCCCGGCATCACCGTGGTGCGCAACGGCGCTCCGGGAGCGGTAACTTCTCTCTTTGCTCAGGGAGGAGACAGCAATTACAACAAGGTGCTACTGGACGGCATTCCCCTGAACTCACCGGGCGGCGACTTTGACTTCAGCACGCTTACCACCAACAACCTGGAGCGGATTGAAGTGGTGCGCGGCGCGAATTCAGCGTTGTTCGGCTCCGACGCGATGACCAGCGTGATCCAGCTCTTCACCCGCCGCGGAAACTCCGATACCAACCGCCCGCATTTCTCCTTGAGTGGCGAGGGCGGCAAGAATTCAACCTGGCAGGGACGCGGTTCGGTCTCCGGCCAGTACGGCCCGCTGGATTACAGCCTGGAAGGCGGGCGCTTCAGCACGGATAACCAGGTGCCCAACGACTACTTCCATCTGTCGACCCTTTCCGCAAATCTTGGGCTAAAGCTGAGCGACAAAACAACGGCGCGCGTGATTCTGATGGGCGAAATCGGGCGGGCGGGAACTCCGGGACAGACGGCTTTCGGGCCTCCGATCCTTGACGCCTCTTTCCGGCGGGACGACGGCTACGGCGCTTTTTCTATTCACAACCAGACGACCTCCTCCTGGGACCAGCAATTGACCTACACCTACTCCCGGTCGCGCCAGGTTTCTCTCGACCTTGGAACCGCTCCCCCCTTCACGCCGTCCTACGACGGCCATACGGCCGCCTACCCCTATTTCGATTACGCCTCAAATTATCTCAATGATGAGTGGCGTGACCATGTGAGCTACCAGGCCGACTGGGAAGGCGCTCCTTTTGGAGGCAGGTTCGGACAGCATGTGGACACCTTGGCGTTTGACTGGGACGGCGAACACGGCTTTCTGGTCGATCGCTTTTCCCAGGACCCGGCGACGAGCGCGCGGAGAAATAACTTCGGTTATACTTTCCAGGACCAGACGCTGTGGGGGCGGCTATCGCTCGGCAACGGCGTCCGCATTGATGACAACGGCAGCTTCGGCACGGTTGTGGTACCGCGCAGCTCGCTGGCTTATTTGTTGAGGAGGGGCGGAGATTTCCTGGGCCCCACGAGACTGCGGTTCAATTTCGGCCTGGGAGTCAAGGAGCCGAGCTTCTTGGAATCCTACAGCGACACGCCCTATTTTGTGGGGAATCCCAACCTGGCTCCGGAGCGTGCCCGGACACTGGATTACGGAGTGGAGCAGCGCTTCTGGCAAGGCCGTGGCAAGCTGGAATTGGATGGCTTTGACAACCTGTTCCGTG
>JBJKQF010000134.1:0-21590 GCA_046705545.1 Terriglobia bacterium
GCATGTTGGCCGTGCTCTTTGCCCCCGCGTCCGCAGCCTGTGCCGCACGTGCGGCCATTTGCGCCAGCGAGTCACCCTCCTGTAATGATTGCGCCGCAGATTCCGCCGCAGCGTGCACGGCGTCCAGGATGGTTTTGTCCCCGGGCTTGGCCTTGCCTGAATTTGTTACCGCGGACTCCATGGCGCCGAGCCATGTGGCGAGCTCCGCCGGTCCGATACTTGTAGAGCCCTGCAAGGCGGTCTTGCCCGAGGAGAGCATTTTGCCCAGAATCACTCCGATTGCGCCGCCCGTGGCGCCCATGAAAGCGCGGCCGGACTGTCCCAGGATTGCGTCGATGCCAGCGTCCGGGGGCAATCCGCCCACGCGCTGGACAACAGCCTGGAAGCCCAAGCGCATGGTAATTCCGTGGTCGCCGTCACCGATGGCGGAATCGAGCTCGGTCAGCGCGCTCTCCTGCTGGGCTACCGCCTCAGCCACGGCAGTGAGGACGTCGCGCAAGTCCTGCGGTGAAATGTTTTGGTTGGTAGTCATAGCTTAGACCTGAATCATTCCTGGGGATTGTGCCGGCGCGATCAAGAGCCGCTTCAGTTCCTCATCGAGCCAGAGCAATGAAATCGATCCTCCCGCCATATCCAGCGAGGTGGCATAGTTGCCGACGTAAGAGCGGAAGACGGAAACACCGGCTTCCTCCAGGAGACGCTTCGCCGCGCGAAAGATGATATACAACTCGCCCAGCGGCGTGGCGCCAAAGCCGTTCACCAGCACCGCAACCTCGCTGCCGGGTTTCTCCGGTTTATCAGCCAGCAGTCGGCGAATCAGATTGGCTGCTACATCGTCGGCAGGGCGCAGCGGCCCGCGCTCCACGCCGGGTTCGCCGTGCACGCCCATGCCGATTTCCATCTCGGTCTCTGAAATATCGAAGATCGGTCGGCCGGAAGCGGGAATGATACACGAGCTGAGCGCGATTCCCATGCTGCGTGTGCGGTCGTTGGCGTGAGAGACGGTGGCTGCAAGTTCATCAAGGTCGCCGCGCTCCTCGGACTTGGCGCCCGCGACTTTGACGACGAAAATATCTCCGGCGATGCCGCGCCGTTCGTCGCGGCGGTCGGGAGGCGCTGAGGCCACGTCATCGGTGATGCGCACCGTCTTCACCGGAATGCCGTCCTCCTCGAGCATTTCCGCCGCCATATCGAAATTTAGAATGTCCCCGGAATAATTTCCGTACAGGAACAGAATGCCACGGCCCCCATGCACGGCCTTGGCGGTGTTGTAGATCAACTCTCCGGGCGGAGCGGCGAAAATATTTCCGGCCACGCTGGCGTCCGGCCATCCGGGGCCGACGTAACCCATGAAGAGAGGATCGTGCCCGCTGCCGCCCCCCGTCAGCACCGTTACCTTGCCGCCTACTGGCGCGTCGGCGCGAGCTACTGAGGTTAATCCCTCCAGCTTTTTGATCAAATGCGGATGGGCCAGGGCCATGCCCTCCAGTGATTCCCACGCCACTTGATTTGGGTCGTTGATCAGCTTCTTCATTGTGTCACCTCTCAGCGGTTGCAAAACCGCGCGCGCGGCTTCGCGTCATGAAGCCTGAATACCGTAAACCCGTCGCGCTGCCTGAATTCCTTGCGGCGGTTAGTCTACCACTACCTGCCACTCGGATTGAACCGACATTCAGATGGTCGCGGCGGTTACGGTCAGCTGGTGTGCATAAGGTCAGGCGTAAGTCCGCAAGTGATCGCTATCCGGGTGGAGATTTACCTTTTGCCCAGGGCATTTGGTTGGGGGGCTTGGTGGAATGCGAGACCGGGTCCTTGCGAGAAATGCGGCAAAGAGCAGGCTAGCGTGACTGTAGGATTGACAAAAGCCAAAACTGCCGATAGTGTAACCTGCTCCTATGAATATTTTGGTTTTAGGATCGGGCGGAAGGGAACACGCACTGGCGTGGAAGCTTCGGGAGAGCCAGTTGACGGAGAAGGTATTCTGCGCTCCGGGAAACGCCGGTATTGCGCAGGCTGCCGAGTGCCTTCCGGTGGACCTCCGCGACCCAGCCGCCATGCTGGAGCTTGCGGTGCGCGTGGATGCCGAGCTTACGGTGGTGGGGCCGGAAGCGCCCCTGGTGGCCGGTGTGGTGGACGAATTTGAGCAAGCCGGGCGCAAGATCGTCGGTCCCAGTAAGGCTGCGGCAGCGCTGGAAGGCAGCAAGATTTTCTCCAAACAGTTTATGCAGCGGCACGGTATTCCAACCGCAAAATTTGTAGTAGCGGAGGACCATGCCAGCGCGCTCAAGGCGGTTGCAGAGTTTGGGGTGCCGGTGGTGGTCAAGGCCGACGGCTTGGCGGGCGGAAAGGGTGTGGTGGTGGCCCGCGGCCGCGAGGAGGCGGAAAATACCGTCGAGGCCTTTATGCAGAGTTCCACGCTGGGACCGGCAGGGAAGCGCCTGGTGATTGAGGAATGCCTGGTGGGCCAGGAGCTTTCCTTCATTGTGCTGGCGGGCACGCGGACCTTTGCAGCGTTGGTTCCTACGCAGGATCACAAAGCGGTGTTTGACGGCGACCAGGGTCCCAACACGGGAGGCATGGGCGCTTACAGCGATGATTCAATTCTGGGTGAAAGCCTGCGGGATGAGATTGTGCACAGGATTGTGGAACCCACGCTTGCGGGTATGGCGGCGGAAGGAACCCCCTTCCGCGGATTCCTCTATTGCGGACTGATGCTGACTGCCGAGGGGCCGATGGCGCTGGAGTATAACGTCCGGTTGGGCGACCCGGAAACACAGCCCATCATGATGAGATTGCGATCCGACCTGGTGGAGCTGCTGCTGGCGTCACTGGACGGGCAGTTGGAGGCGATGCCTGCGCGCTGGACTCCAAACCCTGCGGTGTGTGTGGTGTTGGCCTCAAAAGGCTATCCGGGCAAGTACGAAACCGGCAAGGTGATCACGGGGATTGAAGTGGCGGAAGCGAAAGGCGGCGTAAAGATCTTTCACGCCGGCACCGCGCAGCGCGATGGGCAACTGGTGACGGCGGGAGGCCGAGTGCTGGGTGTGACGGCGGGCGCAGAAGACTTGAAATCGGCCATTGAAAAGGCTTACGGGGCTGCGGAAAAGATTCATTTTGATGGGATGCACTACCGGCATGACATCGGAGCGAGAGCTCTGCGGGGCATGAAGGCTACTAGCGGGGAACGCAAGCCGTCCGGGCGTGCGGAGAACGCTCCGCCCACGCAATAGATGCGTGGGTGGGAACTGGCTTCAGGATACGAGGGGTGCAATTACAATAGAACCTTTGGGGGTGAAGGACATGGTTCAGAAAGCACAAGCCATGGTGGGAATCATTATGGGGAGTGACACGGATCTTCCCGTGATGAAAGAAGCGGCGGCGACGCTAAAGAAATTTGAGGTGCCGTTTGAGATCGACATTACCTCAGCGCATCGCTCTCCGGCCCGAACCGCGGAGTACGCGCGGACGGCCAAAGAACGCGGGCTGAAGGCGATTATTGTGGGTGCGGGTGGCGCGGCCCACCTGGCGGGAGTTGTGGCTGCGGAGACGACCTTGCCGGTGATCGGCGTACCGATGCCCACCACCACGTTGGCGGGGCTCGATTCATTGCTTTCGACTGTGCAAATGCCGGGTGGCGTTCCCGTGGCCTGCACGGCCATCGGCAAAGCGGGAGCCATCAATGCCGCTATTCTGGCAGTGCAGATTATCGCCGTGGCAGATGCTGAATTGGGCAAGAAGCTTGCGGACTACAAAAAGGACCTGACGCGCCGGGTGATCGAAAAGTCTGAAAAAGTGAAACGCGAGTTCGAAATTTAACGACGGCTACTTGCCGCCTTTGTCCTTTTTCTCGAAATTGAGCGCTGCGGAGTTGATGCAATAGCGCGCGTGTGTAGGCGCTGGTCCATCCGGAAAGACGTGGCCCAAATGCGCGTCGCATTCGCTACAGAGGACCTCGATCCTTTGCATGTTATGGCTTCCGTCGCTTTCCGTGCGGACGTTCGCATCGGCCACAGGCTTTGAAAAACTGGGCCAGCCGCTCCCGGACTCAAATTTGGTGTCGGAACTGAACAGCTCCGCCCCGCAGCAAACACAGCGGTAGATACCTTCGTCGTGTAGATCCCAGTATTTCCCCATAAACGGCGGCTCCGTGGCCTTGCCGCGCGTGACCTGATATTGCTCCGGGGTCAGGAGTTTTCTCCATTCCGCTTCCGTTCTGGCGACCTTGCGTTCCTTCATGATTGCAAATCCTCCCGCAGAATTGTCAAAGCCCGTGTATGAACCTGCGCAAGCCCGTTATCTTGGACGTCGCGGCGGGCCATTTCTGACGTTGCCGATTCGAGCGTTCGTTAACAATCGATAGTAGCAGAAGAAGGGGGAGGGCGGCGCGGTAACCGGAAAAATGGAGGAAGGGAAGCGAGGAAGGAAGCTGCGTGGCTGGGGAAACCTGTCCTAATGGGCGGATGTATGACCTCACCGTTAATTTCTGCTTAGTAAGTGTATTAACAATTTGGTACAATCGGTTGCTTTGGCACGGTCGTTTTCTGGTGCGGCCGCGCAGGTGTTCAAAAGGGCAGCATCGGGTGGCCCTTGAGCAAGGCTGTTTACAAGGTCCGTGCAAGATCCGTCACGAGGGGGTTTGATGAAGTCGGGGAGCCGTTCGAGTCTGGTTATGAGCAAGTTCTATTCCGTGTTAAGGGTTCGTATCAGCTTGATTTCCTTGGTGGTCGCCGCGATCATCGCGGGGCCGGCGGCAGCAAGCGCGCGCGTTCACTCGTCGATTGTGGTGGATGCCCAGACGGGGGCGGTACTTGAGGCCCACAACGCAGATGTTCGGGCCTATCCCGCATCTCTTGCCAAGCTGATGACGCTGTACCTCACTTTTCATCAACTCAAGAGCGGTAAGTTGACCTTGCATCAAGAACTGCGGGTTTCCGCTCACGCCTCTGGGCAGGCTCCCACCAAACTCTATCTGCGCCCCGGCAGCACGATCTCGGTTGAATCCGCAATTCTTGGCATTACCACCCGCTCCGCCAATGATGCGGCCGTGGTGCTGGCGGAAGCGATCGGGGGAACCGAGGTGGGATTCGCATCAAAAATGAATCGCGAAGCTCTCCGCCTGGGCATGGACCATACTACCTACCGCAACGCTTCGGGACTGCCGAATCGACACCAAAAGACGACAGCGCGCGACTTAGCCACCCTGGCCTTGGCCATTATTCACACCTATCCCCAGTACTATCACTTTTTCAAAGCGAAGAGCTTTGTCTTTCGTGGCCACAGGATCTACGGCCACGATCATCTGCTTGGCCACTACCCCGGCGTTGATGGCATGAAGACGGGATATACTTACGCCTCCGGCTTCAACCTTGTGACCTCCTCTGTGCGCAACGGCCGCCGCCTGGTGGGTGTAGTCCTCGGCGGCAGAACGGCGCACTCACGCGACCGGCTGATGATGGCGCTGCTCAACCGCGGATTTTCGCGTGACCGCGCCAAAACTGTTACCGCCTCAGTGGAACACAAGGCGCAGCCTGATGGGGCGAGCAGCGAGCTTCGGAAAGTGGCCGACGACAACGTTGAACAGCCTTCCGACGAATGGATTGTCCAGATCGGCGGCAGATTCCGCAATCAGCGCTCGGTGCGGCGCGCCCTTGAGAGCGCCCTGCATACTGCTCCCCGGCCCCTCAACGAGGCGACGCCGGTGGTCGTCAAAGCCCGCGGCTGGAGATATTACGCCAGGTTTGAAGACCTGAACGAACGAACGGCGCGGGAGACCTGCCGATTGCTGCGGAGGAAGCGGTTCGTCTGCAGGGTCATCCACATTGAACCGCGCGGCTTCGCCCTCGCTTCCGCTGGGCGGTAATCGGCCATTCCCTCAATCCTGTTTAGCTTGCGGTTTCCTTGGCGTGCGGACGAGAGAGTCCCTCGGCGGGGCTGAGTGGCTACAATAAGAGGGGACGGACCGACTAGAATCCAAAAGTTTCCCACGCTGTGCAAGTCTTTGTGGTGAATCGAGATTGAATGTTTAAAACAATTGAGTGGACAGCAGGCGGCGTTCGCATGATTGACCAGACTCTCTTGCCGAGCGAAGAAGTTTACCGCACCTACAGCAGTTACCAGGAGGTGGCGGAGGCGATCCGCTCCATGGTGATTCGGGGCGCGCCGGCGATTGGAGTGGCGGCAGCCATGGGAGTGGCCCTGGGAATCAAGAATTCCAGCGCCCAAACAGTGGAAGCGCTGCGCAGTGATTTTGAGGTGATCGCGGACACCATCTCCAAGACCCGGCCCACCGCTGTGAATTTGTTTTGGGCGGTCAATCGGATGCGCGCGACGTTTGAACAAGCTCTGAGCGGAACGGGGTCGGAAGCTGAAAAGGTTCAGCGAGCGCGCGGCAATTTGATCGAGGAGGCACAAGGGGTCTTGGCCGAGGATATTGCCGTGAATCAGGCCATGGGCCGCCACGGCGCGGAACTGCTCCAGAATTCTTCAACAGTGCTTACGCACTGCAACGCCGGGGCGCTCGCCACCGGTGGGTATGGGACGGCCCTCGGCGTGATTCGCGCCGCTTCGGAGGCTGGGAAGAAGATCGACGTCTTCGCTGACGAGACCCGTCCTTTCCTGCAAGGTGCCAGGCTAACCGCCTGGGAATTGGCCAAAGACGGGATTCCGGTGACCGTAATTACAGATAACATGGCCGGCCATTTTATGAAACAGTCCAAGATTCAGGCGGTGATCGTTGGCGCCGACCGCATTGCCTCAAACGGCGACGTGGCCAACAAGATTGGTACTTACACGGTTGCGGTGCTGGCGCGCGAAAACAAGATTCCTTTTTATGTTGCGGCGCCGCTTTCCACCATTGACTTGAACATTGCTTCCGGGGAGGAGATTCCCATTGAGGAACGCTCTCCTGCGGAAGTCACCCACTGGCGGGGCATCGCAACCGCCCCGGAAAACGTTGAGGCGCGGCACCCGGCCTTTGACGTGACCCCTCACCAATACGTTACCGCCATCATTACCGAACGCGGTATCGCCCGCGCGCCTTATCTTGAAACCCTAAAAGCGTTGTTTGGTTAGTGGACATTCTGAGAGCCCGAAACAGTCCAAGAATTTCCACGGCGTTCCTTGGGAGTTCTCCGTGCCTTTGAGTATGGAATTTGTTGCCAGAGCTAAGGGTGGTCAGATAGCTCAAGACAGTGGAGACTGGAGCGTATTCCTACTCATGCCGAAACGCCACAATGGGGTCGAGACGTGAGGCTTTTAGGGCGGGCCACATCCCGAAGAAGAGCCCGATACTGATCGATACCACGAAACCGACAAAGACCGACCAAAGCGGGACGGAGGAAGGCAGACGGGGAACCAGTGTGCGAATTGCAAAGCTCAGCGCATATCCGACCACAATGCCCAGCACTCCGCCCGTACCAGTCAACGTCATGGCTTCCAGGAGGAACTGCCAGGTAATATCCCCGCTGCGGGCTCCTATGGCCTTGCGGACCCCGATCTCGCGGGTTCGTTCCGTGACGGAGACCAGCATGATATTCATGACACCGATTCCCCCTACCAACAGTCCAATCGAGGAAAGCACCACAAGCACCAGGGCGACGTTGCCGGTAATGTCATGGAAAACGTGGATGATGGAGTCCGCGGTAGCAAGGCCGAAATTGTTGGGATCGGAAGGCTTCACGTGGCGGGTTCTGCGCAGGACGCCGATGATTTCGTCCATTGCCTGGTTCATGCGGCCCGGGAAGGCCATCGCCATGATGAAATTGTCCTTGAAGTCCGGGTAAATCTTGCGGTAGGTCCAGTAGGGAATATAGATGTTCCGGTCGGAGCCATTGTCACCCAGGAACTGTTTCCGTTTTGCTAAAGTCCCAATGATTTGGAACGTGTTGCCATTCACGATGAGATTCTTCCCAAGGGGGTTCTCATTTTGGAAAAACATCTTGACGACGTCGGCGCCGATTACCGCCACATCGCGCCGGTGAATGTCCTCGATTTGGGTATAGGGGCGACCGAGAGCAAACGTAGCGCCGTTCACGCGGAAGTCGTCGGCCGTGGCGCCCGTAAGAACCGCGTTCTCCATCTCCTGCCCCTTGTATTTGACGATGGTCTGGGGGGAATCCCATTGCGCTTTCTCGACCCCGACCGCTTCCACATCGGGACAATCGTTTTGAATAGCGATGGCATCCTCATAGGTTAACGGCTTCCGCAGCCGCTCCTCACGGGTCAGCCGGAATTTGAAGCCGATCTCAAACTTGTAAATGAAGATGGTCTGCGTGCCGAAGCCCTTCGCCGCGTCAACAAGTTGGGTGTTGAGCCCGTTGATGATGGAAGCGACGCCGATGACGGTGGTGGTCCCGATCAGAACTCCCAGGATGGTAAGAAAAGACCGAAACTTGTGCGTCCGCAGGGTGTCCAGCGCCAGCAGAAGATTTTCACGGATGTTTCGCAGACTGCCTGCCATGATTACCCTTCCATCCGGAGAGCTTCGATCGGATCGAGGTCCGCAGCTTTACTGGCGGGGTAAATCCCGAAGAACAGGCCGACGGCCATGGAGAGAAACAACCCTACCAGAATGCCGCTCAAGGGTACCGAGGATGTGAAGAAGTGGGCGACGACCTGGCTAAAAAGGGCAGCCAAAAGCACTCCGATCAGTCCCCCGGCGCCCGCCATGAGTGCTGATTCAATTACGAATTGAGCCAAAATGTCCCTTCGCCGCGCTCCCAGGGATTTGCGAATTCCGATTTCGTGGGTACGCTCTGTGACGCTGGCCAGCATGATGTTCATAATTACGATGCCGCCTACCACCATGAACACGGCGACCACGCCAACGGTGACCGCGAAGATCGTACCCGTTAGCCGTTGCCAGGTATTCATGATTGTCTCCGAAGCGTTGATCGCGAAGGTGTCTTTTTGCGTATAGGTCAGATGGCGGCGAACTCGCATGAGCGTTCGTACCTCATCCTCGAGGGGAATCATTTGCTCCGCCGTCCAGGCTTGCACCCTGATGTCCAGCCGCGGTCGGGAATCAAGGGTCCTCTGAAAGGTGGTGAGGGGAATTTGAACGAAGCTATCTTGGCTTTGCCCGAACGTGGTTCCGATGCGCTGCGCGACACCGATCACTCGGAATGAGTTGCCGCCCACCTGGATCTCCTTCCCCAGCGGATCGGTGCCAAGAAAGAATTTGTTCACCAGATCTTGCCCGATGAAGCAGACCATGGTGCCCTGAAGATAATCGGATTCCGTGATATAGCGGCCGAACTCGACGCGCTGCTGGCCGATATCAATCATGCTGGGTGTCACGCCGGTTATTGAAATATCGTAAAGAGTCTGCCCTCCATATTTTGCGGTCCGGCCGCCGAAGGGACTGGTGGCTCCAAGGGCCTTATAACCTTTCAGGTTGGCTTTTAGATACTCATAGTCTGCCATGCGAATTGGCCGATTGACCCGTTGGGCCCGCAGCCAAGCATCGTGTCCTTGCGCCCACTCATACATGCTAAGGACAAAGGTGTTGGCGCCCAGGTTGGCGATGTGATCCGCAATGTAAAGGTTCATGCCGTTGATGACGGACATGACAACGATCAAGGTGGTTGTGGCGATCACTACCCCAAACAAGGTGAGAAAAGAGCGGAGTTTGTGGGCGTTCAACGCCTCAAGGGCAATCCAGAAGGCGTCTCGAGTTGTGTTCCAGGCACTTAAAAGCCCGTCCTGCTTGGGGCGTGCCGGCGATTTTCCAAAGGTGCTGCTCCCCACCGTCTCTCCTGTGGTGCAGATGAACGATTGTATGCCGGGGAATTGCGGCTATTCTAGCGGTTCATCCCGGTCAACTCTGCCATCTCGAATGTGAATGACTCGATGCGCGTGGGCGGCGATGTCGTGCTCATGAGTTACGAGGACGATGGTGTTTCCGGACTGATGAAGGCGGTCGAACAAGTTCATGATTTCTTCCCCAGTGGTCGAATCGAGATTGCCGGTGGGCTCGTCTGCCAGCAGGATGGAAGGGTGATTGACTAAGGCTCGGGCAATGGCGACGCGCTGGCGTTGGCCGCCGGAAAGTTCACTGGGCTTGTGGTGGATGCGGTCACCCAGCTCGACCATGCGGAGTGCTTCCTCTGCCCGCTGCAAGCGTTCTCCGGGAGCTGTTCCGTTGTAAATTAAGGGTAACTCCACATTATGCAAGGCGGTCGCCCTCGGCAGCTGATTGAAAGTTTGAAAGACGAACCCGATCTCTTTGTTGCGAATATAGGCCAGCTCATCGTCCGTAAGCTGGCTGACCAGCCGCCCATTCAGCCAGTACTCTCCATGCGTGGGAGTGTCCAGGCAGCCGATCAGATTCATCAAGGTGGATTTCCCGGAGCCGGAGGGTCCCATGATGGCCACGTACTCGCCGCGCCGAATCGAGAACGAGAGGCCGCACAGAGCATCCACTTTGATGGTGCCCATGTCATAGATCTTCCACAGGTCCCGCGTGTAAATGACGATATTGTCCGGGGGGGCTGAGTTTTCCTGATTCTGCGAGGCCACGGTTTGTGATTCCATGATTGGCAAATCTTCCTAGGGGCTATGACGAGGGCGGCCCCAGGAAGGAGGCTTGGCGGTTGACTTTAATCCTGGTGTAATCTTTGAGAGTCCGGAGCACCTGATAACTGCCTGTAACGATTTCCTCACCGGGCTTGACGCCGCTCAGCACCTCGATATTCGTAGCGCCCATAATTCCCGTCTTGACCGGAACGAACACTGCCCGACCGTTGCGGACCACAAAAACTCCCTGGAGTTCCTTTGTGCTCTTCGCTTCTTGTGCGGATGATGACGGAGGCGCTGCAAGGCCTTCCGCCCCGGAGGCCTCGCGCCGTTCTTTATCCAGTTCGCGTTGCTCGCGGTCGGTGAGTGCCTGGATGGGAATGCTAACGGCGTTGTGGCGAGTCGCGGTGGTAATCTTGGCCGTTGCGGAGAGGCCGGGCCGCAATCCCGGAGGAGGATCGTCAAGGGTCACAGACACCGAGAAATCCTTGGCCTCACCTGTGCCTGTAGAACTCTGGCTGCTGGTGGTTGTCTGGCCGGAAGTAGAACCGACCGCGCTCATGCCAATCTCGGTGACGTGGCCCTTGAACTGCTTGCCGGGAATTGCATCAATGGCGACTTCCGCGGGCTGTCCCTGCTTGATTGCCAGGATGTCCGTTTCATCTACGTTAACGACGGCATTAATCACCGAGAGATTGGCAACCTGAAAGAGCATGCTTCCTGTCTGGTTTTGAATCCCCGGAACTACGTTTTCGCCAACGTGCACGGGCAGGGAAGTAATGACGCCATCAAAGGGTGCGGTATAAATCGTTTTGTTCCTTGCATCCTCAAGGCCAGTCAATTGGGCGCGGGATTGCACGACATGGGCGCGTGACATATCGCGATTGTAGGCAGCCTGGCTAAGCTGTGCTTTGGCTTGCGCAACCTGAGCCTGAGAAGATTGAACTGCCGCCTCAGCGACTTGGTAATTACTTCGGTCCTGGTCGAAAGTCTGCCGCGAAATCAATTCTTCTTTGAACATTGCCTGCGAGCGGACGAAGTCATCTTTCGCTTGGTCGAGTTTGGCCTGCGCCTGGTTTAGATTGGCCTGGGCCGTTTGCAGGTTGGCCAAGGCTGATTCTACAGCGGCCTGGGACACCCGCAGGTCAGCGCGGGAGGATGTGATGGCTGCTTGCTGCGCGCGGACATCCGCTTCCTGCTGAACGTCCTCGGTTCGGAGCAGCAGCTGGCCCTTCTTGACGTGGTCGCCTTCCTTGACCAGGATTTCCGTAACCTTGCCGAAGGAGTTCGCGTTGACCGTCGCGAACTTATTGGGAGGCGGCTTGATTTCACCCGAGGCCGTGACAATCGAGGTCAAGTCCTGCCGGACGACGTTGCTGGTCTGCACGGTAATCAATCCGCGCCGTGTCCACAAGATTCCGCCAATCACCAAGCCGGCCAGAACAGCGATGCCCAGAAGGGAAAGCAAAATCTTAGTGCGCGGAGTTGGACGCTTCAAGGGAGGCGGAGAGAGCGGACCGCGGAGCAAGTTGATTTCGTCCGATGTCCGCATGGGACCGACTTGCCCGGTCTTCACTTCTGTGGTTTGACCCATCGTGTTGATAGACCTTCTCGGCGATGATCCCTAGGCCATGCCCAGTCCTACAGCGCTAATAGTAAATCTCAACCTTCTTCAATGCAATGGTGTATACAGACGAGCGCCGGACCATGCAGGTCCACGAATCTTGCCGCGGAGTGGCATCCGCAAAAGTTTCCCCTGGGCGGTGGGCCTTGCAGACGCACCCCGTACAACAATTACTCGCTGGCGGGGGCGGTCATGCCTAGCTTAGTGGCCCTTGCCCGGTACAGAAACCCGGCCCCCATTTTACCCTTTGTGCACGTAGTTAGGAAGAAAAATTAAGCCTTTGTTGAGACTCTCCGTTCCGGTGCCAGGGAGGCCCGAGAAAACATTTGGGAAGTGAACCGCATCCTCAACAACGAGCGGCTTTTGAGGTCCGTGACTGGCGGATGGATTGCTGCGGAATTGGTTGACTTTGCATTTCTCGAAAAATAGAATAAGACGTACCTCCCAATACAGATGCGGGAAGGGAGGGAGTCAGGGGACGGGGGAATGAACATTTTTTCTAGGCTCTACATTGCCCGATGGACCGTGGGGATACTACTTGCTTCAACGGTCTTCGGGGGCTTTGCCGGCCCAGTGTTTGCTCGAAAAGACAAGGATAAGAAACTCGCCAAGGAAGAGCGGCGGCGCCAAAAAGCTATCCAGAAGGAAATGGAGAGCCCCTATAAGAAATGGATTTCAGGACCTATTTCCTATATCATCACGCCTGCAGAACGGGCCGCATTCAAAAAATTGACCACCGACGAAGAGCGTGACCGGTTTATCCAGCAGTTCTGGGAAAGGCGGAATCCTAACCCCGGCTCTCCGGATAATGGGTTTAAGGCCGAGTTCTATCGGCGTATCGCTTACGCCAATGAGCATTTTGCCTCCGGGATTCCCGGGTGGAAGACCGACCGCGGGCGGGTCTACATTATGTACGGCCCTCCGGATGAGATCGACTCTCACCCCAGCGGCGGACAGTACCTTATGCCCTCCAACGAAATGCCTTACGCGGGTCCTGGAGTAAGCCCCACCATGACGACATACCCGTTCGAGGACTGGACCTACAATTACATCCCTGGAATTGGCAACAACGTCAAATTGGAGTTTGTCGACCCGACCATGACGGGGGAGTACCACCTAACAATGAACCCCTGCGAAAAGGACGCCATGGCTCAAACTCCTGATGATACGACGGGATGTATGGGCCCGGCGGCGATCGGTTCTGTATGGAATCCTAATGCCATCCTCAATCCCGCGCAATTCGGTCAGGGGGCGGCACCCGGCAGCGGCATGAACTCCATGGTCTATTCGAACTTAAACATGATGGGGCAGAATTTTGACGAGTTCACGCGATTGAATCTCTATGCCAAGATTTTTCAGCCCCCGTCCATCAAGTTCCGGGATTTGAAAGCGTTGGTCACCTCGACCCTGTCCGCGCAGCTTCTCCCTTTCAGCATCCGGACGGATTTTCTCAAGATTACAGACGATACGGTGCTAACTCCGATTACGATCCAAGTGCCCAATCGGGAATTGCAGTTTACGAATAAGAGTGGAGTGATGCACGCGGTTTTGGATGTTTACGGGCAGCTTTCAACGTTGGGAGGCAACGTTGCCGATACGTTTCAGGACAGCGTCGTAGCGGATGTTCCCCAGCATGATTTCCAGGATTACGTCAACCAAAAGTCGGTGTACCAAAAGGCGGTGTACCTGCGGCCTGGCCATTATAAGCTGAGTGTGGTGATCAAGGACGATCAGAGCGGGCACATGGGTTCGATGAACTTGGGAATTGTGGTGCCGCAGTACAGCAACGAGAAGCTTTCGAGCAGTTCGCTGATTCTGGCTGATCTCATTCAACCGCTGCCAACCAGTGAAGTCGGCTCCGGGCCCTTCGTTATCGGAGGTACCAAGGTTCGGCCTTGCGTCAATGATACCTTTAAGAAATCTCAAACCTTAGGGATATACATGCAGGTATACAATCTGGGGCTGGATCCCAAGACACATCGGCCCGAGGCGAATATCAACTATGTCATTTCAAAGGATGGTAAGCCTGTTCTCGATCAGACAGAGGAAGCAGCCAAGATTAAGGACGCCGCCGAGCAGCTTACCATTGAAAAGACTATGCCAGCTCGGTTGCTGAAGCCCGGAGATTACACGCTGCAGATCAAAATCACTGACAAGATCAAGAACCAGACGGATACCCAAACGGCCAATTTCCGGGTTGAGTAGGAATGGAAGTTTTCCCGCATCACGGGTGGGAAACGGCTTCAAAATCCCACTGATCGAGGCACGATGAGGCGCTTCAATATTTTGAAACGAACCATAGGTTGGCTGGGAGCCGGAGTATTGCTCGGTCTCCTGCTGGCGGGTTCCCCGGCGGGTGCTGCGGAATTCGGGCGCGTGTCGGGAAAAGTGACGGATGCCAGCGGAAACCCTCTGATGGGTGCAACGGTTTTGTTGACCAGTTCGGGACTCGACCTGGCTGGCGGCATTGAAAAGCCGGTCGAGCGAGTCTTGACCAATGGCCGTGGCGATTTCTCGATCGGACATCTCGCTCCCGGTTGGTACTCGCTCCAGGTGATTTCCCCGACTCGGCTCCCCGTGTTTCGCAAAGGTGTGCGGGTGATTCCGAACGAAACTACCCAGGAATCCTTTGCGCTGAGTGACATTTTCTCCCAAATCCGATGGCAGGACCCAAAACCGAAGTTCCACACTTGGGGCGACGAATGGAAATGGGTTCTGCGGACGTCTGTCTCCACGCGGCCAGTGTTGCGTTTCTCCAAGAAGGCTCATCAAACTCGCAAGAGTCGGCAGGGAAGTTCTCCCCTTCGAGTGCGCCGACTGATTGCCGTAATCCCCGGGTCGGTGCCGGGAGATGCGTTGGCGGCTGATCCCGGAATGGGGACGGTGGTGGCTTATCTCCACCCTCTGGACGATAATTCCGAGGTTCTGGTGGCGGGGTCGACGAGCGGTGGCGCCACGGGGACCTCCTTGGCGGCCTCCTATCGGAAGGGAATCTCGGAAAAAAGCCAGGAGGAAATCAGCCTGGTGGTTCACCGTTTGAGCTTGCAGGAAGGTTTTCCTTCGTCTTTACCGGAGAATCACGGCTTGGCGGATTCGCGGGGCTTAGTGCTGCACTATGTGCAGAGCCGCCAACTTTCCGGCGCCCTGACCGTGACTGCGGGTCTCGAGGTGCGGTACCTGAGTTCGGTCCAGGACTCCAAGACGGTACATCCGGAGGCGACTCTTGCGTATCGCTTCAACCCTGCTACCTTGCTGACCCTGAGCTACGGAACAATGGATGCTGGTCAGGTATCCTCTTTGCTGGGGCGCCTTAGCGACCTGAATGCCTTTCCCCGCATCAGCATGTATCATTATCGCCCGCTAATGGAGGACGCGACCCACGCGGAGGTTCGATTGGACCGTAGCCTCGATGCGCGTTCCCGGATTGAGATTTCTGCCTTTCATGATGCTTTCAGCAACATGGCCGTGTGGGGCTCGGGTGGAGTCCAAAGTTTGGACAGTGCGGCGTCGGAAGGAAATGTGCTTTTGAACCTGGGCGGAAGTACAGCGGTTTTGAACGCCGGCGGGTATAACTCTACAGGAATGCGGGTGGCGTATGAGCGAGAGCTTGGCCATCATACTCAAATGGGGGTTATGTACGCCTTAGGGGATGCTTTGGGCGTGGGCCCGGCAGGAAGCGCCGTGGAGAATGTTTCATTCAGTCCGGGAAATTTGGCTGGCATTCTGCGCTCGCAATTCACCCAAACTGTCGCAGGGAAGTTCTCTGTTCGCATCCCGTGTTCGAAGACAGAGATTGTTACCTCATACGCATGGTTGCCCGACGGTCGCGTGACGGTAGTCGATCCCTATGGCGAAGGTCGGATGGAACTTCAGCCTTTCCTGGGTTTCCAGATTCGCCAACCGCTGCCGAGGATTGAGGTATTTCCGGTTCGCATTGTGGCCCTGGCGGACTTCCGGAATGTGTTGGGTCAGGGATCAGTCGCTGTCGATCAGGGCGACGGAAGGCCAATCCTTCTCACTCCGGCGTACAGCACAGTGCGGGGCGGGTTTTCCGTCCAATTCTGAATCCAACGCCGGTCTTTTTCCTCGTCACAGGGTGAAACGAGGTTTCGACTTTGTTGGGTTAGCTGATCGGTAGGGCACAAGCCATAGCAGTGGCATCATGCCACGCTACAGAATAGTGTAGGCGGCATATGGTAATTCATATTTTAGGCCACTATAGAGCATGCCGCAGGGGGAGCAAGTCAGCAAAATATGTCGAAATCTGAGAAAGACTTTGAAAGCGTGGCATGGAACTTGACTTGCTAGTGTTCAAGAGAAGATACCTGCCCTGTTCCGGAACTTGGCCAGTACCATGAGTTTGCGCTCTCCATATCGGTTCTTGACCCTGCTGCTCGCGATTGTGAGCGTTGCGCTTGCTGTTTTTGCGGTCATTAACTTCCAGCAGAAAAGAATCTATCAAGTCCCCACGGACGGGGTGTCCTGGGTGGAAAGCCAGCACGGCCTGGAAGCGTGGAGCGTTGCTCCGAACAGCGCCGGGGAGAAGGCGGGAGTTCGGGCAGGCGATATTCTCGAGTCTATCGACGGCCGCCCTGTCAGGACGACGGTTCAGGCCGTTCGTGAAATTTTTGCCAGCGGCGTCTGGTCTCGGGCGGCCTATAAGTTGCTGCGCCACGGGGAGTCGTTTGAAACCTCGGTTATCATCGCGCCGCAAAACGATTCGAATTCAATCCAAGATTTCCTGGACTTTGTTGGGCTTCTCTACCTGGTGATCGGGGCCTTTGTTTTTCTGCGCCGTTGGTCTGCCGCGAAGTCGCTGCACTTTTACCTTTTTTGCCTTGTCTCTTTTGTTCTTTACAGCTTCTCCTACACGGGAAAGCTGAATCTTTTCGATTCGACAATTTACTGGCTTGACGTGGCAGCGCTGTTATTACAGCCCGCAATTTTCCTGCATTTCTGCCTGACATTCCCTGAGAAGCCTGAATTCCTGCGCCGCCGGCAATACATTCTGCCGGCCCTCTATCTGCCGGCCGCGCTTCTACTGTCCTTCCACGTCCTGGTGATGACTGGTTTTGTCGGCTTGCCACTGCCGGAGCTTTCCGTGCGATGGCTGCTGGACAGCCTGGAAATGGGCCACCTGGCGGTCTACTTTGTAGCCGGTGCAATTTTCCTCTTTGCTTCCTATCGTCGGGCTGGTACTGCCGTTGCCCGGCAGCAGTTGAAGTGGCTGACCCGGGGCACCTTTGTTGCGGTTATTCCATTCGTGCTTCTGTACGCGGGTCCCTACTTTCTGGGCATGGCATTCATCCCGGCCGATTGGATGAAGCTTTCAGTCTTTTCGCTGGTTCTGCTGCCCCTCTCCTTCGGTTACGCGATTGTGCGCTATCGCCTGATGGATGTGGATATCATCTTTCGGCGAGGCATCGCCTACACCCTGGCGACCGCTGCAATCGTGGGACTTTACTTCGGGCTGGTTTTCCTGTTCGCCGACTTTTTCCGGAGCGCGGAGTTGATTACCACCCAGGGCGGCTGGTTGCTGGCGATTGTGGTGACGGCCCTTCTATTCCAGCCCATGGTGAACTGGATTCAGGTCCGCCTGGACCGTTCTTTTAACCGCCAGCGCTACGATTATCGGCGGACCTTGCTTGATTTCGCGCGGGATTTAAGCTCGGAAGTTCATGTGAACTCTTTGCTGGATCAGACGGTGGAGCGGCTGGCGGAGACTTTGGGGGTAGACCGCGTGGCGGTCTTTCTGACTCCCTCTCAGGGAGAGACGCATCTAGCTAAATCCATCGGAATCACCTTCAATGGGGAGTTGGACCTCGGCTTTCTGGATTCCGAACAGGGCGGGATGCGCAAGGGATATCTCTTTTTTGAAACCGTGAAGCAGCGGCCGGAGTTTTCCGCCTCTGTGCAATCGTCCATCGAGCGCCTGGGCCTCCATTATTACTTGCCGCTGAAGGTAAAGGGAAGCACGCTTGGTTATTTGGGGTTGGGAAAGACCAACGAAGATGACTTCCTCTCGAGCGACGATGTTGATCTGCTGCGGACGATCTCAGGTTATATCGCCATTGCAATCGAGAGTGCCCGCCTGTACGAATCGCTGGAGAGCAAGGCCTTGGAATACCAGACCTTGAAAGACTTCAATGAGAACATCATTGAATCGATCGACGGCGGCATTATTGCCTGGAACCTGGAAGGGCGTGTAGAGTCTTGGAACGCCTCAATGGAGAGGCTCTACGGGATGCCGGCCAGCGAAGCGCAAGGAAAGCTCTTGAGCGAAATCTTTTCACCCGATCTGCTTTCCCACCTTCCAACGGCTTCGGAGCCTCACCGGGTGCTGAGCCTTTACAAATTCAGCCTGCACAACGCGGCAGGGAAATCACTGATCGTGAACCTTTCAACGGTGCCGCTGCTTGGCAAAGACGATCAGGTGATTGGGCGTTTGCTGATTCTGAACGATCTGACCGAGCGTGTGAACCTTGAGGACCAGCTGGTTCAGGCTGAGAAGCTCTCCTCCATCGGTGTTTTGGCAGCCGGTGTCGCCCACGAAGTCAACACGCCCCTGGCGGTCATCGCCTCGCAGCTCCAGATGCTGGCGAGACAGGTGCCCGCGGGCGAGCCGCAGTATCGCGTTCTGGACCGGGTGGTGAAGCAGGCTTTCCGGGCTTCTGAGATCATTAACAACCTGCTGAAGTTTTCACGCGTTAGCGGCAGTGAACGCGCCGAGCTTGACCTGAACAAAATCATTCAAGAGACGATGGTTTTGGTGGAGCCGATGTTGCGAACGGCAAAAATCACTTCGAACATCCGTTTGGAACCAGAACTGGCGCCCATCTATGGAAATGCCGGAAAACTGCAGCAAGTCTTTATGAACCTTGTCATGAACGCTCGCGACGCCATGCCGTACGGAGGCGAGCTGATTGTTGCAACGGAGTCTATCGATTCCGTTGTGCAAGTTGAAGTCTCCGATAACGGAGTGGGCATCTCTCCCGAACACCTCCGCAAGATCTTCGATCCCTTTTTCACCACAAAGACAACCAGCCGCGGCACCGGACTGGGCTTGGCGGTGAGCTACGGCATCATCCGCGAGCACTCCGGAGAAATCCACGTGGAGAGCCGGGTTGGCCACGGAACCTCGTTCCGCCTCGAATTCCCCGCTGTCAGGAAACCGGTCAATGTCGTCTAGTCAGGCCTCTATTCTTATCGTGGACGATGAGAAGGAAATCGTCGAGAGCCTCGAAGAACTCCTGGGCATTGAGGGCTACCAGATCAGTACGGCTACGACTGCGGAGGAAGGCCTGCAAAAGCTGGGGCGCGAGCCTTTCGACCTTGTCCTTCTGGACGTCAACCTGCCGGACTCGAACGGTCTCGATGTACTTCAGACGATCAAGCGAGACTCTCCCGAGACTGCGGTGATCATGATCACCGCTTACGATTCCAGCCAAGTGGCCTTCCAAGCATCCCGGGTGGGTGCGGAAAGCTACATCACCAAGCCCTGGGACAACGACAAACTGCTTTTGGAGATCCGCAACCTTCTCGATCGCTCCCGCCTGCAAGTGGAGAACGTCCTGCTGCGCCGGGCCCTCAAGCGGTTCGGCTTGCCGAACATTATCGGTAAGAGCGAACGGATGCAGAGGGTTTTTGACCTCATCACACAGGTGGCACCCAGCCGGGCCACAGTGCTGATCACCGGCGAAAGCGGCACCGGAAAGGAACTGGTTGCCAAGACCATCCATGCCACCAGCCCTCGCGCCGACAAGCCCTTTGTTCCGGTCAATACGGGTTCGATGCCGGTGGACCTGCTGGAGAGCACCCTCTTCGGTCACGTCAAAGGGGCTTTTACTTCCGCCATCGCCACCAAACGGGGCCTGTTTGAGGTTGCTGACCAAGGCACCATCTTCTTTGACGAGATTGGTACTGTCGGTGTGGAGACGCAGGCCAAGCTCCTGAGGGTCATCCAGGAGCGCGAATTCATGCGTCTGGGCGGAACAGAGACGATCAAAGTGGACGTCCGGATTCTGGCGGCTACCAATGCGGACCTTATGAAGATGGTCCAGGCCAATACTTTCCGGGAAGATCTCTTCTACCGGCTGAACGTTATCAGCATCCAACTGCCTTCACTGCGGGACCGCGTCCAGGATATTCCGCTTCTCGTTGAGCATTTCTTGGCTAAGTACTGTGCGGAAAATCAGCGTGAGGGTTTGACCTTTTCCCCAGAGGCCATGAAGCTGCTGATGGACCACCCGTGGCCGGGCAACGTGCGCGAACTGGAAAACGCCGTTGAGCGTGCGGTGATTCTTGCTTCCGGGCCTGTCATGGGACCGGACGTTCTGCCGGAGCAACTCTTTGAAGACCATCGCGGTGGAGCGCCAGCGTACTCGGCTCAGGAGATTGATGGCCGACCGCTGTTCGAGCTTGTTGAGGAGTATGAGCGGAAGCTTATCCTGGACATGCTGGCGCGTTCCGACTGGAGCCAGACAGAGGCAGCTGAACGCTTCAAAATTCCCCTATCAACCCTGAACCAGAAAATCAAACGTTTGAGAATTGACGTCAAGCAGCACCGCGGAGTCTAGGTGCTGGGAATGGCGACTGAGGGGAACACGCACTAGGCGACCGTCCGGCGGGTTACCATCTGCCATTCAATCCGGAATGTAAATCTTACCAAAGCTTTAAACCAGCCCAGCCCATGCCGGGCGTTGCCCTTCAGAAATGCGGACCGCCGGGAAACCTGTGGAAGTGTTGCGTCTGAAAGTAGAGGAGCAGCATCTGGGTTCCGTTGTAAGCCATGTGCAGAAGATAGCTGGGCGTTGTTGAACGCGTAGCGCCCCTGACCATTGAAAACAGAATCCCCACGAGCAAAATCATCAGGAGGCTCTGCCAAGCGCCCCAGTACTCGGGGACGTGGAGCCCGGCAAAGAGCACGGCCGTGGAAACTACGGCGAAGGTGAGCCCACCGTGCTTTTCAAAGAAGGCGAAGAGCAGCCCCCGAAAAAGCAGCTCTTCCATGAAGGGGGCAATCAAAACAGCGAACAGAGCGATGGCATACGCCGCCGCGGGCGAACTGAACATGTTAATCAGCGGAAAAGTCTTCTTTTCCGGCAGAAAGTGCGGCATGAGCATGATGACCATCGCGAGAACGATTCCTCCCAGAAGGTAGCGGAGGGTGCTATGGGCCGTGATTTTGCGCCAGCTCAATCCTTCCAGAAAAGGGAGCCGATAGCGAACGACGACGAGATAGTAGATGTAAGCCAGCAAAAGGCCGTACCAAACCAGCTGCAACGCCAGAAGGTAAATCGGGTTTTTCTCAAGTTGGAGGACGGTCAGTTTCCAGCCTGCCATGGGAGCAACGACCACGTATGCCACCGATAGCAGCAGGTTGAAGATGAGCATGAGAATCATGGAGACGGCGGCGAACCCGATAAAGAGGAGAAGGTCGCGCAGTCGCCAT